>NZ_CP136651.1:0-304250 GCF_036784765.1 Novosphingobium sp. ZN18A2 | reverse complement strand
CGCGCGGTCACTGTTTCACCGGGCCTTTCAGCGGCTGCACGCCCATCAGCACGTGGCGCAGGTATGCGTGCAGCATCGCCGCGCGCACCGCGTCTTCGGCATGGGCTGCACCCACCGAATGCCCGCCCTCGCGGTATTCATGGTAATAGACCGTATCGCCCAGCGCTTTCAGCTTGGCGGTGAACTTGCGCGCATGGCCCGGGTGGACGCGGTCATCCTCGGTCGAAAGATAGATGAACGGCGGCGGATAGTGCACGCCCGCCTTCAGGTTCTGGTAGGGCGAATACTTCCTGATGAAGGCCCAGTCCTTCGGATTGTCGGGATTGCCGTATTCGGCCATCCACGAAGCGCCCGCCAGCATATGCGAATAACGCTTCATGTCGAGCAGCGGCGAACCGATGATCGCCGCGCCGAACAGGTCCGGCCGCTGAGTCATCGCAACGCCCGCCATCAGCCCGCCATTGGACCGGCCCGAAACCGCGATCTTGCCCCTGGCGGTGATCCCGCGCTTCACCAGGTCCTGCGCCACGGCATAAAGATCGTCATAGGCATTCTGCCGCTTTTCGCGCAGCGCCGCATCGTGCCACTTCGGCCCGTATTCGCCGCCGCCGCGTATGTTGGCGAGTACATAGGCGTTGCCGTCCTCCACCCAGAACAGCGCCAGCGGCCCGGCGCGATAGGGTTCGGTGGTAAGATAGGTCGGCGTCTGCGCGACACGGAAACCGCCGTATGCGTGGATCAGTGCGGGCACCGGCCCCTTCACGCCTTTCCGCATCGCCAGGAAATAGGGCACGCGCGTGCCGTCCTTCGACGTGGCGAAGCGCTGTTCCACGGTGAATTGCGAGGGATCGAACTTTGCGGGGAGCGATTGCACCGCGGCCGCCTTGCCGCCGGCATCCACCGCATAGAGCGTGGGCGGCACCAGGAACGATTGCACCGTGGCAAAGGCGATGTCCTGCTTGTCCGCGCTGGCCTTCAGCGTGATCGTCGCCTTGTCTGGCAAGTCGGCCGTTTGGTGGGACCATGTGCCGTCCGCGCCGCGTGTCATCACCAGCAGGCGGCCCGATACGTCGTCCAGCAGCTTGATCCACACGTGATGGTCGGTCGTGCCGACGTCCTCCACCGCCTGGCGGGCGTTGGGCGTGAAGACCACTTCGGGCGCGCCGGCCGTGCCCGCGATCACATCGGGGATCGCCCAGTCGACCACCGATCCGGCGGGGATTTCGCCCAGCGGCTTGTTGAGGAAAGCGAACAACCGCCCGCCTTCGACGCCTTCCAGGTCCGCGGTTTCCGGAAGCGGTGTCTTGATGAACGCGTGGTCCGGCCCTTCGATCCACGTCTCGCCGGTATAGAAGGTGATGCCGCGATTGATGACATTATAGGCCGTGCCGTCCGAATCGATCAGCCGCCGCGGAAACACGCCAACGTCGCTCGCCTTGCCTTCCATCACCGTTTGCGCGGCGGAAAGCGGCGTGCCGCGTTTCCAGCGTTTTACGACGAAGGGATAGCCCGACGTGGTCATCGTCCCCTTGCCAAAGTCGGTGGCGACAAGCAGCGTATCTGCATCCTCCCACGCGACGGTGCTCTTGGCTTCGGGCAGGGTGAAGCCGCCGTCGACGAAGCTTTTCGTCGTGCGGTCCCATTCGCGCATCACGTCGGCGTCCGATCCGCCGGGGCTGAGCGAGACGAGGCAGCGTTCGTAATCGGGCGCAAGGCAGTTGGCGCCGTGCCAGATCCAGCTTTTGCCTTCTTCCTTGCCCAGCGCATCCACGTCTATCAGCGTTTGCCATTCGGGCTTGCCGGAAAGGTAGGACGACAGGCTCGCCTCGCGCCACAATCCCTTGGGATGCTTCGCATCGCGCCAAAGGTTGGTGACGGTGTCGCCCATCACCTGCGCGGGTTCGGCAATCTGGTGTTCGTCATCCATGATCGCCTTCGCGCGCACCCGGTCGGCCTCATAGCCGGGCATCGCATCCAGCACCCTGGCGGTCTCGGCATTCCATTTCCCGACCGTCGCCAGCGCCTTTTCGCCGTGGATGTTTTCCAGCCACAGGTAGGGATCAGCATTGTCCGCACTGGCGGCGGCGGCAACCAGAAACGGCGCGGCGCAGGCCGCTGCAAGAAGAGCGGCGGTACGGGGATAACGGAACTTCATGGGATCGGGCGACCTCTTTGCGGGGCGGAAAAGACGTTTCTTGTGCAACTGTTAAGCTGCTCGTCCCCGATTGGCCAGCCGCCTGTCAGTCGCCGCTGACTTTTGCCCCAAGATCGCCCTTGCCCACGGTTCCGCTTGCCATTTCCAGCATCGCATCAAGGCTTTGCTTGGCCTTCAGGCGCAGGCTTTCCTCTATCTCGATACGCGGTTCGAGGTCGCGCAGCGCGATATAGAGCTTCTCCAGCGTGTTCAGTGCCATGTAGGGGCAGATGTTGCAGTTGCAGTTGCCGTCCGCGCCGGGCGCGCCGATGAAGGTCTTGCCCGGCAGCGCCTTTTCCATCTGGTGGATGATGTGCGGCTCGGTCGCGACGATCAGCGTGTCGCCGTCCATTTCCTTTGCATAGTTGAGGATGCCGCTGGTAGAGCCGACGAAATCGGCGTGGTCGATGATGCTGGGCGGGCATTCGGGATGCGCGGCCACAGGGGCGCCGGGGTTCTGCGCCTTCAGCTTCATCAGTTCCGTTTCGCTGAAGGCTTCGTGCACGATGCACACGCCCGGCCACAACAGCATGTCGCGCCCGAACTTGCGGTTCAGATAGCCGCCAAGGTGCCGGTCCGGCCCGAAGATGATCTTCTGTTCGGGCGGGATCTTGGCAAGGATCGTTTCGGCGCTGGAACTGGTGACGATCACGTCCGACAGCGCCTTAACCTCTGTGGAGCAGTTGATATAGGTCAGCGCGATGTGATCGGGATGCGCTTCGCGGAAGGCCCTGAACTTGTCGGGCGGGCAGGCGTCTTCAAGGCTGCACCCGGCGTTGAGATCGGGCAGCACCACGATCTTTTCGGGCGAAAGGATCTTGGCCGTATCCGCCATGAACTTCACCCCGCAGAACGCGATCACGTCGGCATCGGTGGCCGCCGCCTTGCGGCTGAGCTCAAGGCTGTCGCCCACGAAGTCCGCCAGATCCTGGATTTCCGGCTTCTGGTAATAATGGGCAAGGATCACGGCATTGCGCTCTTTGCGCAGCCGGTCGATCTCGGCGAGCAGGTCGGTGCCGGGCGGGATGGGGGTCTGGGCGGTCATACCTGCCAGATGGCCCCATCCGGCCCGTCAATCAAGGAGCAATGGCAAGACGAAACGGCCGGTGCCGCGAAGATTCGGGCGGGTCCGCCTTCAGAGGCCGCTCCCCTTCAGGGCGAAGACATAGCCCGCGAACGGAGGCAGGGCGGCCAGCGTCCAGATCGAGGCGTAGAGCAATGCGACGCCGGCCATCGCCACCCAGATGGCCGGGTGCACGCGGCCGCGAACGGCCCGGTCGCGCAAGGCGATCACGCCTACGATGGCCAGCTGCGCGATCATTTCGATCGTCGGGACGAGCCACTGGTTTGCCGCGCCCAGCGCAATCGCCTTTGCCGGGTCGCCCACCACGGCGATCAGCGACATGATCGTCAGGCGCCCGAGCGAGGGTTCGATCACTATAAGGATCGCGCCCAGCATCAGCCGGCGGTGCCAGTCGGTGCGCTTGCGCATGGCGATCGCGGCGATGACGAAGGCGGCGAAGAACACCGGGGTCAGCAGGTTGAGGCCAAGGAAATAGGGCGGATAGAAGACCGGCGGAGCGCGATCCAGCATGGTCGTGGTGAAACCGGTGTTCCATGCGGTGACCACCGCCATCGCCGCCAGTCCGGCGCCGAACCAGCCGACCTTGCGGTGGAGCGCGAGATTGCGGCCAGTGCCCAGATAACTCTGCACCACGAACAGCAACAGCCACGAGAACATGATGGACCCATGCAGCCAGGTGCTGTGCGGCGCCGCGGTGATGTCGGTCACCCCCAGCGCGTTGAACAGGCCGAAGGCCATCACCATCAGCGCGGCAATCGCGAGGGCCACCTGTTTGTAGAGCCGGCTCTCGCGAACGAAGAGTTGGGCCGGCGATGCGGTAGAAGCCATGATTGCTCTCCCCCCTGTGTCAACGACACGGGGGAAAGATGCCACCAAAATGGATCAAGTCAATCGGCGCGGATAACCACCCAGCCGTCGTTCGCCTGCGCCACGCGGCCCTGGCGCTCCAGGTCTATAAGGTGCGCAAGCACGGACCGGCCCGCTGCACCGTGAAGCCGCTCGTCCAGTCCCTTGTACATTTTCGCCACGAATTCGGGGATCGCGTGGTTGCCGCCCTCTTCCAGCACACGCAGGATCTGGCGTTCGCGCTGGCGGCGGTGGCCCAGCATTCCGCGTACCAGCTGGCGCGGCTTTTCCACCGGATCGCCATGCGCGGGATAATAAATGCGGTCTTCCCGGTCATAGAGGCGGGACAGGCTGGCCATATAGTCCGCCATGTCGCCGTCGGGCGGAGAGACGACGCTGGTGGACCAGCCCATCACGTGATCGCCGGTAAACAGCGCGCCACTTTCCAGCAATGCATAGCAAAGGTGGTTGCTGGTGTGGCCGGGGGTAGCGACCGCCTCAATCGTCCAGCCGTCGCCGGAAATCCGCTCTCCGTCCAACAGCACCCGATCGGGCACATAGTCGGGATCAAAGGCCGAATCGGCCCGCGGTCCGTCGTCGGCCATGCTCAGCGGCGCGCAACCCACGATAGGTGCACCTGTGCGCGCTTTCAGTTCCCTTGAGGCGGGGCTGTGGTCGCGATGGGTGTGCGTGCACATGATCGCGGCAAGCCGGGCATCGCCGATGGCGACAAGGATCGCGTCGACATGGCCCGCGCCGTTGGTGTCGGCATGGCCAGCTTCGCCGGTTCCTGCCGGTCCGGGATCGATCACCGCCACGTCCGCACCCGCGCCGACCACATAGGTCTCCGTCCCCGTCAGCGTGTAGGGCGAAGGGTTGGGCGCAAGAACGCGCTGCACCAGCGGCTCCACCCGTTCCGCAAGGCCGGTGGGCCAGTCTTCCGGATTGGGGGATATGCGCGGCGTTTCTGGGAGTTTGCTGGCCATGACAGGCAATGTAGGGCGTGCGCACGCTTGCGCCAAGCGCGGGCGCGTTCCATCATGCGCGTATGGAGCGCGCCAGCCCCTCACCGTCCGGCATCCCCTATGACCTCGCGGTGATCGGCGGCGGCGTGAACGGCGCGGCCATCGCGCGCGATGCGGTGGGGCGCGGGCTTTCGGTGCTGCTGCTGGAGCGCGGCGACCTGGCGCAAGGCACGTCTTCCGCTTCGACCAAGCTGATCCACGGCGGGCTGCGATACCTTGAGCATCGCGAGTTCGGCCTTGTGCGCGAAGCCCTGGCGGAACGGGAAGTGCTGTGGGCGCAGGCGCCGCATATCATCTGGCCGATGCGCTTCGTGCTTCCGGTCACGCCGGGCGGGCGACCCGCATGGATGCTGCGCGCGGGGCTGTGGCTTTACGATCACCTTGGCAAGCGCGAAAAGCTGCCCGGCACGACCGGCGTCGACTTGCGCAGCGAAGGGGCGCTGCTGGGCCTGAAGCCTGGGCCGGTCAGGGCTTATGAATATTCCGATTGCTGGGTGGACGATGCGCGGCTGGTAACCTTGCTGGCCCGCGACGCGGCGGATCGCGGGGCCGATGTGCGGACCCATGCCGAAGTCACCGCGCTGTGGCGCGACGGGCGCGGCGAAAGCAGCGTCTGGAAGATAGAGGCGGGCGGCGAAGTGCGCGTCGCGCGGATGGTGGCGAATGCCGCGGGGCCGCAAGTGGGCCAGGTGCTCGACCGCGCCGCGCTGCCCAAGCCCACGACGCTGCGCCGGGTGCGCGGTTCGCATATCGTGGTGCCGCACCTGAACGACGATCCGCGCGCGCTGTTCCTTCAGCAGCCCGACGGGCGGCTTTGCTTCGCAATCCCCTATCAGCACGGTTTCACGTTGATTGGGACCACCGATGCCGAAGAGCACGTGGAAATCGATCCGCCGCGACCCGATGGGGATGAGATTGACTACCTGCTCGCCGCCGCGAACCGCGCGTTCTCGCACCCGGTGACGCGTGACGACATCGTGTGGTCCTATGCCGGTGTGCGCCTGCTGGCGGACGACGGCAGCGGCCGGCCGGAAGCGGCGACGCGCGGCTATCGCTTCGATCTCGATCGCGGGGCAAGCGGCAGGGATGCACCGCTGCTGGCGGTGATGGGCGGCAAGATCACAACGCACCGCACGCTGGCGATGCACGCGCTCGAACGGCTGGGCGTTACGCAGAACGAAGGCTGGACGGCAAGTGCGCCGCTTCCCGGCGGCGATTTTGAGCCCGACGGGCTGGACGAAGCGACCAATCTTGCGCCGCTGGAACAGGACATCGCCGCCGAAGCCCCGCAATTGCCGCCCGGCGTGATCCACCGGCTGGCCCGCGCCTATGGCACGGTGGCGCTGGGCATCGCGTCGCGCAACATGGGTGCGGACCTGGGGCATGGCCTGTTCGAGGCCGAGCTTGACCATCTGGTCCGCCGCGAATGGGCCGCGACCGCCGCCGACGTCCTGTGGCGCCGGTCCAAGCTGGGCCTGCGCCTTTCGCGCGACCAGGCGGCCAATGTGGAAGAATGGCTGGAGGCCAGGCTGCGATGAGCGATGAGCGTGAACTGCTGATGGTGCTGGATGCCGGCACCACATCGACCCGCGCGATGCTGTTCGGGCGTGACGGGCGCCCGCGCGGCGTGGCGCAGGCCGAACTGACGCAGCACTATCCCGCGCCGGGCCGCGTGGAGCACGACGCGGCGGAAATCCGCGACCGCACGATCCGCTGCGCGCGCGAAATGGTGGAAAAGGCGGGCGGCGTGGCGCGGATCGCCGCAATCGGCATCACCAACCAGCGCGAAACCGTTGTCGCGTGGGACCGCGAAACGGGGGAGCCGCTTTCGCGCGCGATCGTGTGGCAGGACCGGCGCACGGCGGACACTTGCGCGCGCCTGCGCCGCGAAGGCGCGGAACCGCTGGTCCAGGCTAAGACGGGCCTGCTGCTCGACCCCTATTTTTCCGCCACAAAGATGCACTGGATGCTGGCCAACGAGAGTGCGGTGGCCGAAGCGGCGCGCGCCGGGCGGCTGGCGCTGGGCACGGTGGAAGCGTGGCTGGTATTCTGCCTGACCGGGCATTTCCTGACAGACGCGAGCAACGCCAGCCGCACGCTGCTCCTCGCGCTGGGCGGGGCGGAGTGGGATGGCGAACTTTGCGCGCTGTTCGGCGTGCCGCAAGACGCGCTGCCGCGCGTGACGGACATGCTGGGCGAATTCGGCACCACGCATCATGACCTGTTCGGCGGCGGCATTGCCATTCGCGGCCTTGCCGGGGACCAGCAGGCGGCGACGATCGGGCAGGGATGCCTTTCGCCGGGTGAGGTAAAGGCGACCTTCGGCACCGGCGCATTCGTGCTCGCCTCGACCGGGCAGACGCAGCCCCGTTCGGGCCACCGTCTGCTGGGCACTGTTCTGACGCAAGAGCGCGGCAGGCGGACTTTTGCGCTGGAAGGCTCTGTCTTCGTAGCGGGAAGCCTTGTGAAATGGCTGCGCGATACGATGGGGCTTGTCGCCAGCGCCGAAGAAACCGCCGCGCTTGCCGCCTCGGTGCCGGACAGCGGCGGGGTCGTTCTGGTTCCCGCGCTGTCGGGGCTTGGGGCGCCGCACTGGAAGCCGGAGGCGCGCGCCGCGATCACGGGGATGAGCTTTTCCACCACGCCCGCGCACGTGGTACGCGCCGCGTTGGAAGCGATGGCGTACCAGACGCACGACCTGATGCGCGCCTTCGCGGCCGATCGCGCGCCGTGGAGTTCCCTGCGCATCGACGGCGGCATGGCCGCGAACGACTGGATGGCGCAGGATCTGGCGGACGTGCTGGGCATCCCGGTGGAACGCCCCGAATTCGTTGAAACGACGGCGCTGGGTGCAGGAGTTCTGGCGGCTGTGGGGTCCGACTGGTTCGATACGCTGGACGATGCCGCCGCGTCGATGCGCGGCGACGTTCACCGCTTCGAACCGCGAATTTCCGATGCGGTGCGCGGCGCACGCCTTTCAGGCTGGCACGAGGCGCTGGCGAAAGTCTGAGCGCGCTCTTTTCGGCCGTGGCTTTGCTTCAGCCGTGGACGAATCAGGCGCCCATCGATGCGGCCAGCCGCTGGCGCAGGCGTTCGATCGCCGTCGGGCCTTCGGGCACTTCGCCGCGCCACGCGTTTTCCAGCCGCTCTATGCGTTCGTAAAGCCGCTCGCTCTCGCTCACCAGTTGTTGCACCCGTGGTGAGAGCATGGCGACATTGTCAGGCTCGCTGGGCGGCATGTTGGCGATCAGCCGGCCATGGCGGCGCAACTGGAGTTCGGAAAGCTCACCCGCGAAATAGGCGCGGTGATTGAGCAGCCAGGCCAGGCAATGCATCACCCGCGTCGTGGTGCGCAGCGCTTCGCATGACAGCGCCACGTTCGAAAGGTCGTCCGCCGCTTCGCATTCATCCACCGCGTCCCGGCGCGCCTGTTCGAACTGCTGGCGCACCTCGTCCGCAAGCACGAGTGCTTCGGCATAGAGCGCTTCGACAATGCGCGGGTTGAGGCTGGGCATCAGGGCCATAATGGTCCGGCTTAATACCCATCGCACGCTGTCGCCAATGGGTCTGTGGACAAGTTGTGCGATCCATGTGCAGACCGTCCCGCCGCGGTACGGCTCGCAACTTTGCGCGATTAACCGTCGCGATGCGCGGGGCCGCGCGGATACCGATGGAAAATCAGGCGATTATATCGGGGATCAGGTAATCCTCGATGATCGCGATCTGGTCTTTCAACTTCAGCTTGCGCTTCTTGAGCCGGGCGATTTGCAGCTGGTCGCCCGAGCCCCCGGCTGTCAGCGCGTCGATCGCCGTGTCGAGATCGCGGTGTTCTATCCGCAACGCCTCGAGACGCTTGCGCATTTCTTCTTCTGTCACAAGGGTTCCCTCTTGGTGCGGCGAAGCGTTTTGGCCGCGCGGCTTACGGCAGAACCCGCATCGGCGTCGATCCGGCGCGGTTTAACTTGCAAGATACGGCCAATGTGAAAGCATGACAACGCACCCGGCAGGTTGAGTCGGGTTGGCGAACAGCGGGGCGGAACCCCGCCAGGAGAAACGATCTATGGAAACCTCGCACATCAGCGCTCTGCAATCCAAGCACGCCGGCCTTGAACGGCAGATCGCAGAGGAAAGCGCCCGTCCTGCCCCGGATGAAGTCGTGCTGATGGAGTTGAAGCGCCGAAAGTTGAAGATCAAGGAAGAGATCGCCGAGATACACTAGGCCCGCATGGGCTGAATCCTCTCAGCCCTTGGGTGAGACGCATCAGGAACCTTCCTGCCGTATGGCGGCGCAGGCGCGCCGGGGATAATTAACTCGCCAAAATTCGCCCGGTTCGCCGGTCGCGGCGTTTTCAATTCCGCGCGCTTGCGCTACGCCATGCAGCATGACCACAGCCGTAGCCGCAGCCCGAGCGATCCTGACTTCCCTTCACGAGGTCATGGCCTCACGGGCCGGTGCGCAGGCCAAGCTCAACCAGGTCGTGGAGGTGATAGGCGAGAGCCTCGATAGCGAGGTCTGCTCGATCTATCTCCTGCGCGAAGGGATGCTTGAACTGTTCGCCACGCGCGGGCTGGAACAAAGCGCCGTCCACGTTACGCGGCTGGCGGTGGGCGAAGGCCTTGTCGGCACGATTGCCGATAATATCGAGACGCTGAACCTTGCCGAGGCGGCAACCCATCCGGACTTCGCCTTCCGCCCAGAGACGGGCGAGGAAAAGTTCCATTCCTTCGCCGGCGTGCCGATCGTGCGGCGAGAACGGGCGGTGGGCGTGCTCTCGGTCCAGCACCTTGACCCGCGCCGTTACGAGGAAGTGGAAATCGAGGCGCTGCAGACCGTGGCCATGGTCCTTTCCGAACTGATCGCCAATGCCGAGCTGATCGACGAGGAAGACGCGCTTGGCCCGCTGCCGCTGCAGACCGGGCCGGAACGGCTTCATGGGCTGACGCTGGTAAAGGGGCTGGCGGCGGGTGTGGCCGTGTTCCATCAGCCGCGCGTCACCATCGAACACGTGATGGCCGAGGATATCGAGGCCGAACGCCAGCGCGTCTATCTCGCCTTCGACAAGATGCGCGACCAGATCGACCGCATGGCGAACCAGGCCGAATTCGGCGTGGGAGGAGAGCACGAGGAAGTGCTCGAGACCTACAAGATGTTCGCCTACGACGAAGGGTGGAGCCGCCGGATCAACGAAGCGATCGATTCCGGTCTTACCGCAGAAGCCGCGATCGAACGCGTGCAGCAGCGCACGCGGATGCGCATGCGCCAGATAGACGATCCGTTGTTGGCGGACCGGATGCACGATCTGGAAGACCTTTCGAACAGGCTCCTGCGCATCGTTTCCGGTCAGCTGGGCACGGCGGCCACGCTGGGGCTGAAGGGCGATGCGATCCTGATCGCGCGCAACCTTGGCCCGGCGGAATTGCTGGAATACGACCGGCGGCGCCTGAAAGGCGTGATCCTGGAAGAAGGATCGCTTACCGCGCACGTGGTGATCGTGGCGCGGGCGATGGGCGTTCCCGTGCTGGGCCGGGCAAGGGGTCTTCGCGCGGTGATCCGCGAAGGGGACGAACTGTTGCTCGACGCGGAACAGGGCGTGGTCGACGTGCGGCCGACGCCGATGCTGATCGAGGCGTTCGAAAACCGCTCTGCCCGCAACCGCGAACGCCAGGCCGCCTATGCGGCGATGCGCGACCTTGAACCCGTCAGCCGCGACGGAAAGCGCATCACGGTGATGATGAATGCCGGCCTGCGTGACGACGCGGCGATGGTCGCGGTGACCGGCGCTGACGGGATCGGGCTGTTCCGCACCGAATTCCAGTTCCTTGTTTCGGCGACCCTTCCCGCGCGCGAGCGGCAGACGCGGCTTTACCGCGACGTGCTGGATACCGCCGGAGACAAGCCGGTGATTTTCCGCACGGTCGACATCGGCGGCGACAAGATCCTGCCGTACCTGCGCCACGACGAAGACCTGCTGGACGAGGAAAACCCCGCGATGGGCTGGCGGGCGCTGCGCGTCGCGCTTGAGCGTGAGGGGCTGATGAAGGCGCAGGCCCGCGCGCTGATAGAGGCGGCGGCGGGACGCACGCTGAACGTGATGTTCCCGATGGTGACGGAACCGTGGGAATTCGACGCGGCGCGCGCGATGTTCGAAACCCAGGTGGCCTTCCTGAAAGCACGCAAGAAGCAGCTGCCGGAATCGATCCGCTTCGGCGCGATGCTGGAAGTGCCCGCGTTGGCCGAAAGCCTCGATGAACTGGCCCCGCGCATCTCGTTCCTGTCGGTCGGCACCAACGACCTGACGCAGTTCCTTTTCGCCGCCGATCGCGCCAATCCGAAGCTGGCCGAACGGTATGACTGGCTGGGCGCCAGTATCCTGCGCTTCCTGCGCCGCGTGGTGCGCACGGTTGGCCCGCACGGCATCGATCTTACCGTTTGCGGAGAGATGGGCGGGCGGCGGCTTGAGGCGCTGGCCCTGATCGGCATCGGGTTCACGCGGCTGTCGATCACGCCCGCCGCAGTGGGGCCGATCAAGGAACTGGTGCGCAAGGTCGACACGGCCGAGATCGCCCAAGCGATGGAACAATGGCTGGCTAGCCCGCCGGCGGACTTGCGCGCCGAACTTAAGGCCTGGGCCGCGGCGCGCGATATCGATTGCGATTAAGGGCCGCGCACTCCAGGGGCGCGGGCACGGATTCACGCCGCTCGAAATGTGGATTCGAAACGAAAAACCGTTGACATTTCGAGCAATAGACGGCCTGCCTCGCACGCAGGGTTTGCCAACACTAGAACGCGCAACGGGAGTACCACCGTGGCCGAAGCCGATGTCTATACGGAAGACACGCAGGAGAACGCTCCTCCCGGCGGAGTAGGCGCACGTCTGCGCGCAGCCCGCGAAGAGGCGGGCAAGTCGATAAGCGACTTGTCCGACGAGACGCGCATTGCAGTTCGCCATCTGGAAAACATCGAAGCGGGCGATTTCGCCGCGCTGCCCGGCAGGCCCTATGCCATCGGCTTTTCGAGAAGCGTCGCGCGTGCGCTGGGCCTGGATGACGCCGAAATCGCCGATAGCGTGCGCGAAGAGCTCGATGCGCTCGGTCCGTCCGATTCCGCGCGTACCGTGCAGCAGTTCGAGGTTGGCGATCCCGCCAAGACGCCGGGAACGGCAACGGTGTGGATCGCCGTGGCCGTGGCGTTGGCCGTGCTGGTCGCCGGGGGCCTGTTCTGGAGCAATTACTATAGCCCGGCAACCGGGCTTCCCCCGCTGGCCGGCGCGCCGGAGCCCGCACCCGCTGCAAACAGGGCAGCGACTCCCACGCCTTCCACATCCCCCGCGCCCACGGTGAACAACGGTCCGGTCGTCTTCACCGCGCTTGCCGACAAGATCTGGATCAAGTTCTATGACGGATCGGGCAAGCAACTGATGCAGAAGCAGATGGCGCAGGGCGAAAGCTATACCGTCCCGGTCGATGCGAAAGACCCGCAGGTCTGGACGGGCAGGCCCGACGCATTCGCTATCACCGTGGGCGGAAAGCCCGTGCCGCCGCTTGCTGACGCACAGACGGTGGTAAAGGACGTGCCGGTTACGCCTTCCGCGCTGCTTGCGCGGGGGAATGCCGCGTCGCCTGCGCCGCAGGCATCTTCCACCACTACGATGTAGCCCTTGCTCGACAGGCTGTGCGGCGCTTGGTTAAAGAATGCCGCAACAACGGCCAGATCGCGCCGAAAGCTCCGGACGGGACCAGATGACGACGACAAAGAGAACCTTCCGCCCCCGCACGGTCCGGGCCATGCCCGCCATCGCCTGCGCGCTTGCACTGGCTGCCACAGGCATGCCCGCAACCGTTGCGGCGCAGGACGTGAACACCCGGATCGACCACATAGAATCGCAGTTGCGTGCCTTGCAGCGCAAGGTCTTCCCCAATGGCGCTGGCAAGACGTTCGCGCCCCAGATAACCGGCGGAACGGCCGCTCCCCAGACGACGACCGCGCCTTCGCCATCCGCTGTGACAGACCTTCTGGCGCGCATGGACACGGTGGAGGCGCAGCTTGCGCGGCTGACATCGCAGGTGGAACTGAACCAGAACCGCATCGGCAAGCTGGAAGCGAAGTTCGCCGCGATGGATGCGGCCCCCGCCGCCGCTGCCGACGGGACGGGGCAAGACGATGCGGTCCGCAACGGCGCCACCATCGATGCCAATACCGCCGCCATGACCGGCGGCGCTTCGCAGCCTTCATCCCAGCCGGCTTCTACCGCGCTCCCCGCACCAAAGCCTTCGGCTGACCGCGTCGCGGCGGTGAAGGCGATTGTCATGCCCGACAGCGGCGACAAGGGAGAGGACGAATACCTTTACGGCTACCGGCTGTGGGACGCGAAGTTCTATCCCGAAGCCGAACAGCAATTGCAGAAAGTGGTGCAGGAATACCCCGGCCACAAGCGCATCAGCTATGCGCGCAACCTGCTGGGCCGGGCTTATCTTGACGACGGCAAGCCCGGCACCGCCGCGCAATGGTTCGTCAAGAACTACCAGGCGGACAAGAACGGCGCGCGTGCGCCCGACAGCCTGATCTACTTGTCCGAAGCGATGCAGCAGTTGCACGAAACCAAGCGCGCGTGCCTCGCGCTGGAAGAACTGCAGCGCAACTATGCGACGGTCATCGCCGGCCGGCTGAAAACGCAATACGCCCGCGCCAGCAGCGCTGTGAACTGCAACTGATGCGGTGATGCCGGGTGATGCGCTGATCGGCGCGCGCGCGCGGCTTGCGGCCAGGTTGTCCGCGCTGGGCGGCGACGGGTTGCGCATCGCGCTGGCGGTTTCCGGAGGGCCGGACAGCCTTGCCTTGCTGGCGCTTGCCGCCGGGGCCGCGCCCGGACGCATCCATTGCGCCACCGTCGATCATGGCCTGCGGACCGAGGCGGCGGACGAAGCGGCGATGGTTGCCACGCTTTGCGCCAGGCTTGGCGTTCCGCACCGGACGCTGGCGATAAACCTTGCGCCCGGTTCGGCGGTGCAGGCGCGCGCGCGCGACGCGCGGTACGCGGTGCTGGCCGCATGGATGCGAGAGGAAGGGCTGGATGCGCTGGTGACGGCGCACCATGCGGACGACCAGGCCGAAACGCTGGTCATGCGGCTGAATCGCGGTGCAGGGCTTCGCGGGCTGGCCGCGATGCGCCCGGCGGCGACGGTTCCTGGCGCACCGTCGATTCCCCTGCTGCGCCCCTTGCTTGACTGGCGCCGCGCCGAACTGGCCGAGTTATGCCGGGCGGCAGGGATCGTCCCGGCGCAAGACCCGTCCAACCGCGACCGCGAATATGAACGCGTGCGCGTTCGCGAAGGGCTTTCCGGGGCGGACTGGATCGATTCCGCCGGCCTTGCGGCCAGCGCGTCGCGCCTTGCCGAAGCGGACGATGCGCTGGAATGGGCGGTGGACGTGGAATGGCGCGATGTCGCGCAACGCCCGCTCGAGATCAGCTATTCGCCCCGCGCCCCGCGCGCGGTGCGGATGCGCGTGCTGGAACGGATCGTCGCCGTGATCGGAAGCGGAAACCCGCGCGGAAGCGAGATCGCGCGCTGGCTCGATTCGCTCGAATCGGGGGAAACGGCCACGCTTGCAGGGGTGCGTGCGGAAGGGCGGGAAAGCACCTGGCGCTTCACCAAGGCCCCGCCACACCGTGCGAATCCCGCGACTGATCACCAGCAACGATAAGAAATGCGCGTTTTTTCGCGACTGGCTTATATTGCGATTCACCCGTCCGGTCCTACATTGACGGGCGAACCACTCATTTTTTCGAGACCGGAACGCAATGAACGACGACCAGCCGCAGGGTAACCCCTGGATCAAGAGCTTCCTCATATGGGGCGGGATATTCCTTGCCCTGCTGCTTGTCGTATCGATGTTCGGTTCGCACAACGACGCATCGGGCCAGATGATGCGCTATTCTGACTTCCGCGCGGAAGTGGCGGAAGGGTCCGTGCGCGACGTGCAGATTTCGCCCGACCGGATTACCGGCACGTTGAAGAACGACCAGACGTTCCAGACCGTGCCGATCCCCGGTGACACCACGCTGCCGCAACTACTCGAACAGCATGACGTGCAGTTTACCGGTAAGCCGCAGGACCAGCCGAACCTCCTGCTTTACATCCTCGCCAATTCCCTGCCGTTCCTGTTGATCCTGGGCATCGCGTTCTTCGCGTTGCGGCAGGTGCAGAAGGGTGGCGGTGCCGGCGGTGCGATGGGTTTCGGCAAGTCGAAGGCGAAGTTGCTGACCGAACGCCACGGCCGCGTGACGTTCGATGACGTGGCGGGCATCGACGAAGCGCGCGAAGAGCTTGAGGAAATCGTCGAGTTCCTGAAAGACCCGTCGCGCTTTGCGAAGCTGGGCGGCAAGATTCCCAAGGGCGCGCTGCTGGTCGGCTCGCCCGGCACCGGCAAGACGCTGCTCGCCCGCGCTATCGCGGGTGAGGCGGGCGTGCCGTTCTTCACCATTTCGGGTTCCGACTTCGTCGAGATGTTCGTGGGCGTCGGCGCCAGCCGCGTGCGCGACATGTTCGAACAGGCGAAGAAGAACGCGCCGTGCATCGTGTTCATCGACGAAATCGACGCGGTCGGCCGCCATCGCGGCCACGGCCTCGGCAATTCGAACGACGAGCGCGAACAGACGCTGAACCAGCTTCTGGTCGAAATGGATGGCTTCGAAGCCAACGAAGGCATCATCATCATCGCCGCCACCAACCGACCCGACGTGCTCGACCCCGCGTTGCTTCGTCCCGGCCGTTTCGACCGTCAGGTCGTGGTGCCGGTGCCCGACATCGACGGGCGCGAGAAGATCCTGGGCGTGCACATGAAGAAGCTGCCGCTGGCGCCCGACGTCAATCCGCGCACCATCGCGCGCGGCACGCCCGGCTTTTCGGGCGCCGACCTTGCCAACCTGTGCAACGAAGCGGCGCTTCTGGCCGCGCGGCGCAACAAGCGCCTTGTCGCCATGCAGGAGTTCGAGGACGCGAAGGACAAGGTCATGATGGGCAGCGAGCGCCGCTCGATGGTCATGACCGAGGACGAGAAGAAGATGACCGCCTATCACGAGGCGGGCCACGCGATCGTCTCTGTGAACGAGGAAGCGTCAGACCCGATCCACAAGGCCACGATCATCCCGCGCGGCCGCGCGCTGGGCATGGTCATGCGCCTGCCGGAACGCGACAGCTATTCCTATCACCGTGACAAGATGCTGGCGAACCTGGCGGTATCGATGGGCGGCCGCGTGGCGGAAGAGATCATCTTCGGCCACGACAAGGTGAGTTCGGGCGCTTCGTCCGATATCCAGTATGCCACTTCTCTGGCGCGCAACATGGTCACCAAGTGGGGCATGTCCGACAAGCTCGGCCCGCTGCAATACGAAGAGCAGCAGGAAGGCTATCTTGGCATGGGCGGATCGCAGCGGCTTATGTCGTCCGACGAGACGAACAAGCTGATCGACACCGAAATCCGCCTTCTGGTGGACAATGCCCATGTCCGCGCGACGGAGATCCTGAAGGCGCAGGAGGACAAGCTCCACCTGCTTGCCCAGGCGATGCTGGAATACGAAACGCTGACCGGCGACGAGATCACCGAACTGATGAAGAACGGCAAGATCGACCGTCCGGACGAACCTTCCGGAACGCTGCGCCCGGTCGCCGGGCGCGGGTCTGCCGTGCCGAAGGCCGGACGGCGATTTTCGGGCGGCGGTTCGGGGTCCGCGCAACCCCAGGGGGCCTGATCCTTGGCAAGTTCGGGCCAGACCGACGCGATCGTGATCAGGGCCTATGGAGGGCCGGAGGCACTCCAGCTTGAAAGCGTGCCGCTGGGCACGCCGGGGCCGGGCCAGATCCAGATCCGCCAGCACGCGGCAGGCGTGAACTTTCACGATGTCTATGTCCGCTCGGGCCTTTACCAGACGCTGACACCACCCGGGATTCCGGGGCTTGAAGGCGCGGGCGTGGTCGAGGCCGTGGGTGAGGGCGTCACGGATTTCGCGGTGGGCGACCGGGTGGCCTACATGGACAACTCATACGGCGGATATGCGCGCAACCGGGTGCTGGACGCGCATCTGGCGGTGCCCGTGCCCGATGCGGTGGGGTTCGATACGGCGGCGGCCTGGCTGCTGCGCGGGTTGACGGCGATGGTGCTGGCCGAAGACGTGCACAAGCTGGAAGCGGATATGCACGTGCTGGTGCACGCGGCGGGCGGCGGCGTTGGCCAGTTGCTGGCGCGGATCGCCTCGCGCCGTGGCTGCACGGTCTATGGAACGGCCGGATCGGAAAAGAAACAGCGCCTTGCGCGTGAAGCGGGTTGCGACGAGGTCATCCCCTATCGCGAAGCCGATGTATCCGCGCGAATTGCCGACCTTACCGGCGGAAAGGGCGTGGCCGTCGCATACGACGCGGTGGGCGCGGACACGTTCGAAGGCTCGCTTGGCGCACTGGGCCTGCGCGGACATCTTGTGCTTTACGGGCAGGCATCGGGGCCGGTGCCGCCGTTCCAGCTGCAACGGCTCGGTGCGAAATCGAATTCGGTCACGCGGCCGTTCCTCTGGGCCTATCTGGACGGCACAAAGCGTTTGCGCGACCTGTCCGCGCAATTGTTCGCGATGATCGCGGCCGGCGATCTTCCTGTTGGTATCGGCGGGCACTTCCCGCTGGCCGATGCCGCTGCGGCCCACCGCGCCCTCGAAGCGCGCGAAGCGGGGCCGTTCGTCCTCAATTGCTAGAGCGTTTTCCGACCAATCTGGGTCACCGTGACGGAGCCGATTTTGGCCGGTCGCGAGGAGCGAGAAGCAGCGCGATGCGGGCCATCGTGCGCGACGAGCGACGCTGCGATCGGCCAAAAGGGGCCCGCCGCGAAGCGGTTGCGTGAGGGAGCCCGCTGGACAGCGTTGCGCCGCTTGCAGGGGCGGGCCGGCCCCTGCTGCACGCCGCGCCTTGCCAGTGGGCTCCCTCACGCAATCACGGCGATCCGGATTGGTCGGGAAACGCTCTAGCGCCGCTCATCGCCGCGTGCGATTCTGGCGCGGAAACGCCGACACCGAAACGAGGGCGGCCCGCCATCCGGATGGGATGACGGGCCGCGCTTGGTGATTGCTTTGCCTCGCGGCGATCAACTCGCGGCGATCAGCCGTCGTAATCGGCACCCAGCGATGTGTTGCGCGTGGGCGCGGAGGCCGTGATGCGCAGTGCTTCGGCCGACTGGCTGAGCGAGCCGATTTCGTCCACTTCGTCATCGTCGTCGGGCAGAACGCGCTGCAGCGACTGGACGAGGCTTTCGTTGAGATCCTTGGGCTTGATCGTTTCTTCCGCAATTTCGCGCAGGGCGACGACCGGGTTCTTATCGCGGTCGCGATCGAGGGTCAGCTCCGCGCCGCCCGAAATCGCGCGCGCACGCTCTGCGGCGAGCAGGACGAGATCGAAACGGTTGGGAACCTTGTCGACGCAATCTTCGACGGTAACGCGCGCCATGTGGCACTCCAATCTGGCAATTCAGGAAAGCGCGGCTGCTACACGACTGCGCATTGAAAAGTCAAGAAAAATTCGCATAACATATTGAAATATAAAGCGTAATTTCGCGAATTGGGGTGGTAACCCGGACCGGCGTGATAGCGGGAGCGGATCGCTCCGTCGGCCGCAAGCACCAAACCCGATCAATCGTAACTGCTGGCGGCCTGCGCGTCTTCTGCCAGGTCGCTGAAGCGGGTGATGCGCGGTTCGAAGCGCAGGCGCACCTTGCCGGTGGCGCCGTGGCGCTGCTTGGCAACGATCAGTTCGGCCAGTCCATAGACGCGCTCCATCTCGGCCGCCCAGGCGCCGTGCGCTTCGTGCGTCTTGGCGTCATCCGCTTCGGTCGGGCGCTTGGGCTCACGCGCGGCGACGTAATAATCCTCACGGAACACGAACCAGACCATGTCGGCGTCTTGCTCGATAGAGCCGGATTCGCGCAGGTCTGAAAGCATCGGTCGCTTGTCGTCGCGGCTTTCCACCGCGCGGGACAGCTGCGACAGGGCGATCACCGGCACCGCCAGTTCCTTGGCCAGCGTTTTCAGCCCGCGGCTGATTTCCGAGATTTCGTTGACGCGGCCTTCGGTCCGTCCGGTGCCTTGCAGCAGTTGCAGGTAGTCGACCACGATCAGGCCGATTTCCGGATTCCGCCGCTTCAACCGCCGCGCGCGCGTGCGCAAGGCGGAGATCGTCAGCGCCGGGGTGTCGTCGATATAAAGCGGCAGTTCGGCCAGTGTCTGGCTGGCGCGCGAAAGCTGCTTGAAATCCTCGCGGCTGATGCGCCCCATGCGCAACGCTTCGGAACTGATACCCGACTGTTCGGCCAGGATACGCGTGGCAAGCTGGTCCGCGCTCATTTCCAGGCTGAAGAACACGGTTCCCGCGCCGACCGACTTGGCCGCGTCGATCCCGTCGGCCAGGTCGCGGCGCAGGCGGTCGGCCGCATTAAAGGCGATGTTGGTGGCAAGCGAGGTCTTGCCCATGCCCGGACGGCCGGCAAGGATGATAAGGTCGCTGTCGTGAAGGCCGCCGACCTTTTCGTTGACCGAGGACAGGCCGGTGGTCTTGCCCGCGATGTGGCCGCCCGAATTCAGCGCCTTTTCGATTGCGGCAATGGCGACGCGGGTGGCGGCGGTGAAGCTTTGCGCTTCGTTGCCGGTCTGCGCACCCTCTGCCACTTCGTAAAGCCGCGATTCGGCCTGTTCCACTTGCGCCATCGGCGAAACCGATTCGCTGGTGTCCATCGCGCCGGCAACCAGCCCGCGCCCAACCGAGATGAGTTCGCGCAGCAGCGCCAGGTCATAGATCTGTTCGGCCAGTTCGCGGGGGTTGAGCAGGCCCTGCCCGTCGGCCGTAAGCCGGGCGAGATAGGCCGTGCCGCCCAGTTCCTTCAGCCCTTCGTCGCTTTCGAAATAGGGTTTCAGCGTAACCGGCGTGACCACCGCCTTGCGATCCATCAGCGTCAGGATTCGTTCGTAAACCCGGCCGTGGACGTCCGCGAAGAAGTGTTCCGGCTTCAACTGGGCGCCGATTTCTTCCAGGATGCGGTTGTCGATCAGCACAGCGCCGAGGAAGGCGGCTTCGGCCTCCACGTTGGACGGCAGCGCGCGAAGTTCGTCGCCATCGGCGGACTGGAACGGGTCATTGGCGGGAGCGGGAGTGGCCATGTGCGCTGTCATGCGCCCGCCGTTCCGGAGGGGCAATAGCAACCTCTCGACGGGTCTGTGCACGGACTGTGGACGAATCGGCTTAACGGCCCCCTTGCCCGGTCCCTTCGCGTCTGCAACACAAGCCGCCTCATGGCGGACCCGCGCATCTCGCATATCGAGCTCGACGACGCGACGATCATCTGGCGCAACGCCGATATCGAGCAGGAGCGGCGCATCGCCATCTTCGACCTGATCGAGGAAAACACGTTCAGGCCGGTGCGCGCCTTCGCGGCGGGGAATGAAGGCCCCTATCGGCTGGCGCTTTCGGTCGAGGACGGGCGGCTTGCGATGGCCATATCGGACGAAGCGGAAAATCCGCTGGAAACCATCGTGCTGGGGCTGGGCCGCTTCCGCCGCCCGATTCGCGATTATTTCGCCATCTGCGACAGCTATTACCAGGCGATCCGCCGCTCCACCGCGCAGGAAATCGAGACGATCGACATGGCGCGGCGCGGTATCCACAACAATGCGGCGGAAATGCTGCTGGAACGGCTGGACGGGAAGGTGGAGACCGACTTCGCCACCGCGCGGCGTCTCTTTACCTTGATCTGCGTCCTCCATATCAGGGGCTGAATCCAGACCCGCATCGGGCCGCGCGAGGGGCAACAGGCACATGGCGAAAAACAGGAAGGCGGCGCGCAGGCGCTGGCTGGCGGCGGCCTTGTTGCTGTTGCTGGTGGCGGGCGGCGCGGCATGGCGCGAAGCGCGCAAATGGAAGCCGGCGCGCACCGACTATCCGGTGCAGGGCGTGTGGCTGGACGCGAATGCCATGCCGGTGGACTGGCGGCTGCTCCATGCCGAAGGCGCGGATTTCGCGTATCTGACGGCGACAATCGGAAGCGAGCGCCGCGATCCGGCCTTCGGCAAGGCGCTGGCTGCCGTGCGCGACAGGGGCATGCAGGCAGGTGCGGTGATCGTTTACGACGCGTGCGAGCCGGAAGACGGGCAGGCGGCAAATTTCGTGACAACCGTGCCGCGCGATTCGCACCTGCTGCCGCCGGCGGTCTCACTCGACATCGATCCCGCGCATTGCGGAGAGGTTCCCAGCGAAGCGGCGCTGCAAAGCGAGTTGACGACGTTCCTCAACCAGATCGAGCGTCATTCGGGTAAGCCCGCGATCCTGATGATGTCGTCGCGCTTCGAAAAGCGTTATCACCTTTCCACGATGCTTGACCGCAACACCTGGGTGGAAGGCGATTTCATCGCGCCGGACTATGTGGCGCGCCCCTGGGTGCTGTGGACCGCGACGGACCGGTTGCATACGCCCGCATCCGACGCGGCGCTGCGCTGGGTGGTGGTGCATCCATGAGCGAGCCCGGCAAGCAAGGCAGGCTCGACTTTGCGGGGTTGACCGCGCTTTCGTTCCAGGTCGTCGTCACGCTCTATTTCCTGATGATGCTGTCGGCCGGGCTGGCGGGGCTTGGGCCGTGGCTTGGCGCGAGCCCGATCCTGGCGATGCCGGTTGTCTGCATCGTGGTGGCGGTGAAGTGGCGCAAGTATCGCTGGCCCGCGATTTTCCTGGCCGGGCTGGCAATAGATATTGCGCTGGCAGGGGCGTTCGTGGCGTTCAATCGCTGACAACGTTCGAGGAAGCGCTTGCCACGCCTCGCGTTACCGGCGATCACGCGCGCCATGGCAATCGACACCGAAACGCGCGACCGGCTGGTCGCCGCCGCTCGCACCGCGGCGCTTGCGGCTTATGCGCCCTATTCGGGCTTTCGCGTGGGCGCGGCGCTGCTGTTCGACGATGGCGCGATCGTGGCCGGGTCCAACGTGGAGAACGCAAGCTATGGCCTGTCGCTGTGTGCCGAAACGGTTGCCTGCGCCATCGCGTCGCAGGCCGGACGGCGCGGCGGGCTGGTCGCGGTGGCGGTGCTGGGCGGAATGACCGGGGCTGACGGCGCGCCGGTGATTGCCGAAGCGCCGGTCACGCCGTGCGGACGGTGCAGGCAGGTGGTCAACGAATTGGCGCAACTGGGCGGCACCGATCCGATCGTCCTGTGCGTCGGCGCGCGCGAAATCGTGGAAATCCGCCTGTCCGCCCTCTTGCCGCATGCTTTCGGCCCGGCCAATCTGGCCTGAACGACATATGAGGGGACCGTCTTGGCCATTCTTTCCGACAAGTGGATACGCGAAAAGGCCCGATCCGAAGGGATGATAGAACCTTTCGTGGAAAGCCAGCGGCGCGAAGGCTGCATTTCCTTTGGCCTTTCCTCCTATGGCTATGACGCGCGCGTGGCGGACGAGTTCAAGATCTTTACCAACGTCGATTCGGCGGTGGTCGACCCCAAGGACTTTGCGTCGAACAGCTTTGTCGACCGCAAGACCGACGTCTGCGTGATCCCGCCCAATTCCTTCGCGCTGGCGCGCACGGTCGAATATTTCCGCGTGCCGAACGACGTGCTGGTGATCTGCCTTGGCAAGAGCACCTATGCCCGCTGCGGGATCATCGTGAACGTCACCCCGCTTGAGCCGGGCTGGGAAGGGCACGTCACGCTGGAATTTTCCAACACCACGCCGCTTCCGGCCAAGATCTATGCCAATGAAGGCGCGTGCCAGTTCCTGTTCCTGCAAGGGAACGAACCGTGCGAAACCACTTATGCGGACCGCGCGGGCAAATATATGGGCCAGCGCGGGGTGACCCTGCCCAGACTGTAGATCCCGCTCCGGCCGGCGTTTGGGAGAGGACGCATGGCATATCTGTTCGACGAATGGCGCGCCCGTTCGCCGCATTACGACGAAACCCACGAAGCGGTGGCAGACAGCGTTCGCGCTTTCGTTTTGCGCGAGATCGCGCCGCATGTCGACGAATGGGAACGCGCAGGGCAATTGCCGCGCGACCTGCACCGAAAGGCGGCGGCGGCGGGCGTGCTGGGGCTGGGCTATCCCGAAGAGTTCGGCGGGCACTCGGAAGGTTTCACTATCTTCCATTCGCTGGTGCAGAGCGAGGAAATCTGCCGCCCCGGCGCGGGCGGCATTCCCGCTTCCTTGCTGACTCACGGCATCGGCCTGCCGCCGATCATCGCGATGGGCAGCGAAGAGATGAAGCGCCGGATTGCGCCAGAGGTGCTGGCGGGCGAGAAGATCATCTGCCTTGGCATTACCGAACCTTCGGGTGGGTCCGACGTTGCCAACCTGCGCACGCGAGCAGAGCGCAAGGGCGCGGCCTATATCGTCAACGGCGCGAAAACGCTGATTACCTCGGGCGTGCGCGCCGATTACATCACGCTGGCCGTTCGCACCGGCGGGCCGGGGCTGGGCGGCATCTCGCTGCTGCTGGTGGAAACCGACCGGCCCGGCGTTTCGCGCACGCCGCTGGAGAAGATGGGCTGGCACGCGTCCGACACCGCGACGATCCATTTCGACGATGTGGAGGTTCCGGCGGAAAACCTGATCGGGCCGGAAAATGGCGGCTTTTCCGGCATCATGCGCAACTTCAATGGAGAGCGGCTGGGCATGGCGCAGCAGGCGGCGGCCTATGCGCGCCTGTGCTTCGAGGATGCGCTGGACTGGGCGCGTGAACGGACGACGTTCGGCAAGCCGCTCGTCTCCAATCAGGTCATCCGCCACAAACTCTCTGACATGATGCGGCGGATACAGGCGACGCAGGCGTGGATCGATCATTGCGCGTGGTGCGTTCTGAATGGGAAGGCCGCGCCCGGCGATTTCGCGCTGCTCAAGGTGCAGGCAACGCAGACGATGGAATTCTGCGCGCGCGAGGCGTGCCAGATCCTTGGCGGGGCCAGCTTCGTGCGCGGCAGCCGGGTTGAGCGGATCTATCGCGAAGTGCGCGTGATGGCGATCGGCGGCGGGTCGGAAGAGATCATGTTCGACCTTGCCGCGCGCCAGTTCGGGTTCTGACGTTCGGTTTCCGAATGAAACCCTTGCTCCGCGTGGGCGGATCGTCTCTCATCGCGCCAAACGTAACGCAGCGCCGGTTCGGCGCGGGGAGAGAACATGACAAAGGCAGACCGTCCTTTCGATATCGTCGTCTATGGCGCCACCGGGTACACCGGCCGGCTCGTCGCCGAATATCTTGCGCATCATTACGCGGGCCGCGCCGATGCGCCGCGCTGGGCGATGGCCGGGCGCAGCAAGGCCAAGCTGGAAGAGGTGCGCGACCTGATCGGCGCGCCCGCCAATACGCCGCTGGTCGTCGCCGATTCGAACGATCCCGCAAGCATGAAGGCGCTGGCTGAACAGGCGCGCGTCGTCCTGACGACCGTCGGCCCCTATCAGCTATACAGCGAGCCGCTGCTTTCCGCCTGCGTTGCCGCGGGCACCGACTATGCCGACTTGTGCGGAGAGCCGGTGTGGATGCGCCAGATGGCGGACAAGTACCACGAAGCCGCGAAGAAAAGCGGCGCGCGCATCTCGTTCTCTTCGGGCTTCGATTCGATCCCTTTCGATCTTGGCGTGCTGATGCTGCAGAAGCACGCGGTTGAAGTGCATGGAATGCCTGCGCCGCGCGTGAAGGCGCGGGTGCGCGCCATGCAGGGCGGCGTCTCGGGCGGAACCGCGGCCAGTCTTGGCGCAACCCTGAAGGCGATCGCGGCCGAACCGTCGCTTGGTGCTATCATGGCCAGTCCCTTCGGCCTGACGCCGGGCTTCGAAGGCCCGGCCCAGCCGCCCGCCGACCAGCCGGAGTATGACGAAGCGCTGCAAAGCTGGTGCGCGCCGTTCATCATGGCTGTGATCAACGTGAAGAACGTCCACCGCACGAACCAGTTGCTTGGCCACCCCTATGGCACCGATTTCGTTTATGACGAGATGGTGCTTACCGGTCCGGGCGAGCAGGGGGAGGCGGTTGCGAAGCATTTGGCCAGCACCCCGATGATCGGTACGCCCAATGATCCCAAACCCGGCGAGGGGCCGACGAAGGAAGAGCGTGAGAACGGATTCTACGACGTGCTGTTCATTGGTGAGTGGCCGGACGGGTTGCGCGTGACCTATGGCGTGAAGGGGCGTTACGATCCGGGTTATGGCTCGACCAGCCGGATGCTGGCGGAAACCGGTATCGCGCTGCTTTCATGCAAGGCCGAAGGCGGGATTTCAACGCCGGGCGCGCTGATGGGCGCAGACCTCGTAAAGCGGCTGGGCGACGAGGCGGAAATCACGTTCGCGGCAGAGGGCTGAATTCGCCTGTCCGGCACACGCAAAAAAGGAGGGGCAAGCGGCGCCTGCCCCTCCTCTTGCGGCCCTTGGGCTGAATCAGGCGGCGGCGCGATCCTCATAGGCTTGCGCTTCGGCGGAGATGAGGATGTCGGCAAGCATCCAGTAGGCTTCGCCCCATGCGGCCAGCACTTCGTCGGTGGCGACATCGGCGCCGAGCACGTCGCGGATCGCGGGCAGAAGGGCATCGGCGACATGGGGATAATGTTCAGCCTTCACGCCGGTTTCCACGTGGCGGGTAACCATGCGTTCGACAGCAGCGCCCAGGTTGGCCAGCTTGTCGATGTTCTTGGCATAGGCAAGGATCGCGGCGGCAAGGCGGCGCGGCTGCTCACCGCTTTCTTGGGCGGCTTCGTCGAACATCGCCTTCACTTCGGCGTTGGTGAAAAGCCGCGCGTACATCGCCGTGGTGATTGCCACGCCGTGCTTTTCGATGGCGGGGGCGGTGGCCTTGACGATGGCGATGGCGTTTTCGGAAGCGGTACGCATTTCGGATTCTTCTCCTAAACAGGTATTTAGAATGCCGGTATATAGAATGCTTGATTTATGCAACTCCATTTGTGCAATATCGGCATGAAATGCAGTTGACCCAGCACACGGACTTTGGCCTGCGCCTGCTGATCGTGCTCGCCCGGCGCGGCGAGGCCATTGCCCTGCCTGCGTTCGCCGCCGATCAGGGGCTTTCGTACAACCACGTCGCCAAGGTTGCGCAGGAGCTGGTTCGCGCAGGGCTGGCAATTTCGCACCGCGGGCGCAACGGTGGGATCGAACTGGCAAGGCCGCCCGCGGAAATCAGCGTAGGCGACGTGGTTCGCGTGCTTGAGCGCGGGATGCAACTGGCCGATTGCGCGAACTGCGCGTTGCGCGTCGATTGCGTGCTGAGCGGCGTTCTGGCCGAGGCGCTCTCTGCGTTCCTGGCCGTACTGGACCGTTATACCCTGGCGGACGTTGCCCGCGAAGGTGCCGGAGTTCGCTCATTGTGGGGCGGTGTCCCGCAGGCGCCCGGTTGCGCGGTCAGCGACCGCCCTGAAGAGACCTGAGCGCGGCGACGCAGGCCGCGCGGTCCACATCGCGACCGTCTCCGCGCCGGGCGTCAACGTATGTCGCGGTCGGCCGTCCGCCGCTCTTTGGCGGATAGAGGTAGATGTCGAGGATGCAGGGAATGCCGCTCCACTGCAGCTTGACCGCGTCTTCTTCCACCACATTGAGGCGCGGCTGGCCGAACTGGCGGATCAGCGATTGCTCGTCCGCGCCGATCACCCCCTCAAGCCCCGGCACGGTCTGCACCTGCGGCGCCGGCCGTTGGGTCGGAGAGGTGTAGGTGGAGCGGATGGGCGGCGTGGCGCTGGGTACGGCAGCACACGCACCGAGAGCCAGCGGCGCGGCCAGGATTGCGATACGGTCAAGACGCATGAAACACTCCGGATGCGCGGCGATGGACAAGGTGTGTCGCCGCCGCGGCGCCGATCACCGGCGCAAGAAAGTTGACGAATGGAACGGCAAGCAGCGCAACCACCACGGCCCCGAGCAGGAAGCGGCTGAATGCCGGAACCGCGGGCGCGCCTTCATGGCGCAGGCGCACCATGTCGGTCAGTTCCCTCCCCAGCAGCACGGCGTTGACGAAGCCGAACAGCAGAACGGAGCCAACGCCCGTCACCAGCAGAAGCAGGGCAACAGGCAGCGCGGCAAGGTTCCAGCCCAGCGACCGCAGGAATCCGCGCAGCGCGACCTGCATTTCGCGGTGCAGCCCCAGCGGGCGCGCGCGCATGGCCGCTTCGGGATAATGTTCCTGCTCGACCGCGATCACCACCTCGTCCGCGAAGAACTGTATTACGGCCAGGGCAACCAGCCGAAACAGCAGCCATGCGCCGACCAGCGCCGCCACGGTGGCGACGATCTCGCTCAGCCCTTTGACATAATACGTTGCCAGGAATGTGCGCTCCACCGCCCACCACGCCCCGGCGCTCAGCAAGGTCACGATCGCAACGGTCGCCAGTGCGCTCTTGCCCAGCACGGCAAGCACGCGGCGATCTGCAAGGGCGGCAAGGGAAAGCGCAAGGGCGGTCGGCATTGACCGCTGGATTGCCGCAGGGCGCGGCGCTGTCAATGGCGGGGCGATGCGCTTGCGGCGGAACGGCGGCGGGCTTGCGGCCGGTGGGGCGAACGTCTAGGCGCACGTGCGTTTGCACCCTTGCGGAGATTTCCCCGACATGAGCCAGCCCACAACCGACGTCATCGCCATCGGCAACGCCATTGTCGACGTGATGGCCCCGGCCGACGATGCCGATATCGAACGGCTGGGACTGGCCAAGGGCGGCATGACGCTGGTCGATCCCGACCGGGCGAAGGAACTGTACGAAGCGATGGGGCCTGCGCGTGAGATTTCGGGCGGATCGGCGGCGAACACGCTGGCCGGGTTGGCTGAACTGGGCGCGAATTGCGCCTTCATCGGCCAGGTGGCGGACGACCAGCTGGGCGAGGTTTTCGCGCACGATATCCGCGCGTCGGGCATCGGATTCGCCACGCCGGTGCGCGCGGGCGAACCCGCCACGGCGCGCTGCCTGATCTTCGTGACGCCGGACGGCCAGCGCACGATGAACACCTTCCTTGGCGCCAGCCAGTTCCTGCCCGCCGAAGCGCTGGACGAACAGGCGATCAAGGCAGCGAAGGTACTCTACCTCGAAGGCTATCTGTGGGACCCGGAAGAACCGCGCAAGGCAATGCGCCGCGCGATCGAAGCAGCGCGCGGGGCGGGCCGCGAAGTGGCTTTCACGCTGTCCGATCCCTTCGTGATCAGCCGCCACGGCGACGATTTCCGCAAGATGATCGACGCGGGCGAGATCGATATCCTGTTCGCTAACGAACACGAACTGGCCGCGCTGACCGGGATCGAGGATTTCCACGAAGGCATCACGCACCTTGGCGGCAAGGTAAAGACGGTGGTCGTCACGCGCAGCGAAAAGGGCGCGCACGCGGTGCGCGGGGCCGAGCACGCGCACGTTCCGGCGGAACCCGTCGAGCAAGTGGTCGACACCACCGGCGCGGGCGACCTGTTCGCGGCCGGGTTCCTGTTCGGCCACACGCGCGGGCAGTCGCTGGAACAGTGCCTGAAGCTCGGCGCGATCTGTGCGGCGGAAATCATCAGCCACTATGGCGCGCGCCCGGAAGCGGACCTCAAGGATCTTGTCGCCGCGAAAGCCGCCTAACCCGGCAAGGGTGCGAACGACTGGTTGGTGAGCGGCGGCTGTGTTGGCCGCACGATCCGGTTGAACTGCACGTGCGCGCCTTCGTGGCAGCCGTTGCAGCCTTGGGTAAGCTGGTCGAACGCGGCTTCGAACTTTGCCTTGTCCCTTGCGGCGATCGCCTTGTCCATCTCGTCGAGCGGCTGGGTCACGAATTCGGGCACCATGCTGGACAGCGGCTGCGCTGCGCCTTCGCGCGGGGGCGGTTCCTTGGCGACATCGTCAAAGCCTTCGCGAAGTTCCGCGGTTTCGTAAGCGGCGAGCGGCCAGTTTTCCGCTTCGCCCGCGAACCACAGCTTGGCGTGGCGGATCTGGGTGAACTCCATCAGCTCACCAATCGCCAACGCGGGCTGGTCATGGGCTTCCGACTTATCGGACGAATTGCGCACTGAACAACCTGCGATTGCAAGCGCAAGGCAAGCTGCGGCGGCCGGCACCACGATCGAACGGATTGACTGTCGAGGCATCGCGATTGCTCCGTGCCCCCGGCTCCCGCTGACGATCCTAACGCAAATGCCGTGCAATCATAGGGGCCGGTATTACCCCTCGCGCGCCATTTCCCGCGCAATTTCCTTTTGGCCGATGTCGCGGCGGCAGAACAGGTCCGGCGCGTCGATCCTGTCCACGGCCGCATAGGCGGTGGCTTGCGCCACGCGAACCGACGCGCCGAGCGCGGTCACGTTCAGCACGCGGCCACCGTTCGCCACGAGCGCGCCGTCTTTCAGCGCGGTTCCGGCGTGGAACACCTTGGCGCCGGTCGCTTCGGCGGCATCGACGCCTTCGATCAGTCCGCCCTTCTTCGGCGTACCGGGATAGCCTTGTGCCGCCATCACCACGGTCAGCGCGGTTTCGGAACGGAAGCGCGGCACGGGAAGCGCGGACAGGGCGGAATCCGCGCAGGCGCGCAGCAGCTCTACCAGGTCGCTTTCCAGCCGCATCATCAGCACCTGGCATTCCGGATCGCCGAAGCGCGCGTTGTATTCGATCAGTTTCGGTCCGCTGCGCGTCAACATCAGCCCGGCGTAAAGCACGCCCGAATAGGGCATCCCCTCATCCGCCATTGTCCTGACGGTGGGCGCGATGATCTTTTCGATCACTTCGGCTTCCAGCGCGGGGGTAAGCACACGTGCCGGGCTGTAGGCGCCCATGCCGCCGGTGTTGGGGCCGGTATCGCCTTCGCCCACGCGCTTGTGGTCCTGCGCGCTGGCAAGCGGAACGATGGTCGCGCCGTCGGTAAGGGCAAAGAAGCTCGCTTCCTCGCCCTCGAGAAATTCCTCGACCACCACTTCCGCGCCCGCCGCGCCGAACTGGCCCCCGAAGATATCGGTTACGGCATTGCGCGCCTCGTCCATGGTCATCGCCACGACAACGCCCTTGCCCGCCGCCAGCCCGTCCGCCTTCACCACCACTGGCGCACCGAAACGGTCCAGCGCGGCCATCGCCTCGGCCTCGTCCCTTGCGCGAACGTAACCGGCGGTCGGAATTCCCGCGCGGTCGCACAGTTCCTTGGTGAAGCCCTTCGAACCTTCCAGCTGCGCCGCCGCCTTCGACGGGCCGAACACCGAAAAGCCGGCGTCGCGCAGCGAATCCGCCAGTCCGTCGACCAGCGGCGCTTCCGGGCCGATCACCACCAGGCCGATTTCATGCGCTTCGCAGAACGATACGACCGCGCCATGATCGGCGGCATCCAGCGTAACCAGATCGGCATGATGCGCGATTCCCGGGTTGCCCGGCGCGGCGTAGAGCTTGCCCAGACGCGGCGATTGCGCCAGTTTCCATGCCAGCGCATGTTCGCGGCCGCCTCCACCCAGCAACAGGATATTCATGGCTTTCCCTTCCGTGCCCGATGACGACGACGATGAAACTGGCGGGCTGTTAGCGAGGGAAACGCCGGGGGACAACGCCGGCGCGCTTTCCGTGTCCGAGATTTCGCAGATGCTGAAGCGCACGGTGGAGGACCGGTTCGGCTTCGTTCGCGTGCGCGGCGAGCTTTCGGGCGTGAAACGCGCGGCATCCGGCCACCTCTATTGCAACCTCAAGGACGACAAGGCGCGACTTGACGCGGTGATGTGGCGCGGCAGCACGGGGCGGCTTTCGTTCCTGCCCGAAGACGGGCTGGAAGTGATCGCCAGCGGCAAGATGACGACCTATCCCGGCCGGTCGAACTACCAGATCGTGATCGAACGGATGGAAATCGCGGGCGAAGGCGCGCTGCTCGCCCTGCTGGAAAAGCTGAAGGCGCGGCTGGGCGCCGAAGGCCTGTTCGACGAAGCGCGCAAGCGGCCGCTGCCCTTCCTGCCGAAAACGATCGGCGTGGTTACGTCGCCTACGGGGGCGGTGATCCGCGATATCCTGCACCGCCTGTCGGACCGGTTTCCCAGTCACGTGGTGGTCTGGCCCGTGGCGGTGCAGGGCAAGGGCGCGGCAGAGCAGGTTGCGGCGGCGGTGCGCGGATTTTCGGCGCTGCCCGAAGGCGGGCCGGTGTCGCGCCCGGATATCGTGATTGTCGCGCGCGGCGGCGGGTCGATCGAAGACCTGTGGTGCTTCAACGAGGAAGTTGTCGTCCGTGCCATCGCCGATTGCACGATCCCGGTGATCAGCGCGGTGGGGCATGAAACGGACACCACGCTTGCCGACTATGCGGCAGACTTGCGCGCGCCCACGCCGACCGCCGCCGCCGAACTGGCGGTTCCCGTTCGCGGGGAACTGGCGGCGCTTCTTTCCGAACTGCACGCCCGCCAGCGGCGCGGCATGGTGCGGATGCTCTCGCTGCGTCGCGAGCGGCTGGAAGCGCGCAGCCAGCGCCTGCCCCGGCCCGAGGCGCTGTTGCAGGCGCAGGCCCAGAAGCTTGACGACCTGGGCGATCGTTTGCGGCGCGGGCTGGTTCAGCGCACCGCACTGGCCCGCGCGGCGCTGGATCGCGATGCGGGGGCGCTGCGTCCTTCGCTGCTCTCCAATCGCGTCGGGCGAGAGCGCGAGCGTTTGGCTGCCACGCGGCTGCGCCCGGAAATCGTCCTGCAAAGGATCGAGGCAGCCCGCCAGAAGGTGGACGCGCTTGACCGGTTGCGCCGCCAGCTTGATCCGCGCGCACCATTGAAGCGCGGCTATGTGCTGGTCACCGCGCCGGACGGATCGGTGGTGCGCCATCGCGCAGATGCCGCGGCGCTTGCTTCGCTGACGCTTGAGTTCGACGACGGAAAGCTTGACGTCGCGCCCGGAAAGGCGCCGCGAAGCGCCCCGCGCGCAAGGCCCGCCGCACAGGGCGGAGACCAGCAGGAATTGTTTTGAACGCGTGGCTCCGTTAGGCTTGTGGCCATGTTGATGTCTTCCAAGGGCCGTACCGCCCGCCTCCACTACCTTCCCAACGGTTTCCGCCAGATTTCGCCGGGCGATCACGTCACCTGCGCGGTTACCGGCGAAAGCATCCCGCTTGACCTGCTGCGCTACTGGAGTGTCGAGCTCCAGGAAGCCTATGCCACGCCCGAAATCGCGAGCCGCCGCCTGCTGGACCGGGCGTGAAGCGCCGACCGAAAAGCACCTGGCGCCTGGCCGGCGCCGCAATGTTGCTGGCAGGTGCGGGAACGGGTTGCGCGGCGGCGTCCACCAGCACGGCCGCGCCAACCAGTCCGGCGGCGCAAGCGGGTGCCGTTTCCTCGTCGGCCATTCCGGAAATGCACCGGCCGGCCGCTATAGAGCTTACCGGCGCGCTTGAGCAGGGTGGCTGGGCGCGCGGCACGGCGCCCGCCGGCACCGTTTCGCTCGATCTGGACGGAAAGCCGGTTTCGGTCGCGCCCGACGGCAGCTTCTTCATCGCCTTCGATCGCAACGCGGGAAGCGCGGCCAGCCTTGTCGCGCATCTGTCAGGCGGCGGGATCGTCCACCGCGACCTGGCTATCGCCCCGCGCGAGTGGGACATCGAACGGCTCAACATCCCGATGAAGCCGCGCAAGATGCCCAGCGCCGCCTTCCTGCGCATCCGCAAGGGCGAACTTTCGCAAATCCACGCGGCGCGGGCCATGCGCACCGGAGCGGACGGATGGCGGCAAAAATTCATCTGGCCGGTAACGGGGCGGATTTCCGGCAAGTTCGGCTCGCAGCGGATATACCAGGGCGTGGCCGGCAGCTATCATTCGGGCATAGATATCGCCACGGGCCACAGCGGCACGCCCATCGTGGCGCCGGCGGACGGCACGGTGGTTCTGGCCGCGACCGACCCCTTCACGCTGGAAGGGCACCTGCTGATGATCGATCACGGCATGGGGCTGAACAGCGCGTTCCTGCACTGTTCGGAACTGGATGTGAAAGTGGGCGACCACGTGAAGCAGGGCCAGATGATCGCGCGCATCGGCATGACCGGCCGCGCCACCGGCCCGCACCTTCACTGGAGCGTCAAGTGGAAGGACGCCCGTCTGGACCCGCTGCTGCTGGCAGGGCCGATGCCATAGGCGCGCGCCGCGCTTATTCGATCCGCTTGACCTTTACGGCGGGCTGGCCGTTGATGCTTGCCATATAGCTTCCGAACGCACCGCGCTTGATCTCGATCTTCGCGCCCGCGCGCGGATCGACCGCAAAGCCCTTGGTGTCGGTCTGCTGCCAGACGGCACCGTCCTGCAACACAAAGGTCCACGCGCCATAGCGGCCGTGTCTTGCGGACTTCAGGGTCGATTCGATCTGCTTGATCTCGTCTTCCTCGTCCTTGCCGTCGCTCTTCCCGCCACCGAAGATCTTGAGCGTGGGCAGATGGAACCCGAAAAGCCCCTTGCGCGCTTCGCGCACGTCCGCCTTGTCGGCGATCACTACATCGCGCTTGTCGGTCGCCTGCTGCAGCGCGGCAACGGTGCGGTCGTAACACGCAAGCCGGGCGCCCGCATCGGCGATGGCCCGGCATTCCACCACGTCCTTGTATATCTGCGGCTTGTCGAGATTGGCGGGATCGACATCCTTCGCCAGTGCGCTTGTGGCCATGGCGGTGACGGGGACAAGCAGCATGACCGGCACGATTCGCTTCATCGGATCACATTCTCCTGGCGGATCGCCGCCTGTTGGTTGCGTCGTCAGGTTGGGGCCGTGCGCGTGCGTTCGCAAGGGGGAAAGCCCCATGAACGTCCAGTGTGGCAAAATGGTTACATAAGGAACAAAAGCGCCGCAGGGCGCCGCCTCGCGCCTTTACACGCGGGGACCGTTTCGGCACCCACGCCCAATCCGGGCCTCCGGAAACCGTGCATTGCGCACGCGGTCGGCCCGGCCTTGTGTCCGGCAGACAATGTCCTGCCGATCCTAATTAGGGGCTGGAAACACATGAAGAATTTCTCGAAGCTGAAGGCTGGCGCCGCACCTGTGGCGATCGGTCTTGCGCTGGTTGCGGCACCTGCGTTCGCGCAGGACGCACCGGCTGACGCGGGCGCAGCCAATGCGCCCATCGTCGTTACCGGTTCGCGCCTCAAGCAGCCGAATCTCGAATCTGCTACGCCGGTTACCGTCGTCAGCGCGCAGGAAATCCAGGACACGGGTACGACCCGCGTCGAGGATCTCATCAACTCGCTGCCGCAGGTCTTTGCCGGCCAGGGCGGCAACATTTCGAACGGTTCGTCGGGCACGGCAACTCTGAACCTGCGCGGTATCGGTTCGGAGCGCACCCTTGTGCTCGTCAATGGCCGCCGCCTCATGCCGGGTGATCCGAATTCCTCGGCTGCCGACATCAACGCCATCCCGGGCGCGCTGATCAAGCGCGTTGACGTGCTGACCGGCGGTGCTTCGTCGGTCTACGGTTCGGACGCCGTCGCGGGCGTTGTGAACTTCGTGATGGATACCGATTTCGAAGGCTTCAAGCTCGACGGTCAGTATTCGTTCTACCAACACAACAACAGTGCCGGATCCAACATCCTCGATGCAAACACGGCAGCGGGCTACACCACTCCCAGCGGGTCGTCGACCAATGGCGGAGCGGTTGATGCGACAGCGGTCATGGGCACCGGTTTCGATGATGGCCGCGGCCACATCACCGCCTATTTCGGTTACCGCAAGATCGACCCGGTCCTGCAGGGAAGCCGCGACTATTCGAACTGCGCCCTCGCTGGCTCGGGGATCACTGGTTTCTCGTGCAGTGGTTCGTCCACCTCGCCAACCGGTCGCTTCCTGCTTTCGGGCGATGGCAGCTTCGACAGCTACCAGCCGAACCCCGATGGCTCGCAGACGTTCGTGCCCGGATTTAACATCTACAACTACAACCCGCTGAACTATTACCAGCGTCCTGACGAACGCTATACGGCGGGTTTCTTCGCCCACTACGACATCAGCGACGCTGTGAAGCCGTACATGGAATTCATGTTCATGGACGACCGCACCGTTGCGCAGATCGCGCCATCGGGCGACTTCGGCAATACTTCGACGCTCAACTGCGACAACCCGCTTCTGTCGGCGCAGCAGCTCTCGATTATCTGTGCTCCGTCGAATGTGATCGGTACCCGCATCGACCCGACCACCGGTGCCTCGTATGACGTTGCCGGCGTTTACGTCCTGCGTCGTAATATTGAAGGCGGTCCGCGTCAGGATGACCTGCAGCACACCTCGTATCGCGGTGTCGTGGGCGTCCAGGGCGACCTGGGTATGGCTTGGTCATACGATGCGTACTACCAGTACGGTCGCACGAATTACGCCGAAACCTACCTGAACGACCTTTCGGCGACCCGCGTGGCCCGCGCTCTTGATGTCGTGACTGATCCGGCTACGGGCAACGCAGTCTGCCGTTCGGTGCTCGACGGTTCCGATCCGAACTGCGTGCCGTGGAACATCTTCACCCTCGGCAACGTCGATCCGGCTGCAACCGCCTACCTTTCGACCCCCGGCTTCCAGCGTGGCACCACGACCGAGCAGGTGGCGAACGCTTCGCTTACCGGCCAGCTTGGCGAATACGGTGTGCGCACGCCGTGGGCGACCGATGGCGTGGCAATCAACGTCGGCTTCGAATACCGCAAGGAAAGCCTTGAGCTTCGCAGTGACCAGGCCTTCCAGACCGGTGACCTTACCGGCCAGGGCGCGCCCACGCTGCCGGTGGCGGGTTCGTTCCACGTGAGCGAGTTCTTCTCGGAAATCAGCCTGCCGATCGTGCAGGACAGCTTCATCAAGGAACTGTCGCTGAACGCCGGTTACCGTTATTCGACCTATACGAATGCGGGCAACAGCTTCAACACTGACACCTACAAGATCGAAGGCACCTTCGCCCCGACGGCTGACATCGCGTTCCGTGGCGGTTACAACCGCGCGGTCCGTGCGCCGAACGTGCAGGATCTCTTCGCTCCGAACCGTGTAGCTCTTGATGGTGAAACCGATGGTTGCGCGGGTGCAACGCCGACCTACACGGCCGCACAGTGTGCCTACATGGGTGTCACGGCTGCCCAGTATGGCACGATACCGGAAAACCCGGCGCAGCAGTACAACGGCTACATCGGCGGCAACCAGACGCTGCAGCCCGAAGTCGCCGATACGTGGACGGCCGGCGTGGTCCTCACTCCGACGTTCCTGCCGCGCTTCTCGGCCAGTGTCGACTGGTTCAGCATCAACCTGAAGCAGGCCATTCAGGGCATCGGCGCCGATACGATCCTCGATGCTTGTGCAAGCTCGGGTGATACGTTCATCTGTAGCCTGGTTCACCGTGACGCTGGTGGTTCGCTGTGGCTGTCGCCCAACGGGTACGTCATCGATACCACACAGAACATCGGTGGTCTGAAGACTTCGGGCATTGACGTCAGCGCCGCCTACACGCAGCCGCTTGGTGGTAGCCTCGGCAAGCTGAACGTGACGTTCCAGGGGACCTATCTCGACAAGTACGAGATCGATCCGGGTGTTTCGGCCGCTTACCGCTGCGAAGGCCTGTTTGGCTCGTCGTGCGGTACGCCGAATCCCAAGTGGCGCCACCAGATGCGCGTCAGCTGGGATCTGCCGAGCGGTTTGGGTGCGTCGGTTCGCTGGCGGCATTTCGGTCCGGTGGACTACATCAATGGCAACGACCACCTGGCTGCCCAGAACTACATCGACATGACGCTGAACGCGCGCATTGGCGATCACTATTCGTTCCGCCTTGGCGTGAACAACGTGTTCGACAAGGCTCCGCCGCTTTCGGGTCACGTCGGTGCCGGTTTTGGCAACGGCAACACCTTCCCGCAGGTTTACGACGCTCTGGGTCGTTACATCTTCGCGGGCGTGACCCTGGAATACTAAGTTCCAGACACGTTAGACTGAATTGGGCGGCGGACCTTACCGGGTTCGCCGCCTTTTTCTTTGCCTGCCGAAACGATAGGAAACAGGGCGCGTTGCCCACGATTTACGCCTGCGAATGCTTGCCCGATAACAACAGTTGAAGGTGCCATGACCGAAAGCCCCACCGCCAAAGACACGTCGTCCCTTTCGGTGGACCAGGTTCTTCGCATGGCAATAGACTCGCAGAAAACCTGGGATGAACGCGATGCCATTGCGCCGGTGCGCGATATGATCGCCCGCCACCCCGATGAGCCACGCCTGCACCAGATGCTGGGCGTGTTGTACCGCGCGCTTGATGAAAACGCGCAGGCCCTGCACCATTTCGACAAGGCCGCCCGGCTTGCGCCGGACAATCCGCGCATCGCCTATGCTGCGGCGCAGGTGAGGCTCGACGCCGGGCTTCCCGCGGCCGAACGGTTCGAGCGCGCTCTTGCGCTGGCGCCACAAGACAAGCAGGCGCTGCTCGGCTACGTTGCCGCCCTGCTTGAAGCGGGGGAGGCACAGCAAGCGGATCGCCTGCTTGAAGACGCGCTGGTCGTCGACCCGGGCTGGGCCGATGGTCATGCCGCTCTGGTCCGCTTGCGCTGGCAAGGCGGACAGGGGGACGCGTCATGGCGAAGCGTCCGTGCCGCCGCCGAAAGCCGCGGTGACGATGTGCCCTTGTGGCGCGAACTGATTCTTGGCCTGATGCACGCGAAGAAATTCGAGGTGGCGCTTGCGGAGATTGCAAAGGCGCGACGTTTGGCTGGTGCGGATATCTTCTTCGATTCCAGCGAAGCGGGCTGTCTTGACGAGTTGGGCCGGTTTGCCGAGGCGGAACGCATTTTCCTTGGCATGGGGCGCGTTGCCCACGCGGGCATCGCCCTGCGCTTTACCCGGCATTTGCTGAAGGCCGGCCGCCCACAGGATGCCGCCGCCGTGGCACTGGTGTGGACCGCGGAAGACGGGGCGCAGCATTTCTGGCCCTATATCGCCACGGCATGGCGGATGACGGACGATCCGCGATGGCAATGGCTTGAAGGCGATCCGCGCCTTACCGGCGTTTACGATATAACAGCTGACATCGGCTCGCTGGACGAGCTGGCCGCATTCCTGCGGCGGCTGCACCAGACCACGCACCAGCCGCTGGAACAGTCGCTGCGTGGAGGCACGCAGACCAACGGCCGCCTGTTCGCGCGGATAGAGCCCGAAGTGCAGCGCTTGCGTCAGGCGATTGTCAAAGCGGTGGAGCGCCACGCGGCCCAGCTGCCACCGATGGGCGCGAAACACCCGACACTGGGCGTAAAACCGAAAGAGATCCGCTTCGCCGGATCATGGTCCGTGCGCCTGACGGGGGAGGGGCACCACGCGGTCCACATGCATCCCGAAGGCTGGTTCAGTTCTGCCTTCTATGTGGCTCTTCCCGAAAACATGGATGCCGAAAAGCCCGAAGCGGGCTGGCTGACGATGGGCGACCAGCCGGAGTTTCCGGGCTGCCCGCCGGCGTTCCGCGCGGTGCGGCCCGAGGTGGGCCGTCTCGCACTTTTCCCGTCGACCATGTGGCACGGCACCAAGCCGATCACGGGCGGTGAGCGCATGACCGTTGCCTTCGACATCGCGCGTGGCCCCGGCTTCGCGCAGCGCTAACCCGCGTTGCAATCGAAACGGGACGCTATCGGCTCCATGAATTGCGCATAATTGCGCCACCGGCCGGACGCGTGGCGATAGAGCGGCTGGCGCACTTGCCAAACGCTTGCTGTGCGCACCTGGACCGCAGCCTGTTCGGGAGTGAGGCAGGCATCGTTCCATTCCAGCCCCAGAAAAGCGAGCGCCGACGCAATCTCTTCATGCGGGCTTGCAACCAACCGGTCGTAATCGACGATTTTCAGCCGTTCCGGAAACAGCGCCTGCCAATGCGCGACGAGGCGCTGGTGCTGGGCATACCAGTCAGCGAAATCTTCCAGCCGTGCGCCATATCCGAATTGCGGAGACAAGTGCTGGAAATAGACGGAGATCGCGTTGTCACACGGGTTGCGTCTTGTGACGAGCACCCTTGCTTCGGGGAACAGCGCCATGGCCAGGCCGATGTGCAGGAAATTGTCCGGGCGCTTGTCTGTAAACAGCTGGACGCCTCTCAATTGCTCCGGAATTTCAGCAAGGTAGCTTTTACGAAGCTGCGTCAACGTTTGCTCGTCCATGCCAGCAACGCCAGCAGGATAATCCTCACCCAGCCGATCCACGATTGCGGGAAGGGCGCCAAGCTCTCCACCGCTGGCGACAGCGGGGTGACGTCCCAAGATCTGTTCAAGCAGTGTCGAGCCCGAACGGAACATTCCGCAGATGAAAATGGGTGCCGGGCCGTTCGACGACGCACTTTGGGCGGCGGGTTTGTCGAACGCGGCGATCAGGGCATCGACCTGTGCGGCGGCGCGCCGCGCGTCATAACCAGTGAAACGCGGGCCGAAGCTGTCGATAGCGGCGCCATTGGCAGCCGTTGCGGCGGTGAACGCGCGATCATGTTCGCCGCAGGCATCGAGCAGGCGGGCAAGCGCGAATCCGGCATCGGCACGGTCGGCAGGCGGAGCAGCGGGATGCGCGACGATGGCGGCGAGCGAGCGGGCCAGCGGATCGTCGGCGCTGTCTATCGAACATACGCCCGCTAGCCGGGCCAGCGCCAGGGGATGCCCGGGCGCTGCCTGCAACGCGCGCGTATAAGCGTCGCGCGCATCCTGCACATTGCCCATGTCCTCGTGCAAGTTGCCCAGGTTGAGCAGGGCGGGAACGTAAGCGGGATCAAGGTCAAGCGCGCGGTGCAGCTCCGCCATGGCATCAGCCGGGCGGGCGAGATGATCGGCAAGGATCGACGCCCTGTTCACGTGAACTTCTTCGGCGTGGTCGATCCCCAGCCGAAGCGCCTTGTCATATGAAGTCAAGGCGTTGTCGAACTGCCGGTCTTGCCGTTCCAGCCAGCCCAGATTGAACCAGCTGGCCGGAAGGTCGGTCTTTTCGGCAAGAAGGGCGCGATAGGCGTCGATCGCCTCGCGCGTCGCCCCCTGGCGCAACAGTGCTGTCGCGTTCGCATGAAGCTGCGCGACGCGGTCCTGACCGGTCATTCTTCGCGATGTAACGCGCTGGACAAGGCGCGCAAGACGCCTTGCGCTTATCCGCCCTGATACGGCTTACGCTGCTGCGCGCGCTCAATCATATCCCGGTCCTGTTCGCGAATGGCCTGCCATTGTTCTGCCGTTGCACAGACGCGTTTGGATTTGAGGCGCGATCCGATCTCCTGGATCCGGCGGCAGATTACGCGGTCCGATTTCCCCATCTCGGCCGAATCGGACGTCTTCTTGGCGTTCTTGGCGGAATCAGCCATTGCCGGCATGCTTGCGGCAAGGGCAGGCATGGCGAGGGCGAGGAAAAGCATTCTGCGGTTCATATGAACCTCCCGGCAATCCTCTCCGCGCAAACGCGCGGCAGGAATTTGAAAAGATGCGATAATGGTAACAGTCCCGTCGGGGGTTGTCACGCCGGTCACCTTGCAGCGCCGGAAATCGCCACCCTGTATACCTGGAACCCGCTACCCGGCGCGATGTTGGCTGGCTGAAGCCATGCCGGCACCTTGTGATCCATCAGGTCTGCCGCCAGGCCATGCGGATTGGCCCGTTCGTAGTTGGCCGGCTCCATCAGGTCGGGGCACAGGACAAGCAGGGTTGCGTGCCGCCGTTCGACGATCTTTCGGGCCTTGGCGGGATCGCTGATGAAGGCTTCTATCACGTCCTTCATCGCCAGGTTGCCCCGGTGGTGGCCAGTGGCGACCACCCGGTGCGGCGTATCGACAAGGATTTGCGGGCCGATATCGATCGGCGCGAAAATATCGGTTGCGGGCAGCCGGTTCAGTCCGGCGGCCAGCTTGTCGTAATCGCAACTGGTTGTTCCGCTTGCGCCCGTGGCGGCCTCTGCCTCGTTCCCGGGAAGCACCGCGGCGATCGCGAAAACCGGGATCGAAGGAAACAGCAACAGGGCCACGCCAAGATAGGCGAGCGCTTGCCGTCCCGGCCGTCCGGCCGCGGCGCGTGCCGCGTCCAGCCTGTCGCGCAATTGCCATGCGGCCGGCGCAACGGCGAGCAGGCAGGCCGTTGCAGAGGCCCGCGCGACAAGCACGCCGATAACGATCGAACCGCCAAGCAACAACGAATAGTCTATCCACCAGCGCGCATCGTCGCGGCTCGTCGCGCGAAGCGCCAGCCGCAGCGTCGCGATCAGGCCGAAAAGCGGCAGGGCGACCATGGTAACGGCGGCGGCCGGCGGCATATCCCAGACCGGCTTTCCTTCGAGAACCGCGTTGTACCAGTACTTGCGCACGATGGGATCGAGCGCGGCGAACGCGCCCTTCGTGCATTCCGGCGCCTGCGCAAGCACGATCAGGATCGCACCCGCGCCGATCGCCCCGGCCAGCACCAGCGAAACGACGATGCGGCGCGGTTTCATGGCGACCAGAGCCGAACAGCCGAGCGCGCCCCATGCAAAGACCGCAAGGTGAAAGGGCGAGATCGCATCGCAATGCTGCCCCAGGTCGTAAAGGCCGCGCGTTCCCAGGAACAGTGCGATGGAGCTTCCGGCCAGTGTATTCATCGACCACAGCAACCATCGGCCCTGTGAAGGATCGCGCAGGAAACGCACACCGCAGACGGCGATGAAGACGGCGGCCAGCGGCAGGTTTTCAAGCGAGATGGCAAGCGATGTGGCAAGCGAAAGGCCGATCACCAGCCCGCCCTTGCGGGCATCGCGGGCGGCAAGGCCGTTCAGCGCGGCTAGAGCAAGCACGATCTGCCAGGCGTGATGATCAATCCGCATGGGCTGGAACTGGAACATCGCCGGCGCGGCAAGCCCCATGGTCAGCGCGGCAAGCCCGGCGATTTCGTGGTTGAAGTATTTGGCGGCCAGCCGTCCGGCCAGCAAAACCGCCGCCAGCAGCGTAAGCAGCGGAACGAGGATGCAGGTGACGGTCTCGGCCAAGGGCTGGCCCAGCAGGGGCCGCAGCAGCAGGATCAAGCCTGCGATCGGGACATCGACCAGCCGGGTCCAGTGCATCGGCACACCTGCGGGCGCGGCGACGCGGTATTGGTGGACATCGAACCAGCTCTGGCCGGCCAGAAGGTCCCGCACCTGGACAAGGCGCAGCGAATCGTCAGGATCGGGAAAACGGTGCGCGGCGATGTCGCTCCAGTGAACGGCCACCAGCAGCGCGCAAAGCAACAGCCAGCAGATCGTCAGTCGCAGCAGCAGCGCGCCCGTCATGATCCGGCTGCCGCCCCCCGCATGGGGTGGGGCGGAAAGTGGCGCTGCCGGCGCCATTGCGCCGGCGGTCACCGGAAGACGACCGACTTGCGCAGCATCCATGTGACTGCGAAGCTTACGACAACGGCCACCAGCTTGGCGATGCGCGGGTCTATGCCGGTCACGGTCGCGGCCCATACGATGGCCGTGGTAAGGGCAAGGCCGACAAGCGCCGAGATGACGAACATCGCCTTTTGCCGGGTTCGGGCCATTCCGCGTTCGGCCACCTGGTCCGCAAAGACCTTGCGGCTGGAAAGGATCCAGTGGGCGACGATGCCCAGGCAATACCCGATCGAAGAGGCCGCCACTGCCGGCACGCTCGCCGTCAGCAACGCCAGGAACGATCCCATGTCGACCGCCAGCGCCCCCACGCTGGCGATCATGTAGCGCAGCAGCGTGACCTGCCGCATGCGCTGGAGGAACGGAACCACCAATTCGTTCATCGACAAGCCCCCTGTTTAGCGGCGGACGGCGTCAGGCTGCGCGGCGATCCTTGCCGGTTGCGGTCGGCTTTTCGTCTTCCGCGATTCGTTCGGGAACGTCGCGCACCGAACCCAGCGCGGCGGCCTGGTCCTCGCTCACAGGCTTGCGCCCGGTGGCAATGACCTTTTCCGCGCCCTCGTCGCCGGACTCGTGATATTCGGCGTCCTCGTTCACGCACCAGATGTCGTAAACCCGCTCACCCGCCATGATGTTCTCGACCGTCAGCATCGCGGTCATCATCGCGTGATCCTGGTTGTTGTAGCGGTGCATGCCGTTGCGGCCGACCAGGTGCAGCGTTGGATAGAGCTCTTCCAGCTCATCGCGCATCGCCACGACATTGGCGGCATATTCGTCGTCATAGACGGGATAGGCCTTTTCCTGCCGCACCACCGCGCCGCCGATAACCTGCTCGCCTTTCACAAGGCCCAGCGTTTCCATCTCTTTCGTCGCCAGCGCGACCAGATCCTCGTCGGTCGAGGCCCAGAGGTCGTCGCCTTCGAAGCAGAAATATTCAAGACCCACGCAGGCCACGCCTTCGTCCGGCACCATTTCTGGCGACCATGAACGGAAGTTCTGGATACGGCCGACCTTCACCTTGCTGTCGTGGATGTAGATCCAGTTGTCGGGGAACAGGTCTTCCGACCGGATCTTCAGCGCAACGGTCAGGAAGTCGCGATAACGAAGGCGGTCTGCCTGAAGCGAGGTTTGCGGCAGCGGATGCAGGCGCGCGGAAAGTTCGCGCATCGGTGCGGAACTGATCGCGTGGCGGGCACGGATCACGGTTTCGCCGCCGTCCTCTTTCGTTGCCGAAAGACGCCAGCCGCCCTGCCCGTCCGATGCGAGCTGCTTCATCGCGTGGCCCATCAGCACCCGGTTGCCCTTGCCTTCGATGAAGTCGCGCGCGGCGTCCCACATCATTCCGGGGCCAAGGCGGGGGTAACGGAAGGTTTCAAGCAGAGTCTTTACCGCCTGCCCGTCGTTCGGCCGCTTGTTGAGGCCCAGGCTACGCTTGATGCCGTCTGTCACCGCGCCCCACAGCGAAAGGCCCTTGATGCGCTGCGCGGCCCAGTCGGCGCTCATTTCGTCGCAGGGCATACCCCACACCTTTTCGGTATAGGTCTTGAAAAAGATCGAATAGAGCTTCCTGCCGAACTGGTTGGTGGTCCAGTCCTCGAAGCTTTTCACGTCCTTCACCGGGAACAGCTTGGTCCAGGCATAGCTTGCCATGCACGCGGTCGAACGCAGGATTCCCAGGTTGCCCAGCGCTTCGAATGCGCGCAGCGGATAGGAATAGAACTTGCCCTCATAATAGATGCGGCTCATCCGCGGGCGCTGGATGAAGTCGTCCGGCAGGATCTCGTTCCACAGGTCGACGACCTGCTGGCTTTTCGAAAAGAAGCGGTGTCCGCCGATGTCGAAGCGATAGCCCTCGTGTTCCACGGTGCGGCTGATGCCGCCCACGTATTTCGGGTCTTTTTCGATTATGGCCACCGAATAGCCATGTTTCGAAAGCAGGTAGCCCGCGGTCAGCCCCGCTGGCCCCGCGCCGATGATCGCAACATCGACTTCGTTTTCAGCCGACCGGCTGGTGGAAACCTTGCCCCCGTTTTCCATCTCGAAATCTCTCCGTCCAAGCGAACCAAATCGTCCTGCCCGGAAGTGAAGGAAAATGGATAAGGGATGGTTAACGGCGTGCGCGGATTCGCTAACCAGACCGGCGCGCGATTCCTTGCGGCGCCGTGTCAGCCGAAGTTGCGATTGCCGGTCGGGCGGCTGGCGTCGTCCCCCTCCAGTGATTCCTCCACCGCTCTGGTGAACTGCAGCGGCGCGGCGAGCCGGGCAAGCTCGTCAAGCCGAAAGGTCTGTTCGAAGATCAGCCCGTATCGCGGTGCCCTGCGCCACCTGACCTTGGCATAGATCGGCGGAACGATTCCGGTGTCGAGCCGGATCAGCTCGTTCTTGAGCAGCCATTTGTCGCATTCGATGCAGGCACCCTGTTGCGAGATGTCCTGAAGCGCCACCTTGGCCCTGTGCCCGCCGGAATGGACAGAGGCGTCCATCGCGATGCGCAGGCGCACCTGGCGGCGCGGAAATGCCCCCTGTCCTTCGTCCAGCAGGCGTTCGATATCGATCTGCCGGGGGAAACGGAATCCCGCGAAATCGTCGGTGCTCCAGACAAGGTGGACAGGGTGGCGATCCCCGTTGCCGAGCTCTATTTCGAGTGTCTTGTGCTCAGGGATGGGGTGGAACAGGCGGATCTTGATGCCCTTGCTTGCCGCATCGCGGATCACGCAAAGGAACTCGCGCCCGTCCACGATCAGCTTCGCCGCCCTGATAAGCAGGGTAAAGCGGGGCGCTTCGCGCTGGTCGTGGCTGCCTGCCGCGCCTTCGAATCCGGTGCCGCCCCCTTCCGGCCCGCCAGACCGGTTGCTCAGTTCCTGGGTCAAAACCCTTTCCCCTATATGCGCCGTCCCGTCGCGGACCGGGCCAGCGCGCCCCGGTCGTCATCAAGGTAGGGTGCATAAGGTTGTCGGGCCGTTACCGGCGGCGCAGGGGAATCCGCAAGGCGCGTGCCCCGGCCTGCGCAATTGGTGCGGACGGCGGGACTTGAACCCGCACGATCAAAGATCAAGGGATTTTAAGTCCCCTGCGTCTACCATTCCGCCACGTCCGCGCGGGTAGGTGCGCGGCAATGGCACAAGGCATTGCGGGCGGCAACGCCTACATCCAGGTCGCCGCTAGGGCGCCGTTTCGTGACAAGCCGGTTTGTCGGGGTGAAACCCGCGGCGAACCGCCTGGCGGTTTCAGCCGATTCAGGGATTCAGGCGCTGGCGCATTTCCTTGCCGGGCTTGAAATAAGGCACGCGCTTCGCCGGAACCTCCACCGTTTCGCCGGTGCGCGGGTTGCGCCCCTTGCGCGCATCGCGCTCTCGCGTGGAAAAGGCGCCAAAGCCGCGCAGTTCCACCCTGCCGCCTTCGGCAAGGCGACGGCCGATTTCGTCGAAGAACACATCGACAACGCGTTCGATTTCCTCGCCGCGCAGTTCCGGGCTGTGCTTTGCGAGTATCTGCAAGAGTTCCGACCTGATCATCTTATCCCCCCATTGGCACCGGTTTGCGGTGACAACTGTCCGCGCCTTGCTACGGGAACAGCCTGGACGCGGGACAAAGATTGCGTGCGATCCCCACACGCGGAAATAATCTGCCAGATCGGTTCAACAATTTCAATTGCGTAATGGGTTTGCCGTCCCGATGCGGGACAGCCGGCCCGCGCCTTCAATCGACCGTGTGCAGGAGGTCTTCCGGATCGATCCGCAGGCGGCGGATGCGTGCGGCTATTTCGGGCCATTCCCGATTGAGAAACGCGTCGCGTTCACTGCGCCGCAGTGCTTCGGCCGCGCCGGGCGCGACATACATGCCCACGCCGCGCTGCACTTCGATCAGCCCTTCGGCCTGGAACTGCTGGTATGCCTTGGCGACCGTCAGCGGGTTGGCGCCCTGGTCGGCGGCGAAGGCCCGCACCGATGGAAGCAATTCGCCTTCGGGATAACGTCCATCGATGATGGCTGCCGCGATCATGTCGCGCAGCTTGAGATAAACGGGGCGTCCGGAATTGCTCATCAGGGTGTGGCAGTGCCATAATACAGCGCATCGGGCAAGGCCGTTGCGCCCGTTGCGGGTGAAATTTGCGGAAAGTTTCACGCGGGCACCCCGTTTCCGCATCGGACAGCGGGAATTGTCGCAATTGCAACAAAAGTCTTTCGCATGGGGATTTGGCGGTTAGTTTGGCCCCTTCGCGCCGCGGGAGACAGGGTGGCGCAAACGCCGGGCAATAGAATTCGCGAAAAGGGATGGTCGCATGAAGGAAATGGCGCTGTGGAACGAGGCTGACTGGATCGCGGCCATCGGCGCGGTTGCGCTGGTGGTTTTCCTGGCGATCGGGGCCTATGCCGTAACGCGCAAGGAGCCGGAGTTCGCCGGCCATCCCAAGGGTCTTTTCGTCCTGTTCTTCGCCGAGATGTGGGAACGCTTTTCCTACTACGGCATGCGGGCGCTGCTGACACTCTATCTGGTCAAGCACTGGCTCTATTCTGACGGACAGGCGACCATCATCTATGGCGCCTATACCAGCCTGGTCTATATCACCCCGGTGCTTGGCGGCTGGCTGGCGGACCGATACCTGGGCCAGCGCAAGGCGGTGCTGTTCGGCGCGGTCCTGCTTACGCTGGGCCACTTCTTCATGGCGTTCGAGGGGAACGGCGGGGGATACCAGAACAACCCTGCGATCAACGTGTTCTGGCTGGCGCTGTCCTTCATCATCGTGGGATCGGGCTTCCTCAAGGCCAATATCTCGGTCATCGTCGGCCAGCTTTATCCGCGTACCGACATCAGGCGCGATGGCGCCTATACGATCTTCTACATGGGCATCAACGTGGGCGCGGCCATCGGCACGATCCTGGCCGGATACCTTGGCGAAACGATCGGCTGGTCGTGGGGCTTCGGCGCGGCAGGCGTGGGCATGTTGCTGGGCCTGATCGTGTTCGTGATCGGCAAGCCGCTGCTCAACGGTCAGGGCGAACCGCCCGAGCCCGCGCACCTGAAGGCGAAAGTCGCGGGGCTCAATCTCGAATGGTTTCTCTATCTCGCGGGGTTCGCGGGCGTGGCGGTCGTCTGGGCGCTGATCCAGTTCCAGGACGCGGTCGGCTGGATCCTGCTGATTTCGGGCATCCTGCTGCTCGCCTATGTCCTGCAACAGGCGCTTTACCAGTTGAAGGATGAAAGCGGGCAGATAAGCAACGGATCGACCCGCAACCTCTTCTATGCCGGGGTGGTCGTCCTGCTGGCCATGGCGGCGTGGATGATCGTCAGCAACGGCGCGGACACGATTGCCGTTGTCGCCGCGATTGCGGGGCTGGGGCTGGTTGCCGCGGCCTGCATCGGCGAAGCGCGCAAATCCGCCAATTATGCGCGCGACAGGGTGTTCGCGATGATCTTCCTGATCCTGCTGATGCCGGTGTTCTGGGGCCTGTTCGAACAGGCGGGCGGATCGGTCAACCTGTTCACCGATCGCTATGTCGATCGCGCGGGCGTGCCGACATCGCTGTTCCAGTCGATCAACCCGATCTATATCATCCTGCTCGGCCCCGTATTCGCCGCGCTTTGGCAATGGCTCGGCCGGCGCGGATGGGAACCGGCCACGCCAGCCAAGATGGGCCTTGGCATCGTGCAGATGGGCCTTGCCTTCGTGGTGCTGGTGCTGGGCGCGAATGCCGCAGGCAGCGCGCTGGTTCCGGTGATCTATATCTTCCTGTTCTATCTGCTTTCCACCACCGGCGAACTCAGCCTGTCGCCGGTCGGGCTTTCGGCCATGAACCGGCTTTCGGTGCGGCACATGGCCAGCCTGATGATGGCTGCGTTCTTCTTCGGCACGGCGGGCGGCAATTACGTTGCCGGTTTCCTGGGTTCGATCATGGGCGAAGGCGACGGGGGCGAGATCACGCGGCAGGCGGCGCTCGACGTCTATTGGTCGATGGGATTGGTCGCCATCGGTATCGGTGTGGTGGTCGTGCTGCTCAACCCGCTGGTCAAGCGCCTGATGCACGTCGACAAGCTGACCGACGACGACGTTGGCGACGATCTGGCAGGCCAGGAAGAGGTTGCCGAACCGCAGGGGCCGGGCGCGCATCCCGCGCTGAAGGCTTAGGAATACACGTATCGTTCGCTCCGGCGCGTGGGCGCCGGGGCGGTCCATGGGGATGGAACAAACGCCGTGAGAGCGGCTTCAGGCGAATGGGGAGCTTCAGACAAATGCGAAGAGTGGGACGGGTCGCCGGGGCGGCCCTGGCATCGGTTGTCCTTGTGCTGGGCACGGCCCAAGCGGGTGCGCGCGAGAAGAAGGCAGAGGCATCCGCGATGTCCGCGCCCGACGACAATCCCTATCCATCGACTTATCGCCCCTATCCGGGTCGGCCGGTCGCGATCGTGGGGGCGACCGTGTTCGACGGGACCGGCGCGGAGATAGACAACGGCACGGTGCTGGTATCGGGCGGCAAGGTGGAAGCGGTCGGCGATGCCTCGCTGACGGTGCCCGAAGGCTATGACCGGATCGATGGGCGCGGCAAATACGTGACGCCCGGCGTGATCGACATCCACAGCCACCTTGGCGTCTATCCCAGCCCCGGCGTTCGTGCCCTTTCGGACGGTAACGAAGCGACCAGCCCGACCACGCCCGAAGTATGGGCGGAACATTCGGTCTGGCCGCAAGACCCGGGCTTCACGCGCGCGCTTGTCAACGGCGGCGTCACCAGCCTGCAGATCCTGCCCGGTTCGGCCAACCTGATGGGCGGGCGTTCGGTGGTGCTCAAGAACGTGCCGGGCCGCACGGTGCAATCGATGAAGTTCCCCGGCGCGCCCTATGGCCTGAAAATGGCGTGCGGGGAGAATCCCAAGCGCGTCTATGGATCGAAGGGCCGCATGCCTTCCACGCGGATGGGCAATTTCGCGGTCGACCGCGAGACGTGGATCAAGGCGGTAGAATACAAAAAGAAGCGCGACGCCGGTAAGCTGGAGAAGCGTGACCTCGCGATGGAAACGCTGGTCGGCGTGCTCGACGGCAAGATCCTGGTGCACAACCACTGTTACCGCGCGGACGAGATGGCGCAGGTCATCGATATGTCGAAGGAGTTCGGCTATCACGTCGCCGCGTTCCACCACGCGGTGGAAGCCTACAAGATCGGCGACCTGCTGAAGCAGAAAGACATCTGCTCGGCAATCTGGGCCGATTGGTGGGGCTTCAAGATGGAAGCCTATGACGGCATCCCCGAAAACGCGGCGCTGCTGCAGGATGCGGGCGCGTGCGTGATTATCCATTCGGACGATGAATACGGCATCCAGCGCCTGAATCAGGAAGCCGCGAAGGCGCAGGGCGCGGGTCGCCGCATGGGCATTTCCATCCCGGACGGGCAGGTGGTGCGCTGGTTCACGCTGAACCCCGCGCACGCGATGGGAATCGACAAGGTGACGGGCAGTCTCACCCCCGGAAAGATGGGTGACGTGGTGCTGTGGAACGGTAACCCGCTGTCGGTCTATTCGCGGCCCGAAAAGGTCTGGATCGACGGCGCGATGCTTTACGATGCGGACAATCCGAAAATGCGGCCGGTTAGCGATTTCGAACTTGGCCAGCCCGGTGAAGGAGACGTGAAATGAGCGCGCGCATCCTTGCTTCAGGCGCAGCCATGCTGCTTGCCGCCGCTGCAGCCACGCCCGCCGTTGCGGCCGACACGGCCTTTACCAACGCCACCGTCGTGATCGGAGACGGCAGCGCGCCTGTCGAACACGGTACGGTCGTGGTGCGCGACGGCAAGATCCTTGCCGCGGGCGCGAATGTGCCGGTGCCCGCCGGTGCGACCGTGGTGGACGCGGGCGGAAAGTGGATCACGCCGGGCCTTGTTATCGCCGTTACCGACCTGGGCCTGCTGGATGTCGGCGCGGTCAGTTCAAGCAATGACAGCGAAGCCGATAAATCGGTGTTCAACGCCGCGCTCGACGTTTCGACCGCGGTCGATCCCGAGGCGCTGCCGCTGGAAGTCAGCCGCGCGGGCGGCGTGACGCGCGCCGCGGTGTCGGCAAGCGCGGGCAATTCGATCTTTGCCGGGCAGGGCGCCTATATCGACCTCGGCGCCGATCCACAGGCGGTGGAAAAGCCGCGCGCGTTCCAGCTGGTCGAACTGGGTGAGCGCGGTGCGCGCCTTGCCGGGGGAAGCCGCCTTGCCGCACAGGCGCTGTTGCGCAACGCCTTGGCCGAGGCGCGCGAGATCGCGGCAATGCCGAAAGGCACGCGGCGGGACGACGTGCTGCTCACCCGGTCGGACGCGGTGGCGCTGGTACCGGTCGTGACCGGCAAGCAGCCGCTTTACGTCCATGTTGAGCGCGCATCCGACATTCGCGGTGCGCTGGCGCTGAAGTCGGAGTTCCCCGCGTTGAATCTGGTGATCGTCGGCGCATCGGAAGGCTGGCGCGTGGCCGGTACGCTTGCCGCCGCCAAGGTGCCGGTGATCGCGCAGCCGATGACCGACCTGCCCGGCCGGTTCGAGACGATGGCCGCAACGCAGTCCAACATCGGACGCATGACGAAGGCGGGCGTCAAGGTGGCGATCGGCGGAATGTTCGACATGGACCAGCCGCGCTATGCCCCGCAATACGCGGGAAACCTTGTCGCTGTCGGCAAGATGCCCGGCGCAACGGGACTGACCTGGGGACAGGCTTTCGCCGCGATCAGTTCCGTGCCCGCTGGGATCATGGGCGAGGGCGACCGGTACGGCAGCCTGCTGCCCGGCCGCGACGCGGATGTGGTGGTTTGGGACGGCGATCCGCTTGAAGTGGGCAATGCGCCCGTGAAAGTGTATATCGACGGCGTGGAGCAGCCGGTTTCCAACCACCAGACGCGGCTGCGCGAACGCTATCGCCATCCCGCACCGGGCGCGTTGCCCAAGGCCTGGGACTGGTAAGGCCGGATCGGCGGCGGTCGCGAAAGGAAGGGGAAATGCCAGTGGATCCCGCACTCGTTTCGCTCACCGCCGCAACGATCGCCTTCGTCGGCACGCATTTCGCGATGTCGCACCCGTTGCGCCCGGCGATGACGGGCGTGCTGGGCGAAACGGGTTTCCTGGGCGCCTATTCGCTGGTCAGCCTTGCCACGTTCGCGTGGATGGCCATGGCGTTTCGCGCCGCGTCGCCATCGCCTGTCGCGTTCGACGGAACGTATGGCGCTCTCGCATGGATCGTCGCCAGCGTGTTGACGATTGTGGCTCTGGTGCTGTTCCTCGGCTCGCTCAGCGGCAATCCGGCGTTGCCCGATCCGAACGCGGCGAAGGCCTTGGCAGACAAGCAGCCGGCCGGCGTGTTCCGCGTGACGCGCCATCCCATGATGTGGGGCTTCGGCTTCTGGGCCATCGCGCACCTGCTTGTCGCACCCGCGGGGCGCACGCTGATCCTGGCGGGCGGAATCCTGATCCTCGCGCTGGTCGGCGCGCATATGCAGGACCGCAAGAAAGAAGCGCTGATGGGCGATGGCTGGGCGGCGTGGGAAGCGAAGACCAGCTTCTGGCCACGCGTGGGCCGGTTAGGCGGCGCGGGCGCGGTGCTGTGGCTGCTCGCCATTGCGATCTGGGTCGCGATCACCTGGGCGCACCTGTGGCTGTCGGGTATCCCCGCCGGGATCTGGCGCTGGGTGGGTTAGCCCTCCCTAGTCCTGACCCCTAAGCGCGCGCTTCCTCAACCCCCGCGCTGTTGTGGCGCAGTGCTTTCAACACGGTATCGACGATCTGCGGCGCGTTGAGGCCGGCGGCGTCATACTGCTTGTCGGGTGCGTCATGGTCCTGGAACAGGTCTGGCAGGCGCATCGTGCGGATCTTCAGGCCCGCATCGGTCAGCCCCTCGTCGCTCGCCATCGTCAGCACGTGCGCGCCCAGCCCGCCGATGCTGCCTTCTTCCACCGTCACGATCACTTCGTGGCTGGTCATCAGGCGGCGGATGAGGTCTGTGTCGAGCGGCTTGGCGAAGCGCAGGTCCGCGACCGTGGTTGAAAGCCCCCTGGCTTCAAGCTGATCGGCCGCTTTCAGGCTTTCGGCCAGCCGCGTGCCGAGCGACAGCAGCGCAACCTTCGTGCCTTCGCGCACGATCCGTCCCTTGCCGATTTCCAGCAATTCCGGCGTTTCGGGCAGAGGCACGCCCGTACCCGCTCCACGCGGGTAGCGGAACGCGATCGGCCCGGTGTCGTATTGCGCTGCCGTATAGGTCATGTGCACCAGCTCCGCCTCGTCGGCGGCGGCCATCACCACCATGTTGGGCAGCGTGGAAAGATAGGTGATGTCGAAGCTGCCCGCATGGGTGGCTCCGTCCGCGCCGACCAGTCCGGCACGGTCTATCGCGAAGCGCACCGGCAGGTTCTGGATCGCGACGTCGTGCACCACCTGGTCGAAGGCGCGTTGCAGGAAGGTGGAATAGATCGCGCAGAACGGGCGCATCCCCTGCGCGGCAAGCCCTGCGGCGAACGTCACCGCGTGCTGTTCGGCAATGCCCACGTCGAAAGAGCGATCCGGGTGCGCCTTTGCGAACTTGTCGACGCCGGTGCCGGACGGCATCGCCGCAGTGATCGCGCAGATGCGCGTGTCACTGTCGGCCAGCTTAGCCAGCGCTTCGCCGAATACGTTCTGGTAAGCGGGCGGCCCACCGCTCGACTTTTTCTGTTCGCCGGTGATCACGTCGAACTTCTGTACGCCGTGATACTTGTCCGCGCTGTTTTCGGCCGGGGCATAGCCCTTGCCCTTCTGCGTCACCACATGGACCAGGATCGGCCCTTCGGCCGCATCGCGCACATTTTCCAGCACCGGCACCAGCGCGTCGATATCGTGCCCGTCGATCGGGCCGACGTAATAGAAGCCCAGTTCCTCGAACAGGGTGCCGCCCATGGCCATGCCGCGCGCGAATTCGTCCGTCTTGCGGGCGGCAACGTGCAACGGGCGCGGCAGCTTGCGCGCAAAACGTTTCGCCAGTTCGCGCAGGCCCAGGAACTTGCCCGAGGATACAAGCCGCGCAAGGTAGGTCGAAAGGCCGCCAACTGGCGGCGCGATCGACATGTCGTTGTCGTTCAGGATCACGACCAGCCGGTTGCCCGCCTGCTCGGCATTGTTCATCGCCTCATAGGCCATGCCCGCGCTCATCGCGCCGTCGCCGATTACCGCAATGCCCTTGCCCGGCTTGCCCGAAAGCTTGTTGGCCACGGCAAAGCCCAGCGCGGCGGAGATCGACGTGGACGAATGGGCCGCCCCGAACGGATCGTATTCGCTCTCGCTGCGCTTGGTGAAACCGGACAGCCCGCCACCCTGCCGCAAGGTGCGGATGCGGTTGCGCCGGCCGGTCAGGATCTTGTGGGGATAGGCCTGGTGGCCCACGTCCCACACCAGCCGGTCGTCGGGCGTATTGAATACATAGTGGATGGCAACGGTCAGTTCGACCACGCCCAGCCCGGAGCCAAGGTGGCCGCCGGTCTGGCCGACGGCAGCGAGCATTTCGCTGCGCAGTTCGTCCGCAAGCTGGCGCAATTGCGCGGGGGCGAGCTTTCGCAGGTCGTCGGGCGTATCGACTGTATCGAGAAGCGGGGTCACCGGATCGGAAGACATTACGCCGCTTTACAACGGGCATTGTCCCGTGTCGAACATCGAGTGCGAAAACCGCTTGCCGCGATGCGGGCCGGCATTGCACCTATCCGGCGTGGAAAACTGGACTATCGCGGCTGCGGACATCGCGCAGATCGAAACGCTTCGCGGCGTGATGGATGCGGCGATCGGCCAGCTTCAGGCCGGCTTCCTCTCTCCCGAACAGGTAAAGGCCAGTCGCGCGGTGATGGGGCTGGATCGCCAGCTTGTCCTCGACGGCACCTATTTCGTGGCGAAAGGCGCGGACGGAGCAGTGGCGGGATGCGGCGGGTGGAGCCGCCGCGCCACGCTTTATGGCGGGGACCATACGCTCGACCTCAGAGAGCCGCGCCTGCTCGATCCCGCGACCGAAGCAGCGCGCGTGCGGGCGATGTACACAGCGCCCCCCTTCGCGCGGCGCGGGGTCGGGCGCGCGATCCTTGCGCATTGCGAAGCGGCGGCGCGGGCAGAGGGCTTTTTGCGGGTCGAACTGATGGCGACACGCGCCGGCGCCCCGCTGTACCGCGCGGCGGGCTATAACCCGATCGAAGACGTGGAAGACGTGCGCGGCGGCGTGGCCGTGCCGCTCACCCGCATGGGGAAAGTGCTGGGCTGACCGTCAGGCGCAATCGCCGCAGCGGCCGCGAATCTCCACCACCGGGCGCACATCGGCAAATCCCGCCTTGCGCGCCGCATCGCGCAGCGCGCCGGTAAGGCTGTCGTCGTCGATATGGATTGCCTGTCCGCATTCGTCGCAGATCAGGAAGATACAGTCGTGCCGGCAACCCGGGTGGCTGTTGGCAAGATAGGCGTTCGCGCTTTCCACCCGCCGGGCAAGGTTCGTGCGCACGAACAGGTCAAGGATGCGATAGACGCTGTTGGCCGCAACGCGCTTGCCACGCAGCGCGCCGACGCTTTCCGCAATGTCATAGGCCGATGCCGGCTTGTCGTGGCTGACAAGCGCATCGAACACGTCGGCGCGCATATCGGTCCACTGTTCGCCCGCGTCGATCAGCGCATGGCGCGCGGCGCTCACCAGTTCTTCACCGGAATGTTCGTGGTGGTGATGGCGGACGGCGTCTTTGACCATGTCCGATAGATAGGCGCGCCGGGCGCGGGAGGCAAATCGCGCTGCCCGTGCGCGCGGATCAGCCGCCGGTGAAGCTCGCCTTGTAAAGCGCGGGAAACAGCCTCTTCAGCGCGCGGACCTTGGGCTTGTCCCACATCACGATATAGGGATGGTCCGGGTGCTTCTGCATGAAGTCCTGGTGATAGCGTTCGGCCGGATAGAACCCGCGATAGGGCTCTATCGCGGTAACGATCGGCCGATCCCAGAGCTTAAGCGCCTTCAACTGCGCGATATATCCGGCTGCCGCGCGGCGCTGTTCCTTGTCGAGCGGCACGAGAGCAGAGCGGTATTGCGTGCCGGTGTCCGGGCCTTGCCGGTTCAGTTCGGTCGGATCGGCGATCACGCCGAAATAGATCTGCAAAAGCTGGTCGTAACGCACGACGGACGGATCGTAGGTAACCCGCACCGATTCGGCGAGGCCGGTATCGCCCCGGCTGACGCGTTCGTACCGCGCATCGGCCTTCGCCCCGCCTTCATAGCCCGAAACGACGCTGGATACGCCCTTTACGTGGCTGAAAACCGCTTCGACGCCCCAGAAGCAACCGCCCGCGAAGATCGCCGCCTTCGGTCCAGACGATTCGTGTGCTTTGACCACCGCCGCAGGCGTGGCGACCGCGGATTCGGCAAAGGCCGGCTGGTGACAGGCGGCGGTGAGCATTACCGCGGCGAGCGGGATGCGGGCCGCGCGTGTCATGGCGAAATGGCTGAAACGGGATGCGCATGGGCTTCGACGCTTGCCGTAACCGCCAGTCCGGCGGCACCGATCAGGAAGCCGATGACGAAAGAGCGGATAAGGTCTGGGCCAAACAGTCGCATGATGATTCTCTTGGTAACAGGTGCCGGCAGGGCATGGTTTTCGTCCTGCATCGGCGGCGCTTGTGCCACAGGTGCGCTTGCCATGCTGTGAACGGGCGCACAGCGCGCGCCTGACGGTCAGTCGCGCACGTCGATCCAGATCGGTGCGTGATCGCTCGCCTTTTCGCGGCCCCGGTATTCCTTGTCCACGCCCGCCGCCACCAGCCGGTCCGCCAGTTCGGGCGAGAGCAGCGCGTGGTCGATACGGAACCCGTGATCGCGCTGCCATGCGCCCGCCTGGTAATCCCAGAACGTCCACACTCCGCCGCGCGGGTTGAGCAGGTCGATCGCGTCGGTCCAGCCGTCGCCCAGCAGGCGGGCATAGGCATCGCGCGATTCGGGTTGCATCAGGGCGTCGCTCGCCATGGCCTTGGGCGACCAGACGTCCTTGTCTTGGGGGATCACGTTATAATCACCGATCACAACGGCGGGCACTTCCTCGGCCGAAATCCGCGCCATGCGGGCGCGCAGCCGTTCCATCCAGCGCAGTTTGTAATCGAACTTCGGGCCGGGCTGGGGATTGCCGTTGGGCAGATAGATGCAGGAAACGCGAACGCCCTTCACATCGGCTTCCAGGTAACGGGAATGATCGTCTTCCGGATCGCCGTCCAGCCCGTGCTGCACTTCAACCGGTTCCTCGCCATCGGCAAGGATAGCCACGCCGTTGAAGCTCTTCTGGCCATGCCAGATCGCCTTGTAGCCGATCTTCTCGAACTCGGCGGCGGGGAAGCCTTCGTCCTGCGTCTTGATTTCCTGCAGGCAGGCAACGGCCGGGCGCGTTTCCTCCAGCCATTCCAGCAGGCGCGGCAGACGCGCCTTGATGCCGTTGATGTTGAACGATGCGATTTTCATGTCTGTTTCCGGCCGTCTGGAGAATCGTCGCGTCGGGTCATCCCTGCGTTGCTGACCGGCGGACCGGGCCGGCTACCGACAGGGAGGCCGGGAGCCACCGCCTACAAGGCCCGCAAGGTCAAACGGCGAAGCTGCTGCCGCATCCGCATCCGGCGCTGGCGTTGGGATTGGTTACCTGGAAAGCCGATCCGCCCAGCGATTCGACGAATTCCACCGTGCTTCCGGCAACAAGGTCCAGGCTCACCGAATCGACCAGAAGCTTCACTCCGTCGGTTTCGGCGATCGTGTCGTCGTCCTGCGGTGCCTCGTCCAGCCCGAAGCGGTACTGGAAGCCCGAACATCCGCCGCCTTCCACGGCAAGCCGCAGGATCGCGGGCTTGCCCTGCTTGGCGGCGATAACGGCGACGCGCGCGGCGGCGCTGGGGGCTAGGGTGACCTGGGCTTCGCTCATGCCATGCAAGATAGGGGCTTGTGCCCCTGCTCTCAAGTTGCGGCCGGGCAGTCGCGCGAAATTCGCACCCTCGCAGGTGCGGCCAGCCGGAATCAGGCCATCTGGATATAGTCGCGCAGCGCGCTGGCTTCCGCCTCGATATGGTCGATCCGGTATTTCACCAGGTCGCCGATGGAAACAAACCCCGTCATGCGGCCGTTCTCGATCACCGGCAAATGGCGAATCCTGCGCCGTGTCATCAGCGCCAGCGCTTCCAGAACGGGGGTTTCGGGGGCGATCGTCACCGCGGGCGCGGTCATCGTGTCGCGCACTTTCATGCCCAGCGCGTCGGCTCCGTGCTGTTTCAGCGAATAGAGTACGTCGCGTTCGGAAAAGATGCCGGCAACGTCTTCGTTCCCGTCGCGCACAGGCAGAGCGCCGATCCGTTTCGTCGCCAGGATCGCAACCGCGTCGGCCACGCTGTCGTCCGCGTGACAGCTCCAGACGTCGCTGCTCCTGTCGGCAATAAGCCTTGCTATCGTCATGGCATCCTCCTTTCGGCCTGTTGCGCCCTTATCTCCCCATTCGATCTGCCGAATGATGCCACCAAACGCGATTTGGCGAAAGCGCATTGCCAGAAGGGCCGCGAAGCACCATCTTGATGGATGTGCCGATCCCGTCCCCTCTCGACGATCCCGCGAATGCCGCGCACGCCTGGGCGCGCTTTCGCCGGTTGATGAAGCTGATGGCCTGGGTCTCGCTGGGCGTCGTGCTGGCGATCTGGGCGTACTTCTATGCCGCCTTCGGCATGATCTCTATCCACTTCTACATCGCGACCGGGCTGGGCATCGGCCTTACCATGATGCTGGGCGGCGCACTTATGGGCCTTGCCTTCCTGTCGAGCGGCACAGGCCACGACGAAGCAGTGGAAGACCCGCTGTCCGACCAGCACGACTGGTAGGCCGGGATCAGTCCGCGCGCATGGCCTTGGCTTCGGGCGGATGCAGGCGGAATTCTTCGACCGGCACGCCGCCGACAAGATGTTCCCGGATGATCCGCTCAAGCACGGGTTCAGTCGCCGAATGGTACCAGACGCCTTCGGGATAGACGACCGCGATCGGTCCCGCGCCGCACACGCGCAGGCATCCCGCCTTGTTGCGCAAGACGCCGTTGTGGCTGCCAAGGCCCAGCTCGCCCAGCCGGGTTTTCAGAAACTTCCACGCCCTGTGTCCGGTCTCAAGATCGCAGCACTTGGGCTTTTCGGGATCGACGCAAAGGAAGATGTGCCGCCGGGTGGCGAATCCGCCCAGCCGGGCCAGCTTTTCTTCCGCTTCAGCAACTTCGCGCGCGTCCGCGGTTCCGCGCTCCTTGGCCCCGTCGCTCATTTGTCCTCCTGCGGGCGCAGCCAGCGCTTCAGCCAGGCGAACACCGTCTCGTGCCATTGCAGCGAATTCTTCGGCTTCAGAACCCAGTGGTTCTCGTCCGGGAATACCAGCAGTTCGCTGGGCACATGGCGGCGCTGCAGTGCGGTAAAGGCGGCGATGCCCTGCGTATAGGGGATGCGGAAGTCATGCTGGCTGGTGACGACCAGCATCGGGGTCTTCCACTGGTCGACATGGTTCACCGGGTTCCACTTCTCGTATTCCTGCGGCGCCTCGTAATAGGGGTGGCCGCCGTGCTCCCATTCGTCGAACCACAATTCCTCGGTTTCATAGGCCATCGCCCGCGCATCGAACACGCCGTCGTGCTGGATCTCGCACTTGAACTTGTCCGGCCACATGCCTTCGATCCAGTTCATCATGTACCCGCCATAGCTTGCGCCCATGGCGCAGGCGTTGGCCGTGTCCACTTGCGGGTCCATGGCCGCTGCCGCCGCGAAGCCCTTTTGCAGGTCGACCAGCGGTTTGCCGCCCCAGTCGCGGTTGATGCTGTCGGTGAAGGCCTGGCCGTATCCGGTGCTGCCGTGGAAATCGACCGAGACGACCGCATAGCCCTGGCTGGCGGTTACGCGCGGATTCCAGCGCCATGACCAGCCATCGTTGAACGAGCCTTGCGGCCCGCCGTGGACATAGAGGATGGCCGGCATCTGCCCCTTGATCCACGCAGGCTTGGTGATCTGGCCCCACACGGTATCGCCGTTCGCTCCGGCGAAGCTGAAGCGCGTGGTGACGACCCGTGCCATGCCGGCCATCAGGCTTGCATCGATGTCCGTTACCCTGCGCCCGCGCTTGCCCGCCCCTGCGACATATATTTCCGCCGGCGCATCGATCGTGTCGCGGGTGAACACCATGCCGCCACCGTTGAGCGGAGTCACATTGCCGATATGGCCCTCGCGGGGGGTGGGCGAAAGCTTCAGGCGCGTGACCTTGCCGGTCGCGATGTCGATCCGGAAGGCGGGCGTGTCCAGCACGTCACCCGCGGTCGCGATCAGGGCCTTCGAATCCCTCGTCCACGTCAACGATCCCGGCGAACGGTCCCAGTCCTGCGCCAGCGCGCGGTGCCGGCCCGTCTTTAGGTCGACCAGTTGCACCACCAGCCGGTCGGATTCGTATCCGGGCCGGGCCATCGCCGCATAGGCGAGCCAGCGACCGTCGGGCGAGAGCGCGGGCAGGGTATCCGTGGCTTTGTTGGCGGCGGTAATGTTCTTCGGGGCCGATCCGTCGACCGGCGCCCACCACAGGTCCAGGTTGGTGGAAAGCGGTTCGTCGCGGTTTGCTTGCCGCGCGGCATAGACCACGGCGTTCGAATCGGCGCTCCACGCGATTTCCTCGCCGCCGCCAAAGGGCTTCGTAGGCGAATCGCCGGTCAGCCCCCCATTGGCCGGATCGCCGTCAAGCGCGTGTCCCGCGCCCATGACCTTGCCCCGGGGATCGAGGTCGAACGCGAACACGCGGCTGTAATTGCCCGGCGTCTCCCACTTGTCCCAGTGCCGGATGAAACCGGCCCCGTCCTTGTAAAGGCGGCCGGTACCCGGGCCGGGCAGCGCGGTGTTGCCGTCATCCTTGCAGCCGCCGAACGTCGGGCAATCGCGCGCGATGTCGCCCCAAACGGCGATGCGTTTCCCGTTCGGCGATAGCTTGAAGCCGGCGACGTCGGCCTTGAAGGCCGTGACCTGAATGGCCGGGATAGCCTCGCTTGCATCGGCCGACGCGATCCGTGCGGCGGGGATGGCCCATACCTGCGTCGTTGCACCGTCCGCAGCGTCCGTGCCGGGCGCATGGGTGGAGAGCAGGTAAAGGCTGCCGTCGGGCGCGAAGGCCGGATCGCTCACCCCGTCCCACGGCAGTGCGCGGACGGGCGTGCCTTTCGCGTTCAGCGCGACGATCCGCAGCGAACGCGTGCGTTCGTATGTCTCGGGGTTGGTCGTGGTAACGACATAGGCCGCCGTCCGCCCGTCGGGCGATACGGCCACACCGCCCAGCCGGGGCAGGGTGACGATATCCTGCGCGCTCATCGGCGCGGCTTCGGCATGCGCGGTGGCGCCAAGGGCGAGGGCAGGAAGCGAACAGGCGAAAGCCAGCGCAACCGGCGCGGCAGCGGGGAATTTCAGATGCATATGCAGGGGGTAGCCCCCGGCGGGCGCGAGTTCTAGCCCTTCTTGCCGGCGATCCGCGCGATCTCTGCCGCAACCATCTTTTCGACCATGGCGGGAAGGTTCTTGTCCAGCCAGTCGGACAGCATCGGGCGGAGCATTTCGCGCACCAGGCCTTCAAGCGACGTTTCGCCCGAGCGCACGATCTGTGGCGGCACGCCGGGTTCGGACAGCATGGCCAGCGCCGCAAGCGAATCGCGCATCGAGGCAATTGCGCCATCGTCGACCAGCGGGCTTTCTTCGCCCTCTTCGCTATCGTCCGCCATCGAATCGACATCCTCGTCGGTCAGTTCGAGCACATCGTGCACACGCGGCGCCTTTTGTGACCCGTGGGGTGCCGAAGCCTGGCCATCGGCGGCAAGACCTTCGGGGGAATGCGTGGTGACGACGCCGGCGCCTTCACGGCGGGCGCGCAGCTGGGCGGCATCGGCGCGATTGTCACGCGCGATCACCTTCTTGATCGATTGGAGGATTTCCTCGACCGAGGGCTCTCCTGCCTGGCGCATAGACGTCACTCTTGTCCCCCTGTGCTGTTCCCGGATGTGGCGGGTACAGAATCAGCGGGGATTTTCGCATCTTGCGCGGGACTGTCAACGGTGCGCGTGGATTTGGCAATCGGATCGGGATCGCGGTCCCAGTCGAAGATCTTGCCCTTCACGCGGTCATAGTTGACTTGCGGATCGTAAAGCACGCCGCCGTCCAGCCCCAGGTCGCGCGCTTCGGCCTTGCCCATCGCGGCCAGCAGGTTGAAGCCCGCGACATAAGCGTTGCGCCGCGCGGTGACGAGCTGGACCTGTGCGTTGAGCAGTTCCTGCTCGGCATTCAGGATATCCAGGATCGTGCGGTTGCCCACGCTGTTTTCCGCCCGCACACCTTCAAGGCTGAGCTGCGCGGCGGAAACGGCGGTTTCGTTCATCTTGATGACGTCGTTCGCCGCGCGCCACGACGAAAAGGCCGAGCGGACCGACGCGATCACCTGCCGCTCCACGCCGATTTCCTGCTCCAGCGCCGCCCCTTCGCGTGCCTGCGCCTGGCGCTGCTGCGCGGCGGGCAGGCCGCCCTGGAACAGCGGGATCGTGGCGCGCACGCCGGCTTGCGCGGTGGTCTGCCCCGGAACCGTGCCGACACCGGGATAGCTGAGCGAGCCGAGGTAGTTCGAATAGTCGCCAGACGTGTACAGGCTGATCTTCGGATAACGCCCGGATCCGGCCACTTTCACGTCATAGCCCGCCGCTTTGCTGCGCTGCTTTGCGGCAAGCAGGTCCGGGTTGTTGTCGAGCGCGACCTGCACCGCGTCGTCCGGTGTCGCGGGAAGGCCGGTCAGCGGTGGCGGCGGCGCAAGATCCTTCGCGGGCTTGCCGACAACCTGCAGATAGGTTTCGCGCGCGCCGATCAGGCTGGCTTCCGCATTGCGCAGCCCCGCGCGGGCGATGGCAAGGCGCGAATCCGATTGCGCAACGTCGGTGCGGGTAAGGTCGCCGATCTCGAACCGGTCGCTGGTTGCCTGCAGGTTGACCTTCAGGACGTTCACGTTGTTGCGGTTGAGCCCGACGATCGCCTGCTGGAGGATCACGTCCATATACGACGCGACAACCTGGCTGAACACGCCGCTTTCCGAACCGCGCAGGTCGGCCCGGCCGGCTTCGACCCGCGTCTTGGCGGCCCGCACCGAGTTTTTCACCGCACCGCCTGAATAGAGCGGCAGGGTCGCCTGCGCCTGAACATCAAGGTTGCGCTTCGGCGCGATGAAGCTGACCGAGCTTTGCTTCAGGTATTCGGTATAGGTTGCCGTGCCGTTCAGCGAAGGCAGGCCGGGCGCCTTGGCGATCGGCACGCCCTCGTCCGTGGCGCGCTGGTTGGCGCGGGCGGCCTGAAGCGTCGGGTTCGTCTGATAGGCGTTCAGCAGCGCATCGCGCAGGTCGTCTGCCCGCGCCGCGGCGGGCAGGGTCAGCAGGGACGCGCCCAGCAGCGCGGCTTGGACGGCGGCCTTCGACATGGGATTCAGAAGCTCCAGCTCCGCGGCGCGGCAAATTCGGGCAGCGGCGCAAGGTCGATTTCGGACAGGTTGGCGAAGGCCAGCCCGTCCGCCGTCTTGCGGCCGATGGCAAGGCGGACAACGCCGCGATTCACCATCCCGGTCACGATACGGCCATCGTCGGACAGCACCGTGGCAAGCGCGTCGGGCGCCTGTTCCATCGCGCCGTCCACCAGCACGAGCGAGAACGTGCCCTTGCCGGCATAATCGTCGGGTGATGCCGTTTCGACCTTGCCCGCAATCCTGGCGGCCAGCGCGGAAAGGTATCCGCCCGGCTTGCCGATCACCAGCACACTGTCGCTGCCGTGCACCTCTGCGGCGGTAAGCAACTGGCCATAGCTGAGCGCGGGGGCGAGCGTGCGGCCCTCTCCCAAAGGAACCAGCCGGTCGGCATAGGCGACGGCGCGGCGCGCCTCGGGCACGAAGTCTTCGCGCGGGACAGCGGCGAATGCGGCGAGAATGGCGGGATCGTTCACCCCGCTTACCCGCAGCTGGCTGTCGATCATTGCCCGGCGTTCGCGCACCATGCCGGTAGCTGCCGGCCGTTCTTCAACCACGGTCATGAAATCCCTCGGTTCTTGCATCGCTGTATTGCACCGGCAACACACTGGCGCAATCCTTTACAGCGAGGCCTGTAGAATATCGCTTTGCCTACGCCAAGCGCTTTGCACGACGCTCGTCGGCGCGTAAGGGGCCTCCATCGATATGCCTGTCAATGGAGAAGCCGCAATGGCCGAAATGGTGACGATCCGCGAGGCGGACCTGGTAGAGAGCGTCGCCGACGCCTTGCAATATATCAGCTATTTCCACCCGATGGACTATATCCGCGCGCTGGGCGAAGCCTATGAGGCGGAGCAAGGCCCGGCCGCCAAGGACGCGATTGCGCAGATCCTCACCAACAGCCGGATGTGCGCCGAAGGGCACCGCCCGATCTGCCAGGACACCGGCATCGTGAACGTGTTCGTCAAATGGGGGCAGGATTGCCGGCTCGAATCGGACAAGTCGTTGCAGGACGTGGTCGATGAAGGCGTGCGCCGCGCCTATATGGACCCGGACAACAAGCTGCGCGCTTCCGTGCTGGCCGATCCCGCCTTCACCCGCCGCAACACGCGCGACAACACCCCCTGCGTGCTGTCGGTGGAGATGGTGAAGGGCAATACCGTTTCGATTGACGTCGCGGCGAAGGGCGGCGGCAGCGAAGCGAAGTCCAAGTTCAAGATGATGAACCCCAGCGACAATATCGTGGACTGGGTGCTGGAAATGCTGCCGCAGATGGGCGCGGGCTGGTGCCCGCCGGGGATGCTGGGTATCGGCATCGGCGGCACGGCGGAACATTGCGTGAAGCTGGCCAAGCAGAGCCTGATGGACCCGATCGATATGGGCCAGCTGAAGCAGCGCGGCCCGCAAAACGATATCGAAAAGCTGCGTATCGAAATCTTCGACGCGGTAAACGCGATGGGCATCGGCGCGCAGGGCCTTGGCGGTCTGGCGACTGTGCTGGACGTGAAGATCATGGACGCGCCGTGCCATGCGGCGAACAAGCCGATCGCCATGATCCCCAACTGCGCAGCCACCCGCCACGCGCATTTCACGCTGGACGGTTCTGGCCCCAGCTTCCTTGAAAAGCCTGACCTCAACGCATGGCCCAAGGTGCAGTGGGCGCCCTCTGCCGAAGCAAAGCGCGTCAATCTGGATACGCTGACGCCGCAAGAGGTGCAGGGCTGGAAACAGGGCGACCGGCTGCTTCTGAACGGCAAGATGCTGACGGGGCGTGACGCGGCACACAAACGCATTCAGGACATGCTGAGCCGGGGTGAGACGCTACCGGTCGAGTTCAAGGGGCGCGTGATCTATTACGTCGGCCCGGTCGATCCGGTGCGCGATGAAGTGGTCGGCCCCGCCGGCCCCACGACTGCCACGCGGATGGACAAGTTCATGGACATGATGCTGGAGCAGGGCCTGCTCGCCTGCGTCGGCAAGGCGGAGCGCGGACCGGCGGCGACCGAATCGATCGCGAAGCACAAATCGGCCTATCTGATGGCGGTGGGCGGCGCGGCCTACCTTGTCTCGCGCGCGATCAAGGATGCCAAAGTCGTCGGGTTCGAGGATCTTGGCATGGAAGCGATCTACGAATTCACCGTGGAAGATATGCCGGTGACCGTGGCGGTCGATGCCGAAGGGCAAAACGTCCACCAGCTTGCGCCGCTCGTCTGGCAGAAGAAGATCGCCGAGGAACACCTGCTGCAAAAGGCGTGAGCCTGCTGCGGTTCGACCGCGCCATTGTTCGACAAACGACAGACTCGGGCCGACCGGTCACGCTGGCGTCCGGCGGGGCTGCAAGTCTAGAAGGCGTCGATGGCGACGGCCTTTGATCTTGACGACCTGAACGGGGCAATCACGCCCGGCCGCGTGCCCGCGCGGCTGGTGTGGCTGTCCGCCGTGGCGCTGTGGCTGTGTTATTTCGTGCTTGTCACGCTGCGCAGCCTGGTGATCGATCCGCAGCTTTTCGGCCAGCTCATGCTGCCGCGCGTTGTCGTGACCGTGGCAGGAATCGTGGTGACGGTTGCCACCTGGCCGATCCTGCGCCGGTTCGACGAACGTCCTTTCGGCGCGCGCGTCGCTGCCGCGCTGGTGATCATGTTGCCGGCATCGATATTGCTTGCGGCGGTGAACCAGCAGGCCTTCGCCCCCATCGCCAAGCAGTTGAACGCCAGCGGGGTGAAGGAAGACAGCAAGTCCGACAGCGCGGCCGCCAAGGCCGGAATCCGCTTTGGCCGCGATATGGCCGGAAACCTGCTGGTCGACGTGGACGACAGCGGGAAGGCCGCCAATTACGACAAGCAACTGGGTGAAAAGATCTCTCCCGAACAGCGCGCGATCATCAACAGGAAGCTCGCCAGCGAAGGCCTGCTGCGCCAGTTCACGGACATCGCCTTCGGCCGTTATTTCCTGCTGATCGCCTGGGCCGCGCTGTACCTAGCGCTGGCCAATGGCGAGCGGTTGCGTGCGGTAGAGCGCAGCGCGGGCGAATTGCGCCGCGCGGCCAAGGCGGCGGAACTGCGCAGCCTGCGTTATCAGGTCAATCCGCACTTCCTGTTCAACACGTTGAATTCGCTGTCGGCCCAGGTCATGTCAGGCCGGACGGACGCGGCGGAGCGGATGATCCAGACGATCTCCAGCTTCTATCGCCACAGCCTTGCCAACGATCCCACGGCCGATGTGCCGCTGGTCGACGAAATGGAGTTGCAGCGCCATTACCTCGCGATCGAGGCGGTGCGCTTCCCCGATCGCCTGTTGACCGAATTCGACGTGCCCAAGGCGCTGGAAAGCGCCTGTGTGCCCGGCATGATCCTCCAGCCGCTGGTGGAAAACTCCATCAAGTACGCGGTTTCGGCCACGCGCCGCCCGGTGACGATCCGCATCGCCGCGCGCGAGGCGGGCGGAATGCTGGTGCTGACCGTTGCGGACGATGGTCCGGCCAGCGGCGAGCCGGGCATCCCCAAGGGCGGCACCGGCATCGGCCTTTCCAATGTGCGCCAGCGCCTTTCGGCCCGGTTCGGGGACGCGGGCAAGGTTGAAAGCGGTCCGCTGCCGGCGGGCGGCTATGCTACTGTGCTGACAATGCCGATGGTGCGAAATGAATGTTGCTGAAACCCAGACCCTGCGCACGCTGATCGTCGATGACGAGCCGCTGGCCGTCGAACGCATGCAGATCCTGTGTTCGCGCATCCCCGCGCTGAACGTGGTGGGCACCGCGCCCGATGGCGCCGCCGCGATGCGCCTGGCCGATGCGCTTGCCCCGGAACTGGTGCTGCTCGACATGACGATGCCCGAAATGGACGGGCTTTCGGTTGCCCGGTCGCTGGCCGCGCAAGACCCGCGTCCGGCGGTAATCTTCGTGACCGCGCACGATCACTTCGCGGTAGAGGCGTTCGATCTCGACGCGGTGGACTATGTGCTCAAGCCCGTGGCGCAAGACCGGCTGGAGCGCGCGATAGAACGCGCGCTGGCCCGCCGCGTGTCCGCCGCCGAAGGGGCGGAAGACAGTCCGTGGATCGAGGAGTTCTGGGTGCCCCACCGCTCGGAACTCGTCCGCATCGCTGCCGCCGACATCGAGCGCATCGATGCCGAACGCGATTATGTGCGGTTGCACGTGGGCGACCGCAGCTATCTGATGCTGCACACCATCGCCGGGCTGGAAGAACGGCTGGACCCCGCGCAGTTCATCCGCATCCACCGCTCCACGATCCTCCGCAAGGACGCGATCGCGGGCCTGAAGCACGACGGGCTGGGCGTCTGGTCGGTGGAACTGGCCGACGGCACGCAACTGCGCATCGGGCGCACGTATCTTTCGAAGGTCAAGGCGATGGCGGGGCGGTAATTTACGCCAATATGGCGGCAGTTGATTATTTATTTTGAGGAAAACCATAGGCTTGGATTCGCGGATATAAGATCAAGCGGGTAGGCCCGACGGGCTATGAAGTACCCCGTCAAACCAAAGACGCTCGTCTTGTGCGACTATAGTCGCGGCGGATTTCAGCCTCCCGAAATGGTGAAGAGGCGTCCGGCAGTCGTATTGATGGGGGCATTGCCGGGACGGCCCAACCTTCACACCGTTGTACCTCTGAGCGGTACCGAGTCTGCGGCAACGTGCCGATACCAATGCAAGATCACACTCAAGCAACCATTGCCGGAACCATTTGCCGAAACGGTCTGGTGGGTAAAGGCTGACATGATTGCCACTGTCGGACTTGACCGGTTGGACTTGTTTCACACTGCAAGAGATCAATATGGAAAGAGAAAATACTTCAGCAACTTGCGAGTGAGCGACGAGCAATTTGACTTGATCAAAGATGCCGTTCGGCACGCATTGGGCCTCCAGGTTGACAAGTAGGATTGCGCGACTCATATAAGCCATGATCTGCTCAGGAGCTTGCTCTCTGGGCCTCAAGACCTCGCAAGAGGCAGCTGCATCATTGGCGATAACAAGCTTCGGTGCAGCTTCGAATAGCCCCAGAGTCCAAAGCTCTGGGGCCTTTCTTTTGTGGGCTTGACGGATAACGCGCCGCTTACGCCCGCGGCGCCATTCTCCGGTAACTCAGCGCCTCTGCGATGTGCACACGCCCCACGCCTTCCGCTCCCGCCATGTCGGCAATCGTGCGCGCCACGCGCAGCATCCGGGTATAGCCGCGCGCGGACAGGCGCATCGCCTCTGCGGCCTGCATCAGCAGCTTGCGGCCGGCTTCGTCGGGCGTCGCGTGTTGTTCCAGCAAATCCGCGTCGAGTTCGGCATTGCTGCGCTTGCCGGTGCCGTCCAGCCGGCGGGTCTGGACCGCGCGGGCACGCGCGACCCGCGCCGCGACTTCGTGTGAGCCTTCTGCGGGCTGCGGCAGGGCAAGGTCCATCGCGCTGACCGGATCGACTTCCACGTGCAGGTCAATCCGGTCGAGCAGCGGGCCGGAGACGCGGCTCTGGTAATCGGCGGCGCATTTGGGCGCGCGCGAACAGCCCAGCGCCGGATCGCCCAGATGCCCGCAGCGGCACGGATTCATCGCCGCGACCAACTGGACGCGCGCGGGGAAGGTGACGTGGGCATTGGCGCGCGCCACGCTGACTTCGCCTGTTTCCAGCGGCTGGCGCAGCGAATCGAGCACCGCGCGCTGGAATTCGGGCAGCTCATCAAGGAACAGCACCCCAAGGTGGGCGAGCGAGACTTCGCCCGGTTTCACCCGCAGCCCGCCGCCCGTCAGCGCGGCCATCGAGGCCGAATGGTGCGGCGCGCGGAACGGGCGCTGGCGGCTGATCTTCCCGTCTTCCAGCAGCCCCGCGACCGACGCCACCATAGAGGCTTCCAGCGCCTCTGCCGGCGTCAGTTCGGGCAGGATTCCCGGCAGGCAGGATGCCAGCAGGGACTTGCCCGCGCCCGGCGGCCCGATCATCAGCAGGTTGTGCCCGCCCGCCGCCGCGATCTCCAGCGCGCGCTTTGCGGTTTCCTGTCCCTTCACCTGCTTCAGGTCCGCCGCGCGCCGCACGGGCGCGGCTTCGCCCTGTGCGGGCGCGGGCAGCCGCTGCGTGCCCTTCAGGTGGTTGAGCAGGCTGACAAGGTCGGGCGCGGCCACAACGTCTATCCCGCTGGCCCAGCGGGCCTCGCTGCCTTGCGCGGCGGGACAGATCAGGCCCTTTTCCTCGCCGCCGGCATGGAGTGCCGCCAGCAGCACGCCGGGCGATCCCACGATCCGGCCGTCCAGCGCCAGTTCGCCCACCGCCACATAGTCCGCCATCTGTTCGCGATCGACCACGCCCATCGCCGCCAGCAGGGCAAGCGCGATCGGCAGGTCGTAATGCGAACCCTCCTTGGGCAGGTCGGCCGGAGACAGGTTTACCGTGATGCGTTTTGGCGGCAGGGCCAGACCCAGCGCCGAAAGCGCGGACTGCACCCGTTCGCGGCTTTCGCCCACCGCTTTGTCGGGCAGGCCGACCAGCTTGAATGCGGGCATGCCCGGTGCAACCTGGCACTGCACCTCCACGCTGCGGGCCTCCAGGCCCAGATAGGCAACCGTCGATACCAGCGCGACCATGATGCAACCCCCTGAATCGGGACGACATTAGGGTAGGGAGAGGGGCTGCCAAGCCGATGCCGCCAAAACGGAAGCGAAACATGGCAAGCAATTCTTAACCGCCTTTCTTGGCGAAGCGGCAAGTGCGCGGGGGCGATAGCCGCCCAATGCGACGCATGTTCGCCCTTGTCTGCCTCGCCGCCGCGGCAATCGCCACGCCAGCCGCGGCGCGCGAGGTTTCCACCCGCACGTGGACCGATGCCGACGGTGTCCAGTGGACGGAAACGACAACGGTCGAAGTGGTCGATGAAGCGCCGGGCGCGGAACGGTTCGTGGCAGACGGCGGCTCGGGCCAGCGCGCCGGGGCCGGTCATCGCGCGGGAATCGCCAGTTTCGGCCCCTTTACCGTGCTGGACAGGCGCCGCGCGGCGCTGGTGGCGGAAACCGACAGCTATTCGCCCGCTGACTTCGAAGCGATGCTGCGCGCCTTTCCGGGCATCCGCATGCTGGAGATGCCCGATTGCCCGGGCACGGTGGACGATACCGCCAACCTGCGGCTCGGCCGGATGATCCGCGCGCGCGGCATTGCCACAGACGTGCCGCCCGGCGGCTCTGTGCGTTCGGGCGCGGTCGACCTGTTTCTTGCGGGCAAGACGCGCCACGCAGCGCCCGATGCGGAGTTCGCGGTGCATTCCTGGCTCGACGATCAGGGCAAGCAGGCAAAGGACTATGCGCCGACCGATCCGGTAAACGCGGCCTATCTCGATTACTATCGCGACATGGGGCTGACGCCGACCGAAGCGCGCGGCTTCTATGCGATGACCAATTCGGTGCCCTACAGCCAGGTGCTGTGGCTGCACCGGGCGGACGTTGCGCGATATGCCGCGCTGGATTGAGTTCCGCCCGCCGCGACCCTAGTGGGCCTCGCCCCATGACTTGCCCGTCCCGATGTCGATCCCCAGCGGGACGGTCAGCCTTACCGACGGCGCGGCGGCCTGGGCCATCACGCGTTCGATCACGGGTTTCGCCGCGTCCACGTCCGCCTGCGGCAGTTCGAACACCAGTTCGTCGTGCACCTGCAACAGCATGCGCACGTGGCCCAGCCCCGCGTCTTCCAGCGCGGGCATCATGCGGGCCATCGCGCGCTTGATGATGTCGGCGCTGGTGCCCTGGATCGGCGCGTTAATTGCCGCGCGTTCGCTGCCCTGGCGTTCGGCCTGGTTCTTCGATCCGATGCGCGGGAACCACGTCTTGCGGCCGAACAGCGTCTGCGAAAAGCCGCATTCGCGCACCGATTCGAGCGTTTCGTGGATATAGCGCTGGATGCCGGGAAAGCGTTCGAAATAGCGGTCGATCATTTCCTGCGCTTCTTCCGGCGTCACACCAAGGCGCCCGGCCAGACCCCAGCGGCTGATGCCGTAAAGGATCGCGAAGTTGATCGTTTTGGCGCGGCCGCGCGTATCGCGGTCGACATGGCCGAACATCTCCGTCGCGGTGCGGGCATGGATGTCCTCGCCCGCTTCGAAGGCTTCCTTCAATGCGGGCACGTCTGCGATGTGCGCGGCAAGCCGCAGTTCGATCTGCGAATAGTCGGCGGCAAGCAGAACATTGCCCTCTTCCGCGACAAAGGCATCGCGGATCTGGCGGCCGATCTCGGTGCGCACCGGGATGTTCTGCAAATTGGGATCGGTGGAGGAAAGGCGCCCGGTCTGCGCGCCCACCAGCGAATAACTGGTATGCACCCGTCCCGTGTCCGGATTGATCGCGGCCTGCAGCGCGTCGGTATAGGTGGACTTCAGCTTGGACAACTGCCGCCAGTCGAGCACCAGCCGCGCGACATCGGCGCCTTCGTCCGCAAGCCGTTCCAGCACCGACTGGTCGGTGGAATACTGGCCGCTCTTGCCCTTTTTGCCGCCCTTGTACCCCAGCTTGTCGAACAGCACTTCGCCCAGTTGCTTGGGGCTGCCGATGGTGAAGGGGCCGCCCGCCGCTTCGTGGATCTGCGTTTCCAGCGCCTCTATCTCGCGCGCGAATTCGGCGGAGAGCGCGGCCAGTCGCTCCCGGTCCACCTTGATTCCGTGCCGCTCCATCGCGGCGACGACGGGGACCAGCGGCCGGTCGACCCGGTTGTAGATTCGCGTTGCGCCCTCATCGGCCATGCGCGGCGCGAAAAGGTGGTAAAGCCGCCATGTCACGTCCGCGTCCTCTGCGGCATAGCGCGTGGCATCGGCCAGCGGCACTTCGGCGAAGGAGATCGCCTTCTTGCCGGTGCCGCACACTTCCTTGAACGTCATCGGCTGGTGGCCGAGGTGCGTGGCTGAAAGCTCGTCCATGCCGTGGCCGTTGATGCCGGTTTCGGACCGTCCGGCATCAAGGCAGAAGCTCATCACCATCGTGTCCTGCATCGGCGACACGGCGATGCCGCCCACCGATTCGCCGGCGCGGGCCAGCACGGTCAGGTCATACTTGATGTTCTGCCCGATCTTCAGGACCGCGTCGCTTTCCAGCAACGGCTTCAGAGCGGAGAGCGCGGCGGCCTTGTCCACCTGCACGGGCTTTTCCGCGAACATGTCGCTGCCGCCGTGGCCCAGCGGGATATAGCACGCATCGTTGGGACCAAGCGCAAGGCTGATGCCGACAAGGTCCGCGCGCATCGAATCGAGGCTGCTCGTCTCGGTATCGATGGCGACGACGCGCGCTTCGAACGCGCGGGCGATCCATTGCTCAAGCTCGCCCATCGCCTGCACGCAGGCATAGGCTTCGCGGTCGACCGCCGGCCATTCGGGTAGCGGCTGGCGGTTGCCCTGCGGCGTGGCGGCGGCATCGGGCGCGGCCCCGTCCCCCGTCGGCGGCGTGGCGGGCGGCTCGGCGCCAAGTTTGCGCAAAAGGCTGGAAAAGCCGTGTTCCGAGAGGAAGGATTTCAGTGGGTCGGGCGGAATCTCGCCCAGCTTGAAATCGTCGAGCGGCAAAGGCAGCGCCGCATCTTCCTTCAGCGCGACGAGCACGCGGCTCAACCGCGCCATGTCTGCCTGTTCGATCAGGCTTTCACGCATCTTCGAAGGCTTCATGTCCGGCGCGGCGGCCAGCGCGCTTTCAAGGTCGCCATATTCGTTGATCAGCTTGCTGGCCGTTTTCGGGCCGATCCCGCGGATGCCGGGCACGTTGTCGACCGAATCGCCCATCAGCGCCAGCACGTCGCCCACCTTTTCGGGCGGTACGCCGAATTTCTCGATCACCTGCGGCACATCGATGCGCTGGTTCTTCATCGTGTCCAGCATATCGATGCAGGCCTCGTCGCCATTCGTGCCCACGCAGGTGCCGACAAGCTGCATCAGGTCCTTGTCCGAACTGACGATGGTCACGTCCCAGCCGCGCAGCGTGGCGGCGCGGGCATAGCTGGCGATCAGGTCGTCCGCCTCAAGGCCCTGTTCCTCTATGCAGGGCAGGCTGAACGCGCGCGTCGCGTCGCGAATCAGCGGGAACTGCGGCACCAGGTCTTCGGGCGGGGGCGGGCGGTTGGCCTTGTATTCGTCGTAGAGATCGTTGCGAAAGCTTTTCGACCCGGCATCCAGGATCACCGCAAGGTGCGTGGGACCGTCCGCCTTGTGCAGATCGTCGGCAAGTTTCCACAGCATTGTTGTATAGCCATAGACCGCGCCCACGGGCGTCCCCTGCGGATTCGTAAGCGGCGGAAGGCGGTGATAGGCGCGGAAGATATAGGCCGATCCGTCGACCAGATAGAGGTGCTGTTTGGCGTCCATTCGCGCGGGTCTAGCAGCCGCGCGCCGCGCCGTCATGCGGCTTTGCGACCCTATCGCATTTGCGCGTTTCGTGCCCGCGCGAGGCACGGTCCGGCCACCTTTTCAGTACCGTACAGGTGCCGGTCACATGCCTGACACAAGCCTTGCGGTATGGTGGCCGGAAAATGTCCGGTTCGCACTTTGGCTTGCATGGCGTTCAAATGCCCTTTAATTGGGGCGTCGAAGTCTACCGGTTGAGTAGGCTTTGCGCCGGGCTACCTGTCCGGCGTGGTTCACTTCAATCCAGGGATTGTAAACCAAATGCGCAAGCTCATCCTCGCCGCCGCTGTCGGCACCGCCTTCGCCCTCGCGGGCTGCTCGCAGAAGACCGAAGACGCCGCCGGTACGGCTGCTGACTCGGCCGCTTCGGACGCTGCCGCCACCATGGACGACGCCGCTTCGACCGCCGCTGACGCCGCTGCTTCGGCTTCGGACGCCGCGATGGACGCCGCTGCTTCGGCTTCCGACGCTGCGACCGACGCTGCTTCGGACGCTGCGATGTAATCAGCCGAAAGGCTTGATTTCAGGAAAGGGCGTGCCCTCTTGCAGGGCGCGCCCTTTCTCTTTGCGCGAAGCGTAGCCCTCTCTGCGCCCAAGCCGGGGCCGCCCCAGTTGCCGGCGCAGCGCACGGCAAAAGGGGCGCCGCAGCGCCCCTTCGTTTCCCGGTCTTTCAGGCTGTGGGGTAACCCGTCAGCGACGGCCCATCGCGATATTTCCGCGTCCGGAGGACGAGGCGGAGAACCCGTCGTAAAGCGTGCGCCCGATCTCGGCCATCATCCGGCCGTGCGCGGCGTGGCCGTCCGGACCGGCGAAATACATCACCATCGCAAGATGATGCCCGTCGGGCAGGCGCACGATGCCAACGTCGCAGGTTACATCGTGCAATGTGCCGGTCTTGTGCGCGAACAGCACCCCTTCGGGCAGCCCGGCACGAATGCGGCGCTTGCCGGTCACCGTCCGCGTCATCGTGTCGAGCAGAACGGCGCGGCTCTTGGGCGAAAGCGCGTTTCCGCGATCGATCGCGGCCAGCAGCGCCAGCATGGCGCGCGGCGTGCTGGTGGTCGGCACGTTGATCGTTACGGCGGGATCGACCTGGCCGTCGTCGCGCACCAGCGTCGCGATATCGCCATCCAGGTGCTGGCCGGTGATGCCGCGGCTGGCCAGCCATGCGTTGACGGCCTTCGGCCCGCCAACCGCGCGCAGCAGGCCATCGGTTGCCTCGTTGTTGCTGCGGGTGATGGAAAGCTCCATCAGGCCTTGCGCGGTCAGGACATTGCCTTCGCGCACTTTGGCGACCGGTCCCCAATCCGCCCTGGACTGGCGCACGGGAATCAGCATCGGGAACTTTTCGCCCAGCGTCTTCGACCCGTCCTCGACCTGACTGAGATAGGTTGCCGCGATGGCGATCTTTGCCGTGCTGGCCATCGGGAAAGGCTGATCGGCGTCGATCATCACCTGCCCGCCGCCGTCAAGATCCATCGCCGCGATGCCGACCCGGCCGCGCGCGTCGGCAACGATCGATTCCACCGCCTGTTGCAGCACCATGTCGCGCTGCTGGTTTACCGTCGCCGGTTCCTGGCTGCGCACCGGCGCAGTGGCCGCCAGCATCGGCACCGCCAGCAGCAGCCCGAGAGAGAGCTTTGCGAAACGCTTTTTCATGAGACCCCACATACCATACCGGCAGTTTACCCGTGGTTAGCAGGTTAACTTATTGCAAAGCGGCGGGAAAGCACGCCTGCCATCGGTTTATCGCCAATCTGGCGCAACTTGGCCAGCTATTGCGCGAATCGGCGGGGTTGCGGCCGATTCATGCGGTTTCGCCCCGATTACCTGTTGCATCGCGGTGCAGGCCGTTTAATCAAGCGATTAAACCGGACATCGGGGCAATCGGTGCGCAAGAAATGGGCGAGGTGATGGGCGAAACAAGGCACGGCGCGGCAATTCTCGACACGGCGGCGGCACGGTGACGGAGCCGGGCAGCGACACGGCCGACCTGGCGGATGGCCTGCGCCGCGTGATGGCGCGGGCGGGCTTTCGCGGCGAATTGGGCACGCCTCACCGCCTTTCGGGCGGCGCCAATATGCAGAGCTGGCGCTTTTCCTGCGGGGACGAGGATTTCGTGCTTCGCCGTGCGCCGTCGCAGGAATGGATCGAAGCGCGCCCCGTCGCGCTTGCGCAAGAAGCCGCAGTAATCCGCCGCGCGGTGGCGGGCGGCGTCATGGCGCCCGAAGTGATCGAGGAACTGACGCCGTCCGACGGGATCGGCATCGGCTTCGTGATGCGGGCGATCCCCGGTACGGCCGATCCCAAGGCTGTGCTGGCGGGCGATCCGCAGGCGATGATCGGCGATCTTGCGACCGCGCTGGCCCGGATTCACGCGCTCGATCCGGAAGGGCTGGACTTCCTTCCCGTGCTCGACCCCGCATCCGGGGTGGAATCGCTGGCCGAACAATTCGAAAGTTATGGCGGCGACCGGCCGGTTATCGCGCTGGGCCTTGCGTGGCTGCGCGCCAACGTGCCGCCGCCCGCCGCGCCCCGGCTGGTGCATGGGGACTTGCGCATCGGCAACGTCATGGCGCACGATGGCCGCCTTTCCGGCGTTCTCGACTGGGAACTGGCGCATACCGGCGACCCGCACGAGGATCTTGCCTATGGCTGCATGACCGTGTGGCGTTTCGGCAAGCTCGATGCGCCAGCCTTCGGTTTTACCGACCTGGAAACCTATTTCGCGGCCTATGAGGCGGCGGGCGGTGCGCCTGTCGATCGCGCGCGTTTCCGGTTCTGGCTGGTCTATCGCACGGTGTGGTGGGCGCTCGGCTGCCTTGGCATGGGCACCTATTGGCGCGGCGGCACGGACCGTTCGCTTGAACGCGTGGTCGTTGCCCGCCGCGCGGCGGAGCAGGAACTGGACCTGTTGCTGTTGCTTGAATCCGATGCGCCCGAAGAAGAGCGGCAGCGCCGCCTTGCCCCTGCGCCGCAGCCGGAGGGCGAGCGCCAGGGCGAGCCGTCAGCAGGCGAAATCCTGACCGCCATATCCGAATGGCTCGCCGCGGCGGTAAAGCCGAAGCTGGAAGGGCGCGACCGGTTCGACCTTGCGGTTGCACAGAACGCGCTCGGCATCGTGCGGCGCGAACTGGCGGGCCGCCCCGATCCGCATGACCGCGTGCTGGTGGAAGATCTGCTTTCCGGGCGGGCCACGCTCGCCACGCCCGGCCTGCTTGCGCGGCTGCGCCGCACGGTTCTCGACACGCTGGCATCCGATCAGCCGAAATACCCGGCGCTTCCGCGCGCGCGGGAGGAATGGGAAGGAAACTGATGGACTTCGACCTGCCCGAGGCGCTTGTCGCCTATCTCGCCGAACTCGATACTTTCATCGAGAAAGAGATCAAACCGCTTGAGGATGCGGACGACAACATCCGCTTCTTCGATCACCGCCGCGAATGGGCGCGCACCGATTTCGACAATGACGGCCTGCCCCGCCACGAATGGGAAGACCTGCTTCGCGAAGCGCAGCAGCGCGCGGACAAGGCCGGGCACTGGCGCTTTTCCGCCCCGAAGAAATACGGCGGCAAGGACGGGTCCAACCTGTGGATGGCGGTGATTCGCGATCACTTCACGCAAAAGGGCCTGGGCCTGCACAACGACCTGCAGAACGAACATTCGATCGTCGGCAATTTCCCCTTCGTGAACATGTTCGAACATTTCGGCACAGAGGCCCAGCAGCAGGAATTCATCCTCGGCGGGTTCGAGCGCACGCGCCGCGTTGCCTTCGGCCTGACCGAACCGCACCACGGATCGGACGCCACGCACATGGAGACGCGCGCGGTGCGCGAAACGCGCGATGGCGTGCCCGGCTGGCGCATCGACGGCGAAAAGATGTGGATCACCGGTATGCACGTCGCCACGCACTGCGCCGCGTTCTGCCGCACGGCCGGCGAGGACGGCGACGCGCGCGGCATCACCTGCCTTCTGGTGCCGGCGGGAACGCCGGGCATGGTGGTCGACGAATACATGTGGACCTTCAACATGCCGACCGACCATCCGCGCATGCACTTCGAAAACTGCTGGGTTCCCGAAACCGCGATGCTTGGGCCGGAAGGCGGCGCGCTCGCCATCGCGCAGAGCTTCGTCCACCAGAACCGCATCCGCCAGGCGGCAAGCTCATTGGGTGCGGCGACGTTCTGCGTGGAGGAATCGGTGAAATACGCCCGCCAGCGCAAGCCGTTCGGTGAGGAACTGGCAAAGAACCAGGCGATCCAGTTCCCGCTGGTCGAACTTGCCACCCAGTGCGAGATGCTGCGCATGATGATCTACAAGACGGCGTGGCAGATGGACAAGCTGGAGCGGGGCGAAGGCGGGCACAAGGCGATAGAGCGCGAGCTTTCGGACAAGATTTCCATGTGCAACTACTGGGCGAACCGCCTTGTCTGCCAGGCGGCGGATCGTGCGATGCAGGTCCACGGCGGGATCGGCTATTCGCGGCACAAACCGTTCGAGCATATCTATCGCCACCACCGCCGCTATCGCATCACCGAAGGCGCGGAAGAGATCCAGATGCGCAAGGTGGGCGCGTACCTGTTCGGCTATATCGGACCGCGCAAGGGCAAGATCGGCTAGGCGCGCGGCCCCGTGCAAGTCAGGCGCGCGCAGCCGGGCGCCTGACTTGCATCGATTCGTCGGGCCGGCCGGGTTCGATCAGGTCTGCGACGGTTTCGGACAGGTCTTGCCACACGGGTCGGATCGGCCGGTATGAAGGCTTGGCGACGGAATAGACCGGCGCGGTGCCGTTATTCGACCATGCGCCTTCGAACAGCAGCGCGGCTTCGCGCCGCCGCCGTGCGACGATGGCGGGTGGCCTGTTCCACCGGAGGAATGCACTGCGCGCCGCCTCGCGCTCTCCGCGCAGGAACCTGGCCACCCAGCTTGCCCGGCGGATCGCGCCGGTGTTCCAGTGGAAGGAAAGCGCGGCTGCCAATTCGTGTTCGGCCGGATCGTGGCTTGCGAAGGCATCGAGTACCGGCGGCAGATAACGTTCGCGCAGCAGCCAGATATAGACTTCCAGACAGCGCGAAACCGGCTGGGGATTGTCCTTGTATCGGGGATAGACGCGGTGTCCGGATGCGCCGGTGATGCCCACGCTCCACGTCCATATGCCCTGGCTGTCGCGATAGGCTTCGCGAACCAGCCCTTCCTGCGCCAGCAGCTCGAGAACGATTCGGGGGGTAAGGCTGCGCAATGTGCGGCTCCTGCAAAAGCCGCGTACATTCCTTGCCTTGTGCGCTGTAGGACAGCGAAACTGAAACCCATCGGCCCCCCGCCGCATAGGCGGGAGGTCGGATGGGGTCGCACATGATCAGGCCAGCGCGGCCTTCAGCGCATCGGCAAGGTCGGTGCGCTCCCACGGGAAATGCTCGCCGTCCGGCTCGCGGCCAAAGTGGCCATAGGCCGCCGTGCGGTAATAGATCGGCTTGTTGAGGCCCAGTCCTTCGCGGATGCCGCGCGGGGTCAGCCCGCCCAGCTTTTCGCGCGCGACGGAGGCAACTGCCGCTTCCAGTTTGTCATCCGCGTGCGTGCCGGTGCCATGCGTATCGACATAGAGCGACAGCGGTTCCGATACGCCGATCGCATAGGCGACCTGGATCGTGCAACGCTTGGCCAGCCCGGCGGCAACGATGTTCTTGGCAAGGTAGCGCGTTACGTATGCGGCCGAGCGGTCGACCTTGGTGGGGTCCTTGCCCGAGAACGCGCCGCCGCCGTGCGGAGCCGCGCCGCCATAGGTATCGACGATGATCTTGCGCCCGGTAAGCCCGGCGTCACCGTCGGGGCCGCCAATCTCGAACTTGCCGGTCGGGTTGATGTGATAGACGGTCTGGTCCGAAAGCAGCTCTGCCGGGATGATCTCGGCCACGACTTTCTTCACATAGGCCTTCAGTTCGGCCTCTTTCGCGCCTTCGTGATAGCCCGGCTTGTGCTGGGTGGAGACGACGATCGCGGTCGCCGCCGCGGGCTTGCCGTCCTTGAAGCGAAGCGTCACCTGGCTCTTGGTGTCGGGTTCAAGGAAAGGCGCGGCGCCGGAATGGCGGTCTTTCGCCATGCGTTGCAGGATTTTGTGGCTGTAATCGAGCGTCGCCGGCATCAGGTCGGGCGTCTCGTCGCAGGCGAAGCCGAACATGATGCCCTGGTCGCCGGCGCCCTCGTCCTTGTTGCCGGCTGCGTCCACGCCCTGCGCAATGTCGGAAGACTGCGGGTGCAGGTGGTTCTCGAACGTCAGGTTCTGCCAGTGGAAGCCCTTCTGTTCGTAGCCGATGTCCCGCACGACCTCGCGAACGCGCTTCTGGATTTCTTCCGGTGCGCCGGGCGCCCAGTTGCCGTCGCGGTCGATCATGCCTTCGCCGCGCACTTCGCCGGCCAGAACCACAAGATCGGTGGTGGTCAGCGTTTCACAGGCGACGCGCGCATAGGGGTCTTTTGACAGGAACAGGTCGACAATCGCGTCGGAAATCTGGTCGGACACCTTGTCGGGGTGGCCTTCGGACACGGATTCAGAGGTGAAGAGGTATTCGCTGCGCATGCGGTCCATCCGATATAAAGGAATCTTTATGTCGCGTTTCCCCTAGCGGGCGCGACGGCGCGTGGCAACAAGACTGAGCACAAGAAGTACTATCGCCCAGCCAAGCGGAAGCCGGTTTCCAAGCCGTGAAAAGAGCGTGGGATCGTGCGGGGGCGGAACCAGTCCGTCGATCCGGCCGGGAGCGTTGCGTCCGATGTGCGAAACCACCGCGCCGTCCGCGTCGATCACCGCGCTGATGCCGGTCGTGGTTGCGCGCAGGATGGGCAACCCTTCCTCTATCGCGCGCATCCGCGCCTGGGCGAGGTGCTGCGGCGGGCCCCATGCGCCGAACCAGCCATCGTTCGACGGATTGAATAGGAAATCCGGCCGGTCCGCTTCGTCCACGACCTCTCCGGAAAAGACGATTTCATAGCAGATCTGGAAGCCGATCCTGCCCCAGCCGCCGTCCGCGATCCTGCCGAAATCGATCGTCTTCGGGCCGGGGCCGGGAAAGAAGTCCAGCGACCCCGCGACCAGCCGCGAAAGGCCGAGCGGCGCCAGCAGGCTGCGCATTGGCAGGTATTCGCCATAGGGAACAAGATGCGCCTTGGCATAGCTGCCACGGAACGCGCCGCTGGGGTCGATCGCGGACACGACGTTCCACGCGCCGATCACCGCACCTTGTTTCATCGCCAGATCCACCGAGCCGGTGAGCAGCAGGCTGCCCGGCCCGATCACCCGGCCAATCCGCTCCCGCGCCAGAACCGGATCGGCGGCGTAAGTCGTCTCTTCGTAAAAGTAAGCGGGATAGCCGGTGCGCAGGTAGTCCGGGATTGCCGATTCGGGCCAGAGCACCAGCCGGTGTTCACCCGGCTTTCGGGGCAATGTCAGCCGCGCGATGCGCCGGAATTGCTCCTCGTATTTGGTCGGATCGTCGATCTCGTCCTGCGGGATGTCCGGCTGGACGAGGGTGAAGGGGAGTTTCCCCTGGTGCGAATCCCCGCCAAGCGGAAGCAGCATCAACGCGCCCGGAATCGCGAACAGGGCTGCGGCGGCGGGAAAATGCCGGTCTTGCGTCTTGCGCCAGCCGGCAAGCCACGCCGCGGAAAGCAGCACCACAAGGCCGGACAGCGCGTATGTGCCGGTCCAGGGCAGAATACGCGCCAGGCCCGGACGGCCGAAGCCGCCCAGCGTCACCGCGCCGAGCGGGTTCCATGGAAAGCCGGTGAACAGCCATCCGCGAATCCATTCGGTTACGATCCACGCCCCGGCGAAGGCCAGCGCATGCGCCAGCGCGGGACGGGCGGTGCGGCGCCGGGCGACCGCGCGCGCGGCAAGCGCCGCAAGCGCCGGGAAGATCGCCAGATACAGCGAAAGCAGGACAACGGCGATCCCGCCAAGCCATGCGGGCATCTTGGCCTGATAGGTAAAGGCGGTGGCGATCCAGTTGTTGCCAGCGGTGAAATGGCCGACGCCCCACAGCCAGCCGATCAGCGCGGCATGGCGCCATCCGTTCGCGTTCCGCGTGGCGGCCATCAGCCAGCCTATCGCAAGCAGCGTGAATGGCCATGCTTCAAGCGGCTGAAACCCGGTCGCGCCGATTGCGCCGGCAACGGGCGCGATCCACATCGGACGCGCGGAAACGAAGCTGCCGAGGCGCGAGAGGCGGTGCGCGATCACGCGCGGCTTGTGGCCGTTCGCGGCGCGGGTGGCAAGCATTGCGGCTTGCGTGCCGCCGCGTCAGCTCTCGACCGTGGCTGACGCTTCGTCCTTGGCCGGATTCTTGCGCGGGCGGCCGCGCCGCTTCGGTGCGGGGGCTTCGCTCGGCACTTCCAGCGTTTCTTCGTCGCGCGAAGAATCTTCCTCGCGCGAAGAAGAAAGCGCGGGCGGCAGGCTTGACGGATCGAGTCCGTTATCGCTGCTTTCGCCGCCTTCCGCTGCTTCGGAACGGTCGCTCCGCGTGCGGCGGCCGCGCGCCGGGCGCGTTTCGCGGACGAAGGGGTTCTTGTCGTCTTCGGAATCGATCGGATCGCCTTCCGAAACGATGGCGCCCTGTTCGCTGCGCGTATCGTCGCGTTCGCGGCGGTTGCCGCTGCCGCGCTCGCGCCGGGGGGCACGCTGCTCGCGCTGTTCGCGGCCCGAAGAGCCACGGCTTTCGGTTTCGGATTCGTTTTCGTCGCTGTCGTCGTCCGAATCCGAATCCTGCCAGCGATCGTTGCCGCCGCCTTCCCTGTTGGGGTTGTTGCGCTGGCGCTGTTCGTCCTGGCGGGCGCGCTGGTCGGCGATCACGCGGAAATAATGGTCCGCGAACTGGAGGTAATATTCCTCCTGAACCCGATCGCCGTTCAGATGCGCGTCGTGCGCCAGCTTCTTGTACTTGTCGAGCAGCTGGGGCGCATTGCCGCGCGCACGACTGTCTATCCGGTTAAGCTGCTGGCCGCCTTGCGCGCGGTTGTTGCCGCGGCCGCGCCGGCGGTTGTTGCCACGATTGTTATTCAACTCAGGCACTTCCTTGTCTGGGGCGGCCCATGCGGTTTGTACTGACTTTCTCTCCGCGTGGCCGCGCAACCCTCCGCCACGGGTCCCCACGGACCGTGGTGTTTCCAGCATCTGCTTCAGGCCGGATCCCGTCCGGTCGCTTGCGCAAATGGTGGAGTTGGCCGGGACGGGAAGCCTTCGTCCGTCGCCCTGCCTGAGGACATAACTAGTGACCGCTTGCCGCCTTGCCAAGCGAAATATTGCCTTGAACGCGCATTTCCAGTGCACGCGGCCTTCCGGCAAGGTCGCGATGGAGCCGTGTGGAAAGACCCGATTCGGCGGCTATTGCGCTGACCGCGTCGGATTGGCGCGCGCCGATCTCTACCAGCGCTATGGCTTCCGGCGTCAGCAGGGCGGGCAATTGCGGGACCAGCACGCGATAGGCATCAAGCCCTTCCGGCCCCGCAAACAGCGCGCCGCCGGGTTCATGATCGCGCACCACGCGTTCCAGCGGCGCGTCGTCTTCCACATAGGGCGGGTTGGCCAGAACAAGGTCGAACCGGCCAAGGCCCCGCGCCCAGCCGGGTTCGTCCCAATCGCGCGCCATCATCGTCGCGCGCGCGGCGATGCCGGTGCGTCGGGCGTTTTCCCGCGCGACGGCCAGCGCCGCTTCGGACCGGTCGATCCCGATCCCTTCGGCTCCGGGAAACTCGCTCAGCGCGGCCAGCAGCAATGCGCCTGATCCGGTGCCGCAATCGAGCACGCGCCGCGGTGGTTCGCGATTGGTGAAGGCCGCGCAGGTGGCTTCGATCAGCGTTTCGGAATCCGCGCGCGGCACCAGCACGGCGGGCGTTACCGCAAGGTCGAGGCTCCAGAATTCGGTATGGCCGACGATATAGGCGACAGGTTCGTGCGCGATGCGCCTTGCCATCAGCGCTTCGAACGCGTGCGGCGCGGGATCGGCCATGTGCCGCAGCAACAGGTCGGAACGCGAAACGCCCAGCGCGTGCGCCATCAGCAGTTCCACGTCCAGCCGCGCGGTCGATGCGCCGGGGCCAAGCGCGGCGGTGGCTGCGCGCAGCCGTTCCGCAACGGTCATGCGCCGATCGCGGCCAGCCGCTTGGCCTGGTCCTCCGCCGTCAGCGCGTCGATCAGTTCGCCAAGCCCCGGCCCTTCCAGCACTTCGGGCAAGCGGTGCAGCGTCAGGTTGATGCGGTGATCGGTCACGCGGCCTTGCGGGAAATTATACGTGCGGATGCGCTCGGAACGGTCGCCCGAACCCACCATCGCCTTGCGCGCGGCGGCTTCCTCGCCCTGCGCTTCGTCGCGCATCTTTTCATAAAGCCGCGCGCGCAGCACTTGCATGGCCTTGGCCTTGTTCTTGTGCTGGCTGCGTTCATCCTGCTGGGTGACGACGATGCCGCTGGGCAAGTGCGTGATGCGCACCGCCGAATCGGTGGTGTTGACGTGCTGCCCGCCCGCGCCGCTGGCGCGGTAGATGTCGATCTTCAGATCCTTGTCCTCGATCGCAACGTCCACTTCGTCCGGCTCGGGCAGGACCGCCACGGTCGCCGCGCTGGTGTGGATGCGCCCGCCGCTTTCCGTCACCGGCACGCGCTGCACGCGGTGGACGCCGGATTCGAACTTCAGTTTGGCGAACACGCCGCTGCCGGCGATGTTGGCAACCACTTCCTTGAAGCCGCCCAGATCGTTGGCGTTGACGCTGATCGTTTCCACCCGCCAGCCCTGCTCGGCGGCAAAGCGTTCATACATGCGGAACAGGTCGGCCGCGAACAGCGCGGCTTCATCGCCCCCGGTGCCCGCGCGGATTTCCAGCATGGCGGGCCGGCTGTCGGCACTGTCGCGCGGCAGCATGGCGATGGCGAGCTTGTGTTCCGCGTCGGGAAGGTCGCCCCTGATCCGCGCCGCTTCCTCTTCGGCGAGCGCGCGCATTTCGGGGTCGGCATCGTTCAGCGCTTCCAGTTCCGCCAGTTCCCCGCGCATTTCGCGCACCGCTTCGGCGGCGCGGGCGACGGGTTCCAGTTCGGCATAATCGCGGCTGGCGGCAACGAAATCGCCGCCTTCCAGCGTGCCGCTGGCAAGCCGCGCTTCAAGCTCTGCAAAGCGGTGCGCGATCTGGGAAAGGCGGTCGTCGGAGACGGTCAATGCGTTACACTCTACGTTCGTCATCCCGGCCCTGAGCCGGGATCCCGCTTCTTATCGGACAGTCGCGGGAAAGAAAGCTGGACCCCGGATCAAGTCCGGGGTGACGAGATTATCGGGAATAGCGGAGCTACAGTCCGAACTGGTCAAATACGGCGGAAGCATCCGCAGCACGGGCATAGCCGTTGTCGAGAAGGTTGAGGCCGTTCGAGGGCACGCTGTCGCGAACGTCCAGCGAAATCAGCACCGCAGGATCGGCCTTTCGTGCGCGGTCATAGCGTTTGCGAACGCTGCCGGTAGTAAACGCCTCCGCGCTGAACCCGGAACGCCGGAAGGCGGCGACAAGGGCCAAGGCTTCGGCTTCGCGCTCAGCGTTCTCGGCCGCAATGGCGACCTCAAGCCCGGCGGATTGTGCATCCCCCACCAGCATCGCCAGCCGCTCGATCCCCGCGGCCCAGCCCACCGCGGGCGTGTGCGGTCCACCCAGGGCTTCCATCAGCCCGTCATAGCGCCCGCCGCCCAGCACGGTGCCTTGCGCGCCCAGCTGGTCTGTTACAAATTCAAACGCGGTGTGGCGATAATAGTCGAGGCCGCGCACCAGCGATGGCGCGCGGGTCCATGCCACGCCTGCCGCATCCAGCCCGCTTGTGACCTTGCCAAAAAAGTCCTGCGCTTCGCCGTTCAGGAAATCGTCGATCTTCGGCGCGTCGACGGTGAAGGGCTTGTCGCGCGGGTCTTTCGAATCGAGGATACGCAGCGGGTTGCGCTCCAGCCGGTCTTGCGAATCCTCGCTCAGCGAATCCTTGTGCGCGCGGAAGTATTCCACCAGCGCGGCGCGCCATGCCTCGCGGCTGTCGGCATCGCCCAGCGTATTGAGTTGCAGCGTCACGCCGTCCGCGATGCCCAGTTCTTTCAGCAACTGGTCGGCCATCACCAGCAGTTCCACGTCCGCCTGCGGTTCGGCAGCGCCAAGGATTTCGGCGTCAAGCTGGTGAAACTGGCGATAGCGGCCCTTTTGCGGGCGTTCGTAACGAAACAGCGGCCCGTGCGTGGCCACTTTCAGCGGCGCATATTGCTGCCAGCCGTCGGTGAGGTAGGCCCGCGCGATCCCGGCGGTGAATTCCGGCCGCAGGGTCAGCGATTCGCCGCCGCGATCGTCGAACGAATACATTTCCTTGGAAACGACATCGGTGGTTTCGCCCAGCGAACGGCTGAACACCGCGGTCTTTTCAAACACCGGCATTTCCACGCGGCGAAAGCGATAGAGCTTGCGCACACGTTCGAAGGTTTCGACCACGAAGGCGAAGGCTTCTGCGTCGGCCCCGAAGATATCCTGCGTGCCGCGAATGGCCTTTGGCGTTTCGATCTTGCTCATGCGTCGCGCCGATAGCCCGATTGCGCGCATCGGGAAAGCCGCCGTTTGGTGCAGGCGGGCGGTTGCCATTGTTACTTTCGCCCGCCATGAGCGCGCGTATGCCAAAAATCCTTGCGGTCGCCCCGCTCTTTCTCGCGCTTTCCGTTTCCACTCCCGCTCTCGCCCAGGCCCAGGACGCGGCAGCGCGTTCGATGCCCGTGGCAACGCCGATCCAATATCGCGTGCCCGATCCGCAGAACGTGCCCTATGCCGGCACGATCGCGCTCGACATCGATGCCACGGACGTGACGCGCGGCGTCTATCGCGTGACCGAAACGATCCCCGTCGCGGCCGGCACCGATGCGATCACCCTGCTTCTGCCGGCCTGGCTTCCGGGCAACCACGCGGCGCGCGGGCCGATCAACCTGCTGGCCGACGTGCGCTTCTTTGTCGACGGGAAGCCGGTGGTTTGGGAGCGCGACCCGATAGACGTGCGTGCGTTCCACGTTTCGCTGCCCAAGGGCACGACCAGCCTTGTCGCGCGGTTCGTCCACACGTCCCCGCTGACCGGGCGCGAGGGGCGCATCACCATGACGCGCGAGATGCTGAACCTGCAGTGGGAGAAGATGAGCCTCTATCCCGCCGGGCACTACACCCGCCTCATCACGTTCAAGCCGACCGTCGCCTTCCCGAACGACTGGACGGTGTTCACCGCGCTCGACGGGAAGGCGCAGAGCGGCAACCGCGTGACGTGGGCCGCGACCGATTATGAAACACTGGTCGATTCGCCGATCTTCGCGGGCAAGTATGCCCGGCGGTGGGACATCGGCAACGGCGTGCATCTTGACGCGGTGGCCGACGAGGCGCGGTTGCTGGCGATCGCGCCGGACCATCTGAAAGTCTATCGGAACCTGACCGACCAGGCCGTCAGGCTGTTCGGCGCGCGGCACTTCGATCACTACGATTTCCTGCTGGCGCTGACCGACCGGATGGGCGGCATCGGGCTGGAACATCACCGGTCGAGCGAAAACCAGTACGAACCCGGCACGTTCATCGACTGGGACAGGATGGACTGGGACCGCAACGTGATCGCCCACGAATTCGTACATAGCTGGAACGGCAAGTTCCGCCGCCCCGCCGGGTTGTGGACGCCCGCCTACAGCGTGCCGATGCAGGATAACCTTTTGTGGGTCTATGAAGGGCAGACGCAGTTCTGGGGCTATGTGCTGGCCGCGCGCTCGGGCATCCAGACGCCGCAGACCGTGCTCGATGCCTTCGCCGTCACCGCCGCGAAATATTCCGAAGGTCAGCCGGGCCGCGCGTGGCGCTCTGTCGAGGATACCACGTTCGACCCGATCATCGACGGACGCCGCCCGCAACCATACGGCTCATTGTCGCGCAACGAGGACTATTACTCCGAAGGAGCGCTGGTCTGGCTCGAAGCCGACCAGATCATTCGCGAAGGCACGAAGGGCAGGAAGGGGCTGGACGATTTCGCGAAAGCCTTCTTCGGCATGCGCGACGGCGACTGGGGCGAGCTGACCTATACCTTCGATGACGTGGTGAAGGCGCTGAAAGGCGTATATCCGGCCTATGACTGGGCCACGTTCCTGAAAACCCGGCTCTATGCGCCGGGCCAGCCCGCGCCGCTGAAGGGCATCGAAATGGCGGGTTACAAGCTGGTGTGGAAGGAAACGCCCAACAGCTATGAGAAGGGCCGCATGGGGCATAGCGGCAACCTGAACCTGTTCTATTCGCTGGGCGTGGACCTGAACGGAAACGGCACCGTCGTTTCGACGCGCTGGGACGGGCCGGCGTTCAATGCCGGGCTCGTCAACGGGGCAAGGATTGTCGCGGTGAACGGTGAAAAATATTCGAAGGATCGCATGACGCGCGCGATCACCGCGGCGAAGGGCGGCAAGACGCAGATCGACCTGCTGGTCCAGCGCGGGGACCGCTTCCTTACCGTGCCGGTCGATTGGCACGGGGGGCTGCGCTATCCGTGGCTGGAAAAGGCGGTGAAAGGCACCGCCCCGCTCGACCGCCTGATGGCGCCCCGCCGATAGGGCGTCTGCTACTTTCGGCCCGCCCGCTGCATCGCCTTATTGCGGTGCAGCACGGTGCGGGCTAGAGGCACGCGCAAATCCACAGCTCACCATCCATAGATCACAGGGCCATACCCCATGCGCATCGACAAGATTTCGACCGGCGACAATCCGCCCGAAAGCCTGAATGTCATTATCGAGGTTCCGACCGGCGGAGAGCCGGTGAAGTATGAATTCGACAAGGCATCGGGCGCGCTGTTCGTCGACCGCATCCTGCACACGCCGATGCGCTATCCGGCGAACTATGGCTTTGTGCCGCACACCCTTTCGCCCGACGGCGACCCGCTGGACGCGCTGGTGATCGCGCGTTCGCCCTTCATCCCCGGATGCGTGGTGCGCGCCCGGCCGATCGGCGTCCTCAACCTCGAAGACGAACACGGCGGCGACGAAAAGCTGATCTGCGTGCCGGTGGACACCACGTTCCCGTATTATTCGGACGTGGGCGAAACCAAGGATCTGCCCTCGATCATCTTCAAGCAGATCGAGCACTTCTTTACCCACTACAAGGACCTGGAAGCCGAAAAGTGGGTGCGTATCGGCAACTGGGGAGATGCGGCGGAAGCGCGGCAGATCGTGATCGAAGCGATAGAGCGCGCCAAGGCCGCGAAGGCCGGCTGACGGCTATTCTACACTGACGGCTATTCTAGACCGACGGCTATTCCACGGGGCGCGACGGATCGAGCAGGTCGCGCCCGCCTTCCTGGCCGGCGCGTTCGCGCTCGACCAGTCCGGCGATATGGTCTTCGGGCGCAACATCCTGCGCTTCGGCCTCTTCGCGCGCGGGCGCGGCGGGTTCCGCCACCGGTTGCGGCGCCTGCGCCTCGCGATCGAGTACGACGCGATAGCTGGTATCGGGAAAAACGATTCCCGCATCGCGCAGCGCGGCGCGCACCGCCTGCAATGCGCGGGTTCGCGCCTTGTAGAAATCGGTCGCGGTCTGGTCGATCCAGCCGAACGCTTCCAGCACCATCGTGGGCCCGGTCATCGAATCGACCAGGACCAGCGGTTCGGGATCGTCGAGCACGAAATCGAGCGACTTTATCGCCTGCAGGGCCAGCGCCCGCGCGGCTTGCGGCTCCACCCCGTGGTCGATTGGATAGGAAAAGTCGAAGCGGCGCTGCGGATTGGTGGTGAAGTTCAGGATCACTGCCTTGAACACCGTGGAATTGGGGATGCGCAGGTGGTTCCCGTCAAGCGTCATCAGCACGGTGGCGCGGCTGGTCAGGCGGATCACGCGGCCTTCATAGGTGTCGATCAGCACGTGGTCGTTCGCGCGGAACGGCTGGCGCAGCGACAACATCAGCGACGATACGTAATTGTCGATCGTGTCCTTGACCGCGAAGCCTATGGCGATGCCCACAACGCCCGCGCCGCCAAGGACCGCGCCGATCAGCGCGCTTGCGCCCAGGATATCGAGCGCGAGCACGATGCCGCCGACGACGAAGACGAAGCGGATCGCGCTGGCCACCAGTTCCGCCAGGAAAGGGTTGGGCGCAAGCCGCCGCCACAATCCGTCGCGCGCGGCAATGAAATAGCCCAGCGCGCCCACGATCAGCGCAACCAGCGCCGCGACGCCGATCAGCGGCAGCGCCTGCACAACTTGCTGCGCGCGTGACGATACCCCGCTGAGCGCCGGGTCGAGGTTGCGTTCTACCGCAAGGTTGCGGGTCAGCCGGTTCTGCACCGTCACAACCCCGGCAAGCCGCTGCGCGATGGAGCCCGCCTGCCCGATCGCTTCTGCGCTGGGCACCTCTCCGGTCAAGGTGACGACGCCCGACGAGACGGAAACCTTCACGTCCGACAGGTCCGATATCGCCGCATAGATGCCACGCAGCCGCGCGGCGATCTGCGCATCGTCTTCCGCGGCCGACGTGGCCGAGATCGCGGGTGCGGGCGCGGGTGTTTCGGTCGCCGCGGGCGAGGGCGCGGGGATCAGGCTTGCTTGCGCCAACGCGGGCGGGGCGAGCGTCAGGCAAGCGGCACCAAGCGCGCACAGAACGGCACACAACACACGCATGAAGCCATGTTTCCCCGTGATACGATCAACCACAGGATAAACCCGCGCGCCATGCGCCGGGTTCCCGCCGGGTTCAGTCGCCCGCAACGCTCATACCGTCGATGCGCAGGGTCGGCACGTCGATCCCGCGATGGATGTCGAGGTCGTTCGCGGCGGTCATCGCGGCGAACATGTCGATCAGGTTTCCGGCAACCGTAAATTCGGCAACCGGCCCGGCGATTTCGCCGTTCACGATGCGAAAGCCCGATGCGCCGCGACTGTAATCGCCGGTCACGCCGTTCACGCCCTGGCCGATCAGTTCGGTCACCAGGATGCCGTCGGCAATGTCGGCGATCATGTCTTCGCGGCTGACGGCCCCGGCTTCCAGCACCACGTTGGACGCGCTGACGCCCGGCGCGCCCGATGCGCCGCGCGCGGCGTGGCCGGTGGGCTGTTCGCCCAGCTGTCGGGCAGAGGCCGAATCCATCAGCCAGCCGGTAAGCACGCCCTTTTCGATGATGGTGCGCGGCGCGGTCGGCAGGCCTTCGCCGTCGAACGGGCGCGAACGCAACCCGCGATGGCGCAGCGGATCGTCGGTGATCGTTATCGCGGGATCGAAAATCCGCTCTCCCCGCTTTTCCAGCAGGAAGCTGGAGCGGCGGGCGATGGCGGAGCCGGAAATCGCCCCCAGCAGGTGCCCGACCAGTGACCCGCCGACGCGCGGATCGAACACCACCGGCAACTTTGCGCTTTTCACGCGGCCCGGATGCAACCGGGCAACCGCGCGATCGCCCGCGCGCCTGCCGATTTCCGCGGCGGCAAGAAGGTCTGTCGCGTGGCGCGCCGTGCGCCAGCAGTAATCGCGCTGCATTCCCGAACCTTCGCCCGCGACGACGCTGGCCGAGACCGAATGGTTGGTGGCGGCATAGCTGCCCGAAAAACCGTGACTGGTGGCCAGCGCGACCACGCCGCGCCCGGAACCCGCGCCCGCGCCTTCGGAATTGGTCACGCCGGCAACGGCGCGCGCCGCATCTTCCGCCGCAAGCGCGGCTTCGCGCAGTTCCTCTGGCGTCGGCTCGTGCGCGTCGACAAGGTCGAGCTGCGGCATCGGCCCCTTGAACAGGCGATCTTCTGGGGCAAGCCCGGCATACTTGTCGGCCGGCGCCAGCCGCGCCATGGCCACCGCGCGCTGGGCCAGTTCGTCCAGCGCCTCGTCGCTGAGGTCGCTCGACCCGATGGAGGCGGAGCTGTTGCCGGTGAAGACGCGCAGCCCGATATGTTCGCCTTCCGACCGCTCGACATCTTCAAGCTGGCCGAGACGCACCTGCACGCTTTCGGACGAATTGGCGAGGTATACCGCGTCGCCCGCGTCCGCTCCGGCGGCGCGCGCTCGGGCGATCAGCGCCTGGCAACGCTCCTGGGCTTCGTCGGCAGAAAGCATGGAAAAACGGCCTTTCGCATCGGGTTCAGGGACGCAACCGGGATCGCGTCCGCGAAGAACCGGGCTCTAGCCGGTGGCGCGCGTTGCGGCAATGCACAGACAGCTATCGGGCAGAAGGCAGCTATCGGCCAGAGGAGGCGCCATAAGGGGGAGGAGGCCGCAAGGGCCGGGCGCGTCAGACCAGCGCGGCCACGCCCTGGTACAGCCCCGTCAGGATGAACGGCAGGCCGATCGCCAGCGCCCATAGCGCGAACTGGTCGCGACGGTATGTGGTTCGCATGGCCGGATCGTGGAGGGCCGCTTCGGGCATCCGGTCCCAGCGGTTTTCGAAGCGGCGGCACAGCGGGATGATGGCGGCGACCAGAACGACAAGCGCGAGAAGCGGAAGCGCCGAACCGCTTGTCCCCTCTATCGCGCGCATCGTCACGAAAATCTGCAACGCGGTATAGACCAGCAGCGCGTAGGCGATGTTGTCGCTCATCCGCTTGCGCCAGTCGAGCGGATGCGCATCCGATGGCTCTACGTGCAGAAGTCGCGCGTGTCGCCGGTCGGCTTCGGCGTGGCTGTTGTTGATGGCCTTCATCGTCTGTTGCTGGCCCTTTTGTTCCAATCCCTGACCGAATAGAACACAGGTTGCGGTGCACAAGCAAGGACATTGCGCGCCTGCCCGACGTGCGTTGCAGCGGGGGTTTTGGGGAGTGTCGGGAGGTAGCGGGCCGGGCTTTCGGGCTATCGGCCGCGCAAGCTATGCACAAATCCTGCCAAATGCGGCCAATACGGGCTTTCGCACGGCTTTGCGCACCGCTATTGGGCGATTGCGAGCCATTGAGATGAAGCCAAGCCGCAGGACCAGGATGAACGCCTTAGCCGATACCGAACAGGATGCGCCTGAAGATACGGCGCCCGAACAGGCCGCCCCGCCGCTGGAAGGGCGCGGGCTGGAAGTCGTCTCGATCGCGAAAAGCTATGACAAGCGCGCGGTGCTGACCGACATCTCGCTGACCGTCGCCAAGGGAGAGGTGCTGGGCCTGCTGGGGCCGAACGGTGCGGGCAAGACCACCTGCTTCTATTCGATCATGGGGCTGGTGCGGCCGGATTCGGGCCGCATCCTGCTTGACGGCACCGATATCACCAACCTGCCGATGTATCGCCGCTCTATCCTGGGGATCGGCTATCTTCCGCAGGAAACGTCGATATTCCGTGGCATGACGGTCGAACAGAACATCATGACCGTGCTCGAACTGGTAGAGCCCGACAAGGCAACGCGCGAGGCGGAGCTTGACCGGTTGCTTGACGAGTTCGGGCTTACCCGCCTGCGCACCAGCGCGGCGATGGCGCTTTCGGGCGGTGAACGGCGCCGCTGCGAAATCGCCCGCGCGCTGGCGGCGAAACCGTCGATCATCCTCCTTGATGAACCCTTCGCCGGCATCGACCCGCTTTCGATCAGCGACATCCGTGAACTGGTGCGCGACCTGAAGCAGCGCGGGATCGGCGTGCTGATTACCGACCACAACGTGCGCGAGACGCTGGATATCGTGGACCGGGCCTGCATCATCTATGGCGGACAGGTGCTGTTCGCGGGCAGCCCGGACGCGCTGGTGGCCGATCCCAACGTGCGACGGCTCTATCTGGGCGAGGGATTTACGTTGTGATTGTCTTTTCCGGCAGTCTGGACAGGCGTCACCGTGCCCGGCGGTTGCGCTGCCGGATCGGCACCGGATGACACGTCAGCAAGACTGCCACTAGCGATCATGTCTCTCGCGCCCCGCCTCGACATTCGTCAGACCCAGTCGCTGGTCATGACGCCGCAGCTGCAGCAGGCGATCAAGCTGCTGGCGCTGTCGAACCTGGAAGTCGAAACCTTCATCGGCGAAGCGCTTGAAGCCAATCCGCTGCTGGAAATATCGCCGCAAGAACCCGATCGGCCGGCCGATGCGGGTGAGGGTGCCCCCGAAGACCCGCGCCGCACACATCTTGAAACGTCGCCGGTTGACCAGTTGGTGGGAGAAGGCCGTGCGGCGGACGATCGCCCGCTCGATATCGATGCCGGTGCGATCGACGCCGACCGCGATACCGGTGACGGCGCGCGGGCGGAAGGAAGCGGCAGCGACTGGAGCAGCGCGGGCACGGGCGGCGGCGAAGCGCCCGATATCGACGAGCGTGGCGACTTTGCAGAGACGCTGGCCGAACACCTTCATGCGCAGATCGGCATAGTCGCGAAGGATGATCGCGCGCTGTTCCTCGCGCGCTGGCTGATCGACCAGCTTGACGAGGCCGGATACATAACCGTGCCCTTGCGCGAAGTGGCCGATAACCTTGGCGTTGCGCTGGTAGAGGTGGAAGAGGCGCTGGTGCTGGTCCAGTCGCTCGATCCCACCGGCGTGGGCGCGCGCGATCTGGGCGAATGCCTGGCCCTGCAGGCGCGCGAGGCCGACCGCTACGATCCCTGCATGGCGACATTGCTCGACAATCTTGACCTGATCGGGCGCGGCGACCTGGCGCGGTTGAAGCGGATGTGCCGCGTGGACGACGAGGATTTCGCCGACATGCTGGCCGAACTGCGCGGATACGATCCAAGGCCCGGCCTGCGTTTCGGTGACGGGCCGGCGGGCGCGGTTGTGCCCGACGTGCTGATATCGCCGGGGGAAGAAGGCGGCTGGGACATCGCACTGAACCAGGAAACGTTGCCGCGCCTGATCGTGAACCGCAGCTATTATGTCGAGATGCGCGGGGCCTGCGTGGCGAAAGACGCAAAGGCGTGGCTGGGCGAGAAGCTGGCCGATGCCAACTGGCTGGTAAAGGCGCTCGACCAGCGGCAGAAGACGATCCTGAAAGTCGCGGCGGAGATCGTGAAGCAGCAGGACGGGTTCTTCCGCCACGGCGTTTCGCACCTCAAGCCGCTGACGCTGCGCGCGGTGGCCGAGGCGATCGAAATGCACGAATCGACCGTCAGCCGCGTAACGTCGAACAAGTACCTGCATTGCGAACGCGGCACGTTCGAGCTGAAATATTTCTTCACCTCGGGCGTGGCGTCGGCCGATGGTGACGGGGCGGTTTCGGCCGAAGCGGTGAAGGCCGCGATCCGCCAGTTGATCGATGCCGAAGACCCCAAGAAGATCCTGTCGGACGATACGCTGGTCGATCTGCTGAAGGAAAAAGGCTTCGATCTCGCGCGGCGCACCGTCGCCAAGTACCGCGAAGCGATCGGCATTGGCAGCTCGGTGCAGCGGCGGCGGCAGAAGAAGCTGGCTGCCGTGCGCTGATTTCCGATGCTTGCGCAGGCAGCGGCGGTTTCCGCCCTATTCGGGCGCCAGCGCGCCACTGCTCGCGCCGCCGTCGGGGCGTTCGGCCAGCATGTGCTGGATCATCCCTTGCAGGTTCGCGTCATAGCGGGCGAGCACGGCATGGTCCTCTGCCGTGTTCCAGTGCGTGATAAGCTCGCGCCCGTTCCACCAGTGCAGCGCATAACCGGGTGGATCGGCAATGATCAGTTCGCGCTGGTCGGGCGTGCCGGGATCAATGGGCCGAAGGTCCAGCGCCACTTGCGGTGCGGTGGACGGGCAAGTCGCCACCACAAGGCCTTCCCAGTGGGTCGTGATCGCGCGGTGGATGTGCCCGCAGACCAGCCCGATCACGTTTTCGCGGCCGCGCAGGCATGATGCGAGCTGCTCGACCCAGGGTTCTGCCGGATCGGTGTTCATCCAGGGAATCCCGACTTCGACCGGCGGGTGGTGCTGGACGATCAGCGTCCGTCTGTCCGGCTGCTCGTCAAGCCGGGCCGAGAGCCATTTTGCGCGCGTTGGGCAGAAAGCGCCGCCGTGGCGGCCTTCTTCCAGCGTATCGAGCACCAGGATGCGCAGGTCCGGCGTGTCGACCTCGTATTGCAGGAAGCCGTCGGCATAGTCGTACTCTGGGAAGGCCGCGTTGAAATTCGCACGGTCGTCATGGTTGCCCAGCGCCATGTGCACCGGGAAAGGCAGGCCGGTCAGCGCCTCCTTCAGGCGTTCGTAGCTTTCGGTGTCGCCGCGGTCGATCAGGTCTCCGGTGGCCAGCAGCATGTCTGGCTGCGGGTCGAGCGCTTTCAGCGCGGCGACCGTGCGATCCAGCCGCTGGCGGTTGAATTCGCCCGGCGTATCCGGTTCGAACCCCAGGTGGATGTCGGTGATCTGTGCGATCAGCATGGCGTGCCCCCGGCCATCGATCAGCGCGCCGCCGCCTGGCTCAGCCGGGTTGGCGTGGCGGCATCCGCGGTGTGCATCTGCTGCTTGCGCTTGTCCTTCGGTTCCCACGGGGGGCCGTTGTCCATGTGATAGGAATGGCACATCGCACAGCTTGAATCGACCGGGTCTTTCACCTTGATCGAGGCAAGGTGCGTGCCCGCCTCACCCACGTGACACGTGCGGCAACCGCCCGGCCCGTCAAGCCCCGGCACCAGCAGGTCGTTTGCGTCGTTCGATGTTTCCGCCTTTGTGTGGCAGGTCTGGCAGTCGGACTTGGTGTGGTCTTTGTGGCTGAACCAGCCGGTGTGGTAATAACGCGTGTTCTGCGCGACGTTTTCGACCGCGAAGCCGCCGGTCGCCGCCGTGCCGGTGCGCGTTACCACGTGGCAGTCATAGCACATCCCGCCCTTGGTAAAGACCGCCGCGATCGCCTGGCTCGCGCGCGTCGGATAGAAGCGCACCGCGCGCGCATAGTCCGCCGCGTTCGATTGCCGCGCGGCTTCGCCCGGCTGGCGGCGCGAAAGACCCGAAAGGTTCGGCGGACGCACCGGCCCGGTGCCGCGATAGAACGCGCGCAGGTCTGCCACCACTTGCGCGGGCTTGCCGTGCTGAAGGCTGCGGAAGGTGCCGTCCACCCGGTCGAAGTTGAGCGTGTGGCAGGTTTCGCAGGCCTGCTCCATCTTCACCGGCTGGTACCGGACGCCCGTGGCGTCGACCTTGTGGCAATCCTGGCAATCCAGTGCCTTTTCGCCCTTGTAGAGTGCGGGGCGGCGAATCACCATCTGGGCGACCGCGTTGGTTTTCGACAGGTGCTGCTTGTGGGTGAACTTCAGCCCGTCGTTCTCACGCAGGTCCGGCGTCCACGCCACGCGCTTGAGCAGCGGCTGTTCGGGTGCCGGGTCAACCACGATGGCGGGGCGGAATTGCGGGTGGTCCGTCCCGAAATCGGCGGCGTCGCCGATGGTCGTATCTGGCAGGCGTTTCTTCATCCCGGCGTGGCAATCCGTGCAGAACTTCTGGCGGGTTGCGGGCATAGCACCGGCGCCGGTGTGTTCGGTGTGACATTCGACACACCTGCCCGGCGGACGGTTGAACATCAGCGCGACCGACCGCTGCAATCCGGCAAGTCCGGTCGGCGTGCCACGTGCCAGCGTAAGCCGTTCGACGGCGCTCTGCCCCGGCCGGTCGGCAATGTGCTGGTGCGCATCGTCTGTGTGGCAGGTGAGGCAGGCATTGTCGCGCACGGCCACGAAGGCATCGACGTGGCAGGCCTGGCAATCGCCCTTCAGCTTCTTGTGCGCATCCGAAAGATGGCCCGACGACCACACCATGTCCGCATGCCATCCGGCTGGGCGGCGGGCGTCCTTGTGCAGCGCCAGCGGCTGGTAGGTAAGATAGCTCCAGACCGGGAAGGCGAGGAAGGCGACCAGCACCAGGATCGCGAACGTCCATGCCGACATACGCTTTCCGGGCAGCAGGCCCTTCAGCGTATAGACCGATCCCAGGTCGCGGTCCTCGGCGCTTTCCGAAAGCGCGGACACGCGGCGCACCGCGAAATCGGGAAATCCCGTTTCGCCGTCGCGCGAAACCTGGATGCGGTGCCCGCCGAAGGCAAGTTCAGCGCCTTCGGCAAGGTCGATCTCGCCGCGCGTGGTGCTGCGTCCGTTGAGTTCGAACGGCTGTTCGCCGATCGATTCGATGGTCAGCGCGTCGTCACCCGCGCGCCGGATCATCGCATGGCGCGGGTCCACGGCAAGGTCGGGCAAGTGGATGCCGCATGACGAATCGCGCCCGATGGCAAGCTCGTCACCCTCTACCTGCGATGCGCGGACGATCTCCGTACCATCGGACTTGAGGGCGATCTGGCGGACAAGGAAGGTCATCTCTCTTGCCTCACCAATAGAAGAAGACGGAAACGATATGGGCGGAAAGCGCGGCGATCAGCGCGAAGGTGACCGGAACGTGGATATAGAGCCACGCCTGCAGCCATGATTTCAGCTTCAGGTGCCGGCGCATCCGGTCGAGCATGCCCTGCTTGCGCGCAAGCAAGGCATCGACCTTGTCCAGCGGGTCGTCCGCCGTTCGCGGGCGATAGGCGCGCCCTTCGCGCAGCCGCACGGTGGCATCGCGCGTGGCGCAGCGCGGATAATTGCCGGTCAGCCGGTTCCACACGTTGCCCGCGAAGGGATCTTCCTCAAGGCTGCCCTCCACCAGCGCGGCGCTTTCGCGGTCAAGCGGCTGGGCCGCTTCGTGCAGCTGCCGGTCCAGCGAGCGCAAAGCCTCTATCATCTGCTTTTCGGTGATCGCGCCTTCCTCGTCGAAGCGGTTCGCCGAAAGCGCCTGCGGCACCGTGGCATAAAGCCACACACCGAACAGGCCGGACAGGATCACGATCATCATCAGCGCCCAGGCCAGCGTGTGGACGTTCCAGCCTAGGTCGAAGCCGGTGTGCAGCGTGCCGATCACGATCAGGCACAGCCCCAGCCAGACGTGCGCGCTGGTCCACGCTTTCAGGCTCCACCGGCCGGGCGTGATCGCGCGCTTGCGCACGCCCAGCATCGTAAGCCACAGGATCAGCAGCGCGCCTGCTGTGCCCAGCGTATAGCCCAGCCAGGTTCCGCCAAAGTGCTGCCGGGGCAGCGGCACGAAGATGTAGAGCGCGATCAGCGCAATCGCGAGCAGCGCGGAAACCTTCCACCAGCGCCCGCCGGCATATGTCAGGAACCCTTCGTGCCCCGATTGGCGCACGCGGCGGGTGCGGCCGCGCCGGGGTTCGCGGGTGGTGGTGGTGTCCTCCGCGGTTGCCGCGGTTTCGAAATCGCCCTGGTCGGGGCCATGCGCGGTCGTCGCCATCACATGCTCTCCCGCTCAAGCCGCGATACGGTGAGGAACTCGTCCGGGCTTACGCGGATCGCCGCGCCGGTGGGGCAGGCGCGCACGCACGAAGGGCCGCCGTCTATCCCCGCGCACATGTCGCACTTGATCGCCTTCTTGCGGTCAATCGCTTCGTCGACAGCGGGATCGCCGGTGTAATGCGTGTTCTTCCTGGACCACTTGTATGGCGGTTCGCCCGGTCCCGGCCCGCGCCCGAAGAACAGCCACGAAAGCAGCGACGGCTTCTTCGGCGGCACCTTGTCCATGCGGATCACGCCATAGGGGCAGTTGCGCTGGCAATTGCCGCAACCGATGCAGGTATCGTCGATGAACACTTCGCCGTCCGGCCCGCGATGGATCGCGTTGGGCGGGCAATCGGCCATGCAGTGCGGGTGTTCGCAGTGGCGGCAGGACGTCGGCACGTGGAGGTGCGCAAAGCTCTTGCCCGCCTCGCGGTCGAGCCGCGAAAGGCCGTCGTGGCTGTCGGCGCAGGCCTTTTCGCAGTTGTCGCAGCCCACGCACAGCCGCTCGTCGATCAGCAGCACGTCGGTTGCTTCGCCCAGCCCCTGGCTGACAAGGAAGTTGGCCTGTTCGGAATAGAGATCGACCACGCTCGACATCGAACCCTTGCGCGATTCGATCAGCGCGTTGGTTCGGCGGCGCAGTTCCATGTCCTCGCGCGCCTTGGCCACCAGCGCGGGTTTTGAATCGAGCACGCGCTGGAACGCGTCGCCGTCCACGTGGATCACTTCGGACTTGATCGCCGCGCGCACCGTGGCGGTGCGCTGGCCGCCGTCGATCAGCGCCATTTCGCCCACGTATGAGCCGGCCGGCAGGTATGAGAGGAACACGGGCTTTCCGCCCACTTCCTTTTCCACGATCATCGACCCGACGCGGATCACGAAGATGTCCTTGCCGTCGTCGCCTTCGTTTATGATCGCCTTGCCGGCGGGCACCTGTTCGATCTTCGCGGTATCCACCACTTCGCGGATGTCGTCCGTCGTCAGGCCGGAGCCGAACATCTGCAACAACTGACGCTCGGTGGAAATGCGCTCTATCGCGCGCTTGGCGCTGGGCACCTGGCTTTGCAGTTTCAGCGCGGCATTGCGGCTGATTTCCACGCAGATCGCATCTTCGGCGGCCACGATGGTCGCGCCGCGGCGGCGGCCAGAGATCAGGCCCACCTCGCCGAAGATGGACCCCTTGCCGATCGGCACCACCTTGCTCGGGTCGTTCGGATCGATACGCACGTGGACCGACCCTTCGGCGATCGCGAAAAGCGACGATCCGGGATCGTTCTTTTCGAAGATCGCATCGCCCTTGCGATAGGCGCGCGCGTCCGAATCGAGCATGAACTCGCGCATCTGCAGGCTCGTCATCCCTTCGAGGATGGTGATGTTGGTGCGCAGCAGCTCAAGCCATTCGTCGACGGAACGGTTGCCCGGCAGGTCCGCGAACTTCTCGGCCAGCAGCGGCTCGTCCGCCGGTTTCAGGTCCGTATTGCCGGCGATGAACTCTATGACGTCATAGCCCTGGTTCATGCAGTGCTTGATCAGCGGATAACCGGCGAGCGCGCCGATTACGAACACGCCGGGCGCGGTGGATTCGAACTGCGGGGAAAGCGTGGGGAATGCCAGCCGGTCGTCGCTGGCGAATTCTATGCCGCAGCCTTCCACGAAGGCGCGCGGCGGGGCCGACCCGATGCGCGCGATGATCCGGTCGCAACGTATCCTCTCTTCGCCGTCGCGCGTGTCCAGCGTCACCCATTCGGGCTCAACCTGCTTCACTTCGGTTTCGTACCGGATCGTAAGCTTGCCCGCCTCGTCGTCCTCGACCAGCGCCTTGGCGTTGGGTTCTTTCGCGGTGGCGAAGCTTTCGCGCACGTTGGCCGACTTGGGCTTGCGGTTGAGGATGGTGACGACATTGCCCTGCGCCGGGTCTTCCACCAGGCCGCGCGCGTTCTCTATCCCCGCGTCGCCCACGCCCACGACGATGATGTGTTCGTCCACGATCGCGTAGGGATCGTCCAGCTGGTAGGTGACGTGCGCAAGGTCGCCGCCGGGCGCGCGCACAAGGTTGGGGTTGCCCTGCGTGCCGATCGCCAGGATCACGTTTTCGGCAACGATCGTCTCGCCGTTGGTCAGCGTCAGTTCGTAAGGCGGTTCGTGCCGCTGGACTTCCTTCACCTCGTCCGGCTTGCCGCGCCGGCGGATCACGATCTTCTGCACGCTGCCCGCAATTTCGGGGCCGGTGCCGCGGATCGCCTTTACCTCTGCATTGTATTTGACGTTCACGCCAAGCTCGCTGGTGCGCGAATTCCACTTGTCGAGGATCTCCTCGCGCTTGCCCGCATCGAAGGCCTGTTCGCCGCCAGCCCGCAGGATGAGCTGGTTGGGCGTCGCCATGACGTGCTTGCCCTTCTGGTATTTGAAGATCGTGTCCGAAAGGTGGTCGGTCTTTTCCAGCAGCACGTGGCTCATGCCCCGTACCGCGGCCTGGCTGGCGGCGCTCATGCCCGCCGGCCCAGACCCGATGATCGCTACCTTGTAGATTTCGCTCACCGGCGCGCGTCCCCCCGCAACGTCGAAGGGCGGCGCATCTGCGCGCGCCTGCCCGAATTTTTGTTAAGCGACCCCTGTCTTTGCGAGACATTAGCGAATGCGCCCGCGATTGCCACCCCGCATTTTGCAGCGATTGCATTCGCTTGCCTTCGCCGTGCGCCTTGCAACTTGCGCTTGCAGCGGGATATGCCCGCGCTGCGAGGGGCCGGAAGCGCGGCCGCGACAGGCGCAAGGAGCACGAGATGAGCGAACCGACCCCCACACCGGCGGCATCGGGTGCGGGCGGAGGGTCCTTGGCGGGGCGCATCCTGCTGGGCCTGGCGGCAGTCGTGGCGGTCGTTGCCGCGGGCATTGCCATCAATCGCGGCAGTTCGTCGGAAGCGCCGCCTCCCCCGCCGCCCGCCGACACGGCCAGCGCATCGGCGCAGCCCTCGGTGGACGAGGTGATCGCGAAGCTGGAAGCCAAGCTGAAGGACAACCCCGACGATGCCGAAGGCTGGCGGATGCTGGGCTGGTCCTATTTCCAGACCGAACAATATGCCGAAGCGGCGACCGCGCTGAAGCGTTCGACCACGCTGGACCCCGATAACGCGCAGACGTTTTCTTTCCTGGGAGAGTCGCTGGTTCTGGCCAGCAAGGAAGAGGGCAAGATTCCCGCCGATGCGATGCGCGCTTTCAATCGCGCGCTGAAGCTGGACCCCAAGGATGCGCGCGCGCGATATTTCAAGGCGGTGGCGATGGACCTGAAGGGGCAGCACCGCAAGGCGATCGACGCGTGGTTCGCGCTGTTGAAGGATACGCCAGAGGATGCGCCCTATGCGCAGGATATCCGCGACGTGATCGAAACGGTCGCGAAGAAGAACGATATCGACGTTTCCAAACGGCTGGCCGAAACGCAGTTCGCCGCGCCGAAGGGCGGCATGGTGACGGACGGCGCCGAAAAGGCATCGGCGGCGATCCCCGGTCCGAGCCGCGACGAAATGCAGGCCGCCGCGCAGTTGCCCAAGGGCCAGCAGGACGCGATGGTGCACGGTATGGTCGACGGGCTGGAAGCCAAGCTGAAGGCCAACCCCGATAACGCCGACGGCTGGATCATGCTGATGCGCAGCCGCATGCAACTGGGCGAGACGGGCAAGGCCGCACAGGCGCTGAAAGACGCGCTCGCCGCGTTCCGGAACGACACCGCCCAGACGCGCCGCATCAAGGAAGCGGGCCAGAGCCTGGGTGTGCCGGGGGCATAGGTTCAGGCCAGCGGTTTCCCCGGCCGGGTGTGATCCTCAAACAACGACTCGCCGCAATTCAAGGATTTACGAAGAATTAACCTTTCTTCTTCATTGGTCATATGGTTAATGACGGGCAAGACCCATTGCGTTGGGGTTAAGCCACGGGGACAGGTAAACAGGGGGTCAATTCGATGCGGGTTCTACTGATCGAGGACGAGCCGACCACTGCGCGGGCAATCGAGCTTATGCTCACCGCCGAAGGCTTCAACGTCTATTCGACCGATCTCGGGGAAGAAGGCCTCGATCTCGGCAAGCTCTATGATTACGACATTATCCTTCTGGATCTCAATCTGCCCGACATGCACGGGTATGACGTGCTGAAGAAGCTGCGCGTCGCCAAGGTGCAGACGCCGGTGCTGATCCTGTCGGGCATTGCCGAGATGGATTCGAAGGTCCGCAGCTTCGGCTTCGGTGCCGACGATTACGTGACCAAGCCCTTCCACCGCGAAGAACTTGTCGCGCGTATCCACGCGGTCGTGCGCCGTTCGAAGGGCCATTCGCAGTCGGTCATCCGCACCGGCAAGCTGGCCGTGAACCTCGACGCGAAGACCGTGGAAGTCGATAGCGCGCGCGTTCACCTGACCGGCAAGGAATACGCGATGCTGGAACTGCTCTCGCTGCGCAAGGGCACCACGCTGACCAAGGAAATGTTCCTCAACCACCTTTATGGCGGGATGGACGAGCCGGAACTGAAGATCATCGACGTGTTCATCTGCAAGCTGCGCAAGAAGCTTGCCCATGCCTGCGGCGGTGAAAACTATATCGAAACCGTCTGGGGCCGCGGCTATGTGCTGCGCGATCCGGAGGATGCGGCCGAAGCCGCCTGATATTCGCTCCTGAAGTGACAATCCCGGAACGGCCCGTCAGCGATGGCGGGCCGTTCTGTTGTGCGCGAAGCGGGTGTCAGGCCGCCTTCGCGCGAAGTGCGGCCAGGTCCATGCCGCTGGGCTGCTGGTAAAGCCGCAGGCCGAATTCGGGCAGGATCGCCAGAAGGTGATCGAATATGTCCGCCTGGATGGCTTCGTATTTCGCCCATTCGGTTGTCGTGGCGAAGCAATAGATTTCCAGCGGCAGGCCCTGCGGCCCGGGCGGCAACTGGCGCACCATCAGCGTCATCCCGTCGCTGATTCGCGCATTCGCCCGCAGATAGGCGGTAATATAGGCGCGCAGCGTGCCGATGTTGGTGATTCGCCGCGCGTTCACCGAATCGGTATCGGCCGGCAGTTCGCTTTCGTTCCACGCGCGGATTTCCGCGTCCTTGCCCGCCAGGTATTCGTCCAGCAGGCGGAACTTGCGCAGGCCCGATACCTCGTCGCCGGTCAGGAAGCGGATCGCGTTCTGGTCTATCAACAATGCCCGCTTGATCCGCCGCGCGCCCGTGTCGCTCATCCCACGCCAGTTCTGGAAACTTTCCGCGATCAGCTTGTAGGTCGGGATGGTGACGATCGTCTTGTCGAAGTTCTGCACCTTCACCGTGTGCAGCGCGATGTCGATCACGTCGCCGTCGGCGTTCATGTCGGGCATCGTGATCCAGTCGCCCACGCGCAGCATGTCATTGCTGCCCAGTTGCACGCTGGCGACAAGCGAGAGGATCGTGTCCTTGAACACCAGCATCAGCACGGCGGCCATCGCACCCAGCCCGGATAGCAGCAGCAGCGGCGACTGGTCGATCAGGGCGGAGATCATCATGATCGCCGCCGCGCAATAGATCACGATCTTGACGACCTGGAGATAGCCCTTGATCGGCCGGCTGCGCGCTTCCGGGCGACGGCGGTAAAGCTCGTCCACGTAATTCAGCCCCTGGCTCACCGCCATGGCGACGGACAGGATGATCGTGGCGCGCGCGACGTTGGCGATCAGCGTCACCGCCTCGTCCGGCAGGTTGGGGACGAAGGCGATCCCGCGCGAGATGACCAGCAGCGGAACCGCGGTGGCAAGCCGTGTCGCCGCCTTGTCCGCCGTCAGGCTGCGTTCGTCGAGGAACGGCGCGGCGGCGCGCAGCAGCACGTGCTTGAGCAGGAAATTGAGCGCCAGCGCGGCGACAGCAAGGAGCACAAGGCCGATCACGGTCTGCGCCCAGGCCGGCTGTTCGGCAATAAGGGACATCAGGTGTTGCATGCGCGCGGCGCTAGCCGGAACGGGCGGCCAACCTCAACCCCTGTGGCGCTTCAATGCTTGCAACAGGCACGGGTGGACAGGGTGTGTTGTATTTGTAATACAGTTGTCGCTCAGGGCGCAGGGAGGAACAAGATGGACCGGACACGCGCGCAAACTGTGCCCGTCCCCGCGCGCGGGGACATCGCGGCGCTGGCTTGCGGGCTGGCCGTATTCGCGTTCCACGCCGCCCTGGCGGGACGGTACGACCTGTTTCGCGACGAGCTCTATTTCATCGTCTGCGGCCAGCATCCCGCGTTCGGTTATGTCGACCAGCCTCCCGGCGTGCCCTTGCTGGCCGCCGCGCTCTACAAGCTGGGGCTGGGCGCGTGGGGTGTGCGCCTTCCCGCCGCGCTGGCGGCGGGCGCGCTGGTGTGGCTGGCGGTGCGGTTCGCGCGACTGCTGGGTGGCAACGGCCTCGCCGTGGGTCTTGCCGCGCTGGCATCCGCGATTGCGCCCATGCTGATGGGCATTACCGCCACGCTCAACACATCGGCCTTCGATCCGCTGGCCTGGACGCTGGTGGCCTGGCTTGTCGTGCGCGGGCTGCGCGATGAAGACGGCCACGCCCTGATCTGGGCCGGGCTGGTCGCGGGCGCGGCGTTGCAGATAAAGTATTCGATGGTGTTCTGGATGGCCGGCGTTTCGATCGGCCTGCTGCTGACGCCCGAACGCCGGGTGTTCGCGCGTCCGGCCTTCTGGACCGGCGCGGCGATCGCGGCGCTGGTCGCGCTGCCGTCGTTCGTCTGGCAATGGGCGCACGGCTTCCCGTTCCTTGAACTGGGGGCCGCGGCGGACGGCAAGAACGTGGACGTTCCCCTGTTGCCGTTCCTGGGCAACCAGGTGCTGGTGATGAACCCGGCCCTTGCGCCGCTGTGGATCGCCGGGCTGGTCGCGCCGTTTTTCGTCAAGCGGCTGAAAGACCTGCGTTTCCTTGTCATCGCCTGTGCGGTGGTGTTCGTTATCGTGCGGGCGGGGCACGGCAAGGATTATTACCTTGCCCCGCTGTATCCCACGCTGTTCGCGATCGGCGCGGTCGCGCTTGCGCCCATGGTGCGCGGCGCCATCGGAAAGGCGGTTGCGGGCCTGCTGGTTACGGCGGGCGTCGCCGTTTCGGCGCTTGCCGCGCCGGTTGCCCTGCCGGTCCTCTCACCGTCCGCGCTTGCCGCCTATATGCAGCGCACCGGCATCGCGCCGCAGCAGCAGGAGCGCAGCTTCAGGGGCACCGTGTTGCCGCAGGTCTTTGCCGACCAGGTGGGCTGGCACGATTTCACGCACCAGGTGGAGGCGGCGTGGAACCGCATTCCGCCCGCAGACCGCGCGGCGACGGGCATCAAGGTGGACAATTACGGCGAAGCTTCGGCGCTGGACCTTTACGGCCACGGCCTGCCGCCCGCGCTTTCGGGGCATAACCAGTTCTATCTCTGGGGTTTGCAGGGGCAGCACCCGGTCAACCTGCTGGTGGTCCAGCACAATCCGGAAGACCTGAAGCCCTATTGCCGGCAGATGACCGTGCTGGGCAAGACCTATTCGAAATGGGCGATGGCGCATGAAAACGGCAAGGTGATTGCCTTCTGCAAGGGCGTGACCCCGCCGATCGGCAAGCTGTGGCCGAAGCTCAAGATGTACATGTGACGCGCGCGGCTTGCATTGGCGCGTCCGCGCTGCCAATCGCCCGCGCATGACCGCGAACAAGCCCGGCGATCCCACTACGCTCAACCGTCTCTATGGCCGCGCCAAGGGCAAGCCCCTGCGCAAGGGCCAGCAGGCGCTGGTGGACAACCTCTTGCCGCAGATCGCCGTGCCCGCCGACGGGCCGGTGACGGCAGAGCGGCTGTTCGGCCACGATTGCCCGCTGCATTTCGAGATCGGCTTCGGCGGCGGGGAGCACATGGCGGAGCGTGCCGACATGCTGCCCAGCCACGGCTTCATCGGCGCGGAACCGTTCCTCAACGGCGTGGCGCAGGCGCTGATGCACGTCGATGGCGATCGCAATTCCGATGGCACCCCCGCGCACCCGCCGCTGGCCAACGTGCGCATCCATCACGGCGACGCGCTGGAAGTGCTCAATCGCGTTCCCGACGGTGCGCTGACGATGCTCTACCTGCTCCACCCCGATCCCTGGCCCAAGGCGCGCCATGCCAAGCGGCGGATGATGAACGACGGGCCGGTGGAGCTTTTCGCGCGCAAGCTGAAACCGGGGGGAGAGTTCCGCTTCGGCACCGATCACGCGGTTTACCTGCGCCATGCGCTGATGGTGATGCAGCGGCATACCGATGCCTTCGAATGGCTGGCAAAGCGCCCGAAGGATTTCATGGTGCGCCCGTCGGGCTGGCCCGAAACGCGTTACGAGGCCAAGGCGCGGAGCGTCTATGGCCATGAAGTGTGGTACTTTCGCTATCGCCGCCGGGGGTGATCGAATAGGGCATTAAGGCGCTTTTCCGCCCCGGCACGCACACCGGGTTAGCTGCTTGTTAACCATCATGTGGTCTCCTTCTCCCTGCCGCCGACAGGGGATTTGCGGCATCAGGAGACGGGGCATGTCGAATACCGACTTCGCATCGCTGGCCATTGCCGAACTGCGTGAATTCGCCAGCTTCTCTGCTGCCGAGCAGCGTTACATCAAGCGCAGCCTGGATGTCGGGCTGGGCCGGCAGGACGCATTCCGCCTGTGGGCGCGCGATAGTGAGGAGGCCGCGTCGATCCGCGGCCAGTATGTCGCCTACCAGGAATTGAAGACGCTGCGCCGCGCAATGCCGCGCAGCGGCGGGTTCGATGGCGTGGACGATTTCATCGGCAAGCTGGTGCGCGTTTCGGCCTTCGACCTGGCGCAGGAACGGCTTTCCTGCTTTTCGGCCTATCGCTTTCTTTACGAACGCCTGCTGGGCGCCGATGCGCGCCCGTGGCTTCCGGCCGCGTTCTGCGGTGCCGCCGCCTTGCCGCAGATTCGGCCTGAACGCCGCAAGGGACTGCTGCAGTCGATCAGCGAAGCCGCGGCGACCGCGCCCGGCTGGTCCACCCGCGCACCCAGCTTCTTTCCCGACTACGTGGAGAAGGAAGCGGCTTGAGGGGCTGACTGGGGCTGACGCCCGGCCGAACGAGGCCGGTCCTTATGTTGCTCAGGCCTTGTAAAGCGCATCCACCCGCTCGCCATAGCGGTCGCGGATCTTGTGGCGGCGGATTTTCAGGCTTGGCGTCATTTCCTCGTTCTCGATGGAAAAGGCCTCGTCCGCGAAGGTGAACTGGCGCACCTTTTCGGTAACGGACAAGTCCTTGTTCACCCGGTCTATCGCCGTGCGGATCGCATTCCTGAAGGCGGGCAGATCCTGCAACGTGGGTATGTCGAACTTCTCGTCCTCTGCCCGGCACCATTCCACCGTCCATTCCGCATCGGGCACGATCAGGCCGACGATATAGGGCCGCTTGTCCCCGCTCACCATCGCCTGCGCGATTTCGGGCTGGAGCGTCAGCATCCCTTCTATCTTCTGGGGCGAGACATTGTCGCCCTTGTCGTTGACGATCATGTCCTTCTTGCGGTCGGTGATGCAGATGCGGCCGTTTTCGTCGATATGGCCGATGTCGCCGGTGTGCAGCCAGCCCGCGTCCTGCCCGGAAGTGGGAATCGCGCGCTCCGTCTCCGCCTGGTTCTGCCAGTATCCGTGCATCACCAGTTCGCCGCGCACCAGGATTTCCCCATCGTCGGCGATCTTCACCTCCACGCCCTTCATCGGCGGGCCGACGGTATCCATCTTCAGCCCGGCGGCGGGGCGGTTGCAGCTGATCACCGGCCCGGCCTCTGTCTGGCCATAGCCTTGCAGCATGGTGAGGCCCATCGCATCGAAGAACACGCCGACATCGGGGTTCAACGGCGCGCCGCCCGAAACCATGGCCTTGATCCGGCCGCCGAAACGCTGGCGGATCTTGGGCCGCAGCGTGTGTTCCAGCAGGAAGCTCATCGGGTAATCGGCCAGCTTGCGGTTGCCTTGCGCCGCGCGGTCGCCAATCGCCAGGGCCTTGTCCATCAGGAAGCCCGCGACCTTCCCCTGCTTTTCCACCTGCTTCATGATGCGCGCGCGCAGCACTTCGAACAGGCGCGGCACCACGACCATGATCGTGGGGCGCACGTCCTCTATATTGCTGGCAAGCTTTTCCAGCCCTTCGGAATAATAGATCTGCGATCCCATGCCGATCGGCAGGAACTGGCCGCCGGTGTGTTCATAGGCGTGGCTGAGCGGCAGGAAGGACAGGAACACCTCATCCTCCCAGCCGAAATCGTTGGCCAGGATCTCGGCCGCGCCTTCCACGTTGCACAGGATCGATCCGTGGTGCTGCATAACCCCGCGCGGCGCGCCTCCGGTGCCGCTGGTGTAGATGATGCAGGCGGTATCCTTTCGCCCGATCGATTCGATGCGCCGGTGCACCGCCGCGCGCGCCAGCGCGGCGTCGCCTTCCATCAGGCCTTCCCAGTCGTGAAAGTTGAGCGTGCCCGATTGCGCCTGCTTCAACGGTTCGATGCCGATCACGTGTTCGGCACAGGGCGCGCGCAGCGCGGCGGGAAGCAGAGGCGCGGCCAGCTTTGCGCTGGATACGATCACCGCGCGCGCGCCGGAGTTTTCCAGGATGTGCAGGTGATCGCGTTCGGTATTGGTGATGTAGGTTGGCACCGAAACCAGCCCGGCGGCCATGATCGCAAGGTCCGTCAGGCACCATTCGGGCCGGTTTTCGCTTACCAGCATCACGCGCTGGCCGTCCTGCAGGCCCAGGCGGCGCAGCCCTTCGGCCAGAAGGCACACGCGGTCCACCGCTTCGCGCCACGATATCGATTGCCATTGGCCGCCGCGCTTCGCCCACAGGAAGGGGCTGTCCCCCCGTTCGCGTGCGCGGTCGAGGAACATGGCGACAAGGTTCGGGTAGGCGGAAAAGTCTGAAAGCTGCACGCGTTGCCCTCTCTACGCCGTTCTCTGCCGGAACGGATGTGTCAGCGGGTGTAATCGCCGCCAGACGCGACGGCAACCGCGCGTGCGCTATGTTGTGGGAAGAGACGCCGCGCGGCCCGACCCGACCGGGCCGGTGCCGCGCGTGGTCATGGGGAGGGGCTGGTCAGCGCGTCATTCGTGCGCGCCGTTCAGGCTGTTGGACCGGCGCACGATCTGCGTCACGTTGCCGGCGGTGTCCATCGCCACGCCTTCGCTGCGCGGATCGGCCGCGCCGACCCATTTGCCGTTCACCCGTTCCACCGCGTTGGCCTTCAGTCCCAGCGGCGCGACCTTGATATCCTCGCCCATCGCCCTGAGCGCGGGAACCAGCGGTTCAAGGTCGCTGCCCTGCTCTACAACGGCGAATTTGGTCGACGGCGCGAAGATCAGCCCCGTGGCGATCGCCTGCTGCGCGGTCATGTCCCAGTCTATCACGCCGATGATCGCCTTGGCGACCTGGCAGATGATCGTCGCCCCGCCCGCCGCGCCGATGGCAAGGCGCACCTTGCCGTCAGGGCCATAGACGATGGTGGGCGCCATCGAGCTGCGCGGGCGCTTGCCGCCAGCCACGGCGTTGGCGGCAAGGTATCCGTCCGGCGACGGGTTGGCGTCGAAATCGGGAAGCTCGTTGTTGAGCATATAGCCGTCGACCGCGATGCCCGATCCGAAATAGCCGTTGATCGTGGTCGTCACGGAAACCACGTCCCCGGCGGCGTCGGCCACGGCAAGGTCGGTTGTGCCCGGATCGTCCTTGTACGGAACCTTGGCCCGCTTCGGCGCCCCGGCGGGATGGCCGGCCTCGATCGAGGCGAGCATGTGATCGGGAGAGATCAGGGCAGACCGGCTGGCGAGATAGGTCGGGTCCAGAAGACCCTTCACCGGCACGCTGACATAGCCGGGATCGCCGATGTACATGTTGCGGTCGGCATAGGCGAGCCGTTCCGAATCGGCGATCAGGTGCCAGGCAACCGGGGATTTGCTCCCCAGCGCGTGCAGGTCGAAGCGTTCCAGCTGCTTCAGGATCATCAGCACGGTGATCCCGCCCGATGACGGCGGCCCCATGCCGCACACCTTGTATTTGCGATAGGTTTCGCAAACCGGCGCGCGGTCAATCGCCTTGTAGCCTTCGATATCGGCGGCGGTCATCTTCGACGGATTGGTCGCCGCGGTATCGAGCGCGGTGGCGATCTTCTGCGGGTTTTCTCCCTTGTAGAACACGTCCGGCCCGCCCTTCGCCAGCCGTTCCAGCGTATCGGCCAACGCGGGCAGTTTCAGCATCTTGCCCTCGGCCACAGCGTCGCCATCGGGCTCGAAATAGACCTGTTTCGCCCAGCCGACGACGTGGCGGCCATAGAGGTTGAGGCCGTTGTGCATCCGCGCGCTGACGGCAAAGCCGTTACGCGCCAGCGCGATTGCCGGGCCGAACAGCGTCGCCCACGGAAGCTTGCCGTGCTCGGCGTGGGCCTTTGCCATCATCGCCACCGCGCCGGGAACGCCCGCGCTGCGGCCGCCGATGGCCAGTTGCCGGAACGGCATGGGCTTGCCGTCCGCGCCGAAGAACCAGTCGGGCGTGGCGGCGGCCGGTGCGCTCTCGCGGCCGTCGATAGTGGAAAGCGCGCCGGACTTCCCGTCGTGGCGCACCCAGAAACCGCCGCCGCCGATGCCCGAATTCTGCGGTTCCACCACGTTCAGCGCCAGCATCGTTGCGATTGCCGCGTCGGTGGCGTTGCCGCCCAGCCGCAACATTTCCACGCCCGCCGCCGCAGCGCGCGGGTCGGCCGCGGAAACCATGGCGGCACCGGCTTGCGGGTTTTCGTTGGCGGCTGCCTGGGTGGCAACCGGCGGGGCCGTTGCCGGTGCGGTTTGCGATGCGGGAACCTGCGCGCAGGCAGAGGCGAGGAGAAGCGCAGAGAGCGCGAGCGGACGGATGTTCATGGGCGCCGAAGCTAGGGAGAATGCTGCGCCGCGGCAATCCCGGAATGGCACACGATTGTAGCAAAAGTTAAACAAATCTAATCGGTTTCGTCACAGGCGCGGACGCAAAGTTGTGTGCGAAACGGTCATTTTGTCGAATCCATACAATTCCCGAATCGGATCGACCTTTAAGGACAGTGTTGCGACCCGAAGGGCTCGGTGCAGCGATGTGTCGAGTTCTCCACTTCAAGGCGGCCTGTCCCAAACGCGACAGGCCGCCCTTTTTTTATATGCGCGACTTGCGATATTTGCGCGGATAACACAGGATTCACGTTGGTGGACGGGCGTGCGGGGCAAATGAACGGATAAAGATGGATTCGGGAAGCGAAGCGGACGGGTCGGGGACGTTCGCCAAATCGGATGGAAAGACGCAAGCCGCGCATGGCGCGGTCAATCATGCGTTGGTCCGCCGTTCGCTTATCGATTTCCAATATGTCGCTCCGCCCGCCGCGCTCGAACCCTTTGTCCTCAGGTATGTGCTGCTGCGCTGCGACGAGCCGCATATCGCCGATATCCAGGCGGCGGGCATGGGGCTGGTCATCGCATTCCTGCGCGGCACGGGGGAAATCCACCTGCCCGGCGGAGAGATCGCGAAAAGCAGCCGAATCAACCTGCTGACGCCGCAGACCGAAGCATCGCCCCTGCTGATAGACGGGCCGTGGCACGCCTTTGCGGCCACACTGACCCCGCTTGGCTGGGCAGCGCTTTCCGGCCTCTCCGCGGCGGACCACGGCAACCGGATGTACGATGCCGGCGCGGTGATGGGAGAGGCGTTCGCCCGGCTGGGAGAGGATCTGGTGCGCCGATATGACCGCGGCGACGCCTCTGCCGCCGACCTGGCGGAGATCGCCAGCGAAACATTGGCCGCGGCGATCAGGCCCGTGCCGGAGCCGCACGTGCGGCTGATCGATCTGACGACGCAATGGATGAGCGAATCGCTTTCGCCCAAGGTTGAGGATCTTGCCGACCGTGCGCTCTATTCGCGGCGCCAGCTGCAGCGCCTGATCCACCAGTATTTCGGCCTTCCGCCAAAGCAGCTTGCCCGCAAGTATCGCGCCTTTCGCGCCGCCGCGCTGCTGGCGGACCCGGAAACCGGGCCGGAAGAGATCGTGCGCATCGAAAACGCGTTTTACGACCAGCCGCACATGATTCGCGAAATCCGCCTGTTCGTGGGCCGCACGCCTTCGCGGCTGGGTGAAAGCGATACGCCGCTTCTTACAGAGCTTCTGGCCTTGCGTCATTACCGCGAAACCAGGCCGCGCTACGCGGGCCTGCCCCCGGATTTCGAACGGAAAGTGCCGGACTGACCTTGCGTTTATGCGCCTTCATGAATAGATAATCGGAATGGAATGGTCCGATTAACGGGCCTGCCGGTTTTTACCGGAGCAAACCGAAGGCGGGTTCGCGCGATGCGGCTTTCAAGCATGGCAGACTATGCAGTGGTGACGATGAGCGCCGCCGCCCGGCATTGTGGCGGGGTGCGCGTCAATGCCGCGCAGCTGGCCGACGAAACCGGCCTGCCCGCGCCGACCGTGCAGAAGCTGGTCAGCAAGCTTGCCACCGCCGGCCTGCTCAATTCCACGCGCGGTGCGCGCGGCGGACTGAAGCTGGCGCGCCCGGCGGCGGCAATCAGCCTCGCCGATATCGTGGAAGCGGTGGAAGGGCCGATCGCGCTTTCCGCCTGCACAGAAGGCGGGCACGATTGTTCGGTGGAAGATTGCTGCACTGTTCGTCCGCACTGGCCGCAAGTGAACAACGCGCTGCGCGCCGCGCTCGCCGGCATCGCGCTGAGCGACCTCGCCGCGCCGCCAACTCCGGGACAAACCGGAATGCTCGAAACGAGCGGGATCTGACATGAGTGAAGATGTGGAACTGACCGACGGCATTACCGACCGCGCCGCGCGCGAAGCCGCGCAGAAGCTTGAGACGTACGAGCACGGCTGGTCGGCCGAGATCGACCAGGAATTCGCGCCCAAGGGGTTGAGCGAAGACACCGTGCGATTCATCAGCGCCAAGAAGGGTGAGCCCGAATGGATGCTGGAATGGCGCCTGAAGGCCTATCGTCACTGGCTGACGATGACGCCGCCCGACTGGGCGAAGCTGGACGTGCCGCCGATCGATTATCAGGACGCCTATTACTACGCCGCGCCCAAGCCGAAGAAGAAGCTCGAATCGCTCGACGAACTCGATCCCGATATCAAGGCGGTTTACGACAAGCTGGGCATCCCGATTGCAGAGCAGGAAGTGCTGGCGGGCGTGGAAGGCGCGCGTAAGGTGGCGGTGGACGCGGTGTTTGACAGCGTTTCGGTCGCCACCACATTCCGCAAGGAGCTGGAAAGCGCGGGCGTGATCTTCCGTTCGATCAGCGAAGCGATCCGCGAATATCCCGATCTTGTGAAAAAGTGGCTGGGCCGCGTCGTGCCGCAGCACGACAACTATTTCGCGGCGTTGAATTGCGCGGTCTTTTCCGACGGCACCTTCGTTTACGTGCCCGAAGGCGTGCGCTGCCCGATGGAGCTCTCCACCTATTTCCGCATCAATGCGGAGAATACCGGCCAGTTCGAACGCACGCTGATCGTGGCGGACAAGGGCGCCTACGTTTCCTACCTCGAAGGCTGCACCGCCCCGCAGCGTGATGAAAACCAGCTTCACGCCGCCGTGGTGGAACTGGTCGCGCTCGACGATGCGGAGATCAAGTATTCCACGGTGCAGAACTGGTATCCCGGCGATGCCGAGGGCAAGGGCGGCATCTACAACTTCGTCACCAAGCGGGCGCTGTGCCAGGGCAAGCGCAGCAAGGTCAGCTGGACGCAGGTTGAAACCGGCAGCGCGATTACGTGGAAGTATCCCAGCTGCGTGCTGAATGGCGAGGATTCGGTGGGCGAGTTCTATTCCGTCGCGGTCACCAACAACCGCCAGCAGGCCGATACCGGCACGAAGATGATCCACAACGGCAAGCGCAGCCGTTCCACCATCGTTTCCAAGGGCATCAGCGCGGGCAAGTCGAACAACACCTATCGCGGGCTGGTGCGCGTCGGCCCCAATGCAGAGGGCGTGCGCAACTTCACCCAGTGCGATTCGCTGCTGCTGGGCGACAGGTGCGGTGCGCACACCGTGCCCTATATCGAAGTGAAGAACCCCTCTGCGCAGATCGAGCACGAAGCGACCACCAGCAAGATCAGCGACGACCAGTTGTTCTACGCGATGCAGCGCGGGCTGGACCAGGAAGCGGCGGTGGCGCTGATCGTCAACGGCTTCGCCAAGGAAGTGCTCAAGGAACTGCCGATGGAATTTGCCGTGGAAGCGCAGAAGCTGCTCGCGATCTCTCTGGAAGGGAGCGTGGGGTGATGACCGAACGCAAGACCCTTTCCACCCGCGCGCCCAGTGACGATGCGCCCTCCGGCCTCAAGAAGAAGGGGCGTGGCTGGCAGATCGACGAGAAGCGGCTCGACGTGCTGCACGACCGTGCGCGCGAGATGCGCCGCCATCCCACCGAGGCGCAGGCCGCGCTCAACAAGGCGCTGGGCGAGGTCGATACCGGTGGCTACACCTTCCGCCGCCAGGACGTGATCGGTTCGGCCATCGTCGACTTCGCCTGCAAGCCGCTGATGCTGGTGGTCGAACTCGATGGCGACGAGGACGCGGCCTACGCCCCCACCCGCGACAAGAGCCTTGCCGAAGTGGGCTATCAGGTGCTCCGCCTGCCCGCTGCCGAGGTGCTCGCCGATCCCGAAGGCGCGGCCGCGCATATCCGCGACGCGATGGAAGCGCGCTGGCACGAACGCCGCGCCCGACAGAACACCAGGCCGTCCCGTGGCCGCGCGCACAACCCGCGCGACGCCCGCCCGGCCCGCACGCATCAGGACTGAACATGCTAGAAATCACCAATCTTTCCGCGAACGTTGCCGACAAGCCGATCCTCAAGGGGCTTTCGCTCACCATCAACGCGGGCGAGGTCCACGCGATCATGGGGCCGAACGGCGCTGGCAAGTCCACGCTGGGCTATACGCTCGGCGGGCGGCCCGGCTACGAAGTGACCGGCGGTTCGGCCACGTTCGAAGGTGCGGACCTGTTCGGGATGGAACCGCACGAACGCGCCGCTGCCGGGTTGTTCCTGGGCTTCCAGTACCCGGTCGAGATCCCCGGCGTCTCGTTCGTGCAGTTCCTGCGCGAAAGCCTGAACGCCCAGCGCAAGACGCGCGGGGAAGAGGCGCTTTCGGGCGGCGAGTTCCTGAAGCTCGCGCGCGAGAAGGCGGGGCTGCTCAAGCTTGACATGGACATGCTGAAGCGCCCGGTGAACGTGGGCTTTTCGGGCGGCGAGAAGAAGCGCGCCGAGATGGTGCAGATGGGCATCCTCGATCCGAAGCTCGCCGTTCTGGACGAGACCGACTCCGGCCTCGACATCGATGCGCTGCGCGTGGTGGGCGAAGGGATCAATTCGATCATGCGCAAGCCCGACAAGGCGGTGCTGCTGATCACGCACTACCAGCGGCTGCTCGACTACGTGAAGCCCGATTTCGTGCACGTGCTTGCGGATGGCCGCATCGTGAAGTCCGGCGGCCCCGAACTGGCGCACGAGCTTGAGCGCGAAGGCTATGAGGCGGTGGCGTGAGAGAGGCGGCAACCCTTCCCACCACGCGTGACGAGGACTGGCGTTATGCCGATGGCGATGCGCTGGCGGCCTTCGCTCCGCAAGCGTTCGACGTCTGGAAAGAGGTAACGCTCGCGCCGGGCGAGACGCGCGCGAAGACGCTGGTGCTGGACGGCACCGGGCCGGAACTCCACCGCGTTCACCTGACCGTGGGCGAAGGCGCGCGGGCAGAGATTTTCGCGATCAACACCGGCACCGATTACCTGCGGCTGGAAGTGGAGGTGCGGCTTGCCAAAGGTGCGCATTTCGAATTCGGCGGGGTGACGCTGGGCGGCACCGGAACGCAGGAATTCGTGACGCGCGTGCTCCATGCGGAGCCGGACGCGACATCGAACCAGGTCGTGCGCTCGGTCCAGTGGGGGCGCTCCACCGGCAACTTCCTCGGCCGCATCGAGGTTTCGCCCGATGCGCAGAAAACCGACGCGGCGCAGAATTTCAAGGCGATGCTGCTGGAAGCGGGCGCCACCGCCAACGCCAAGCCGGAACTGGAAATCTTCGCCGACGACGTGAAGTGCGCGCACGGCGCCGCGATCGGCGCGCTGGACGATGCGGCCGCGTTCTACATGGCGGCGCGCGGGCTTCCGCCCGAAGCGGCGCGCAAGCTGCTGATCCGCGCTTTCGTGGCCGACGCATTCGAGGCGATGAGCGACGAGGGCGAAGCCGCCGCGTTGCTCGACAAGGCGCTGGAAGCTCTGGGGGATGCGGGATGACGGAAGCCTCCACCCCTCGGTTCGCGTCAAGCGCAGTCGAGAAGCGCGTCCCGACTGCGCTCGACACGAGCGGAAACAGCATGACATGGCCCGGCCTGCTGACCCCGGATGGCAACCGCTGGCACTACCTAGACACCGCCGCCACCGCCCAGAAGCCACAAGCGGTGATCGACGCGGCGGCGGCCGCGATGGGGCGCGACTATGCGACCGTGCATCGCGGGGTCTATGCCCGCTCGGCCGAAATGACGCTGGCTTACGAGGCGGCGCGCAGGAAGGTTGCGGCCTTCATCGGCGGCGCGGAAAGCGAAGTGGTGTTCACGCGCGGCGCGACCGAGGCGATCAACCTTGTCGCCAACACGTGGGGCACGGCGAACCTGAAGGCGGGCGACCGCGTGCTGCTTTCAACGCTTGAACATCACGCCAACATCGTTCCGTGGCAGATGCTGCGCGATCGCACCGGCATAGAAATCGACGTCTGCCCGCTGACGGCGGACGGGCGGATCGATCTCGACGCGGCGGAAGCGATGCTTACCCCGGCGCACAAGCTGGTTGCGCTGGCGCACGTTTCCAACGTGCTCGGCTCTGTGCTCGACGTGGAGCGCGCGGTGCGCCTTGCGCACGGCGTGGGCGCGAAGATCCTGATCGACGGCTGCCAGGCCGTTCCGCGCCTGCCGGTGAACGTGGCGGCGTTGGGCTGCGATTTCTATGCCTTTTCGGCGCACAAGCTTTACGGGCCGACCGGCATCGGCGCGCTTTGGGCGAAAGAGGAGATCCTCGCCGCCATGCCGCCGTGGCAGGGCGGCGGCGCGATGATCGACCGCGTGACCTTCGAAAAGACCACATATGCGCCGCCCCCGCAGCGTTTCGAGGCGGGCACGCCCGCCATTGTGGAGGCGATCGCCTTTGGCGCGGCGGTGGATTTCGTGTCGGACATCGGGCTGGAAGCCATCGACGCGCACGAACGCGCGTTGGTGGCTAAAGCGCGCGATGCGCTGCGCGCGACCAACGCGGTTACGCTGTTCGGGCCGGACGAGGCCGCGGGCATCGTCAGCTTTGCGCTGGACAGCGTGCATCCGCACGACCTTGGCACGATCCTGGACGAGGAAGGCGTGGCGATCCGCGCGGGGCACCACTGCGCGCAGCCGCTGATGGACCACCTTGGCGTCCCGGCCACCGCGCGCGCCAGTTTCGGCATCTATTCGGACGAAAGCGACATCGAGGCTCTCATCCGAGGCATCGATCGCACGAGGAGGATATTCGGATGAGCGACGATCCCAAATTTGCCGTCGAGGAAGTGGACAAGGTGGAAACCGCACCGCGCGCGAAGGTTGAAGACGCGACCGAATCGCCTGCCGAAAAGCTGGAGCGCAAGCGCGACTATCTTGACGGGTTCCTGTCGGAAAAGCCCGTGGGGGCCGATCCCAACCAGCCGGGCGGCGACACCTATGAGGCGGTGATTACCGCGCTCAAGGACATCTACGATCCCGAGATACCCGTGAATATCTACGACCTGGGCCTTATATATGGCGTGGACGTAACGAACGAAGGCGACGTTGCCGTCACCATGACGCTGACGACGCCGCACTGCCCGGTGGCCGAATCGATGCCGGGCGAAGTGGAACTGCGCATCGGCGCGGTGCCCGGCGTTCGCGACGCGCAGGTAGAGATCGTGTGGGACCCGCCGTGGGACCCCGCGAAGATGAGCGACGAGGCCCGGTTGGAACTGGGTATGCTGTAATTTGATCCCTTCCCGTTGGTGGGAGGGGGGAGAGATATGAGATGACGACCGAAACCAGGATACGCCCGCGCCCAGCCGCCGTTACGCTGACGCCCGCCGCCGAAGCGCGGATCGGCGCGTTGATGGAAAAGGCGCCGGACGATGCAATCGGCGTGAAACTTTCCACCCCGCGACGCGGCTGTTCGGGCCTCGCCTACTCGGTCGACTTCGTCACAGAGGCCGATCCGATGGACGAACGCATCGAAACCAGCGGCGGCACCTTCTTCATCGACGGAGCGAGCGTGCTCTACCTGATCGGGTCGACGATGGACTGGCGCGAGGACGATTTCACCGCCGGCTTCGTGTTCAACAACCCGAATGCCACCGGATCGTGCGGCTGCGGGGAGAGCTTCACCGTCTGATGCGCTGCGCCTTGCCACGGCGCCTGCGATGGTATTCAATCGCGCGGTTAAATGCGCGGAGAGGATCATGGCGCTGACCGGCGAAGACCTGCGGCAGAAGATCGAGAGCCAGAAGAGCGATAATCCCGCGATGTACGGGGGCATCGATTTCGGCCTGCGACCGGAACGACTGCTGGACGGCCAGCCCGAACTTTCCGATTTGCGCAATGTTTCACCCGGCATGGCAGAGCGCCTGCTGGCAGACCGCGACCTGATCGGCCGCATGGAAGCCTATACCATGCTGGGCGACACGGTGGCCGATCCCTACGCCGCGCTGATGCCGCAATACGGGTTCCGCCCGCTGGTCGAAATGCTGGTGGCCGCCTGCGACAAGGGTGTGGACGCGGTGCCCGATGCGCCGCCGGAACTTTCGCGCTTCATCGCCGCTATGGAAGACACGCCCGCATGGGTGGACATGAAGCTGGTGGAAAAGGGCGCGCGGCTTCAGCGCAACGCGATGGCGAACTTCGCGCCCTGGGCGATCCGGGGCGGATTCATCGCCACCTTCATGAACAAGTACGCGGCGCTGCCGATGGCGTTGACCGGCACGCTTTCCAACAAGACGGCCGCGCGCCGGATCAAGGAAACCGCCACATTCTTCGGCACATCCACACTGCCCGGCGCGCTGAGGCGGTTCGGCCCCGGCTTCAAGGCGGCGGCGATGGTGCGGCTGATGCATTCGATGGTGCGCTTCAACGTGCTGTCGAAAGGGCGGTGGGACCAGAGGGTGTTCGGTATCCCGATCCCGCAAGTCGACCAGATGCCCGCCGGCCTTATCAGTGACTTTTTCATCTCCAGCAAGGCGCTGCGCGAAAAGCGCGGGTTTACGGCGGACGAACGCGCGCAGATCGAACTGTCACGCTATCGCTGCTTCCTGCTGGGCCTGCCGCAGGACCTGCTGGCCGATACCCCGGCAGAGATCGTCGATGCATGGAACGCGCGCATGGTGACGCTGCGCAGCGGGTTTGACGATGCGACCTGCGGCGCGCTGCTGCGCGCGACGATGGAGGCGCAGTTGGGCGATACCTCCACGCCGAAGGGCGCGATGCGCGAACGCTTCGAAAAGAGCTTTTCGAAAGTCTATTTCCTGCAGAACTTCTGCGGCGGGGACGAACGTCGCGCGCGCGATTTCGGCGTGCGGATTTCGGGGATTGACCGTGCCCGCGCCGCCGCGGTGGGTCTGCACGTGGTTGGCCGGATGCGCGCCTATGAAGCGGCGGGCAAGGTGCCCGTCCTGCGTGAGATCGCGGCGATGCGGCTGACCGGCAGGTTGCAGCGTTATCTCGGCACGCTGGGCCACGCAGAATTCACCAGCGACGGTGCGAAATACAAGCCGGCGGCAAGCGGGAAAGAGGCCGAAGCCCCGGCCTGAGTGCAGGTTGGTATTACAGATCGAATCAGAGACGATGTCGTATCTGCTTGTTTTGCAAGCAATGTTGTACCGAAAATCCGGAATCCGCTTATTCTGGAAATGCCTTATTGCAGCAGCATTCGGGAAAGCGCCATCAGCCCGGCGAGCGCAAGCATGACGCCCACGAATCCCCGCCATGCGGCATTGCTGACGCGCCCGAATGCCTTTCCGCCCAGCCAATTGCCCAGCAGCACGGCGGGAAACAGCGCCAGCGCGATCAGGGCTTCGCGCCTGCCGCCAAGGCGCAGCAGCAGCGCGGCGGCGGTGCTGGCGACCGATGTCATCAGAAACACGCTCATCATCGATGCGCGCGCCACCGCGCGGTCGATCGGCCGGCGCATGTAATAGGGCACGACCGGTGGGCCGGGCATTCCCGCAAAGCCGGTAAGCAGCCCGGCGGCCGCGCCGGTAAGGCCCGTTTCGATTGTCCCCGGAACGTGGTCCTGCTTCATCGGTAACAGGACAATGCCGAAGGCGCCGATCGCCACCAGCGCGATCAGCACGCGCGCGATGCCGGGCGGCGTGGCCGCCAGCAGCAGCAGCCCGGCGGGCGTCAGCACCATCGCCAGCAGACCGATGGGCACGGCGCTGGAAAACTCTCCCGCGCGGCGGATGTCCTTCACGCTGGCGATGCCGATCAGCAGGCCCAGCATGTTCGAAATCACCACCGCCTCGGTCGGGGATACGATCAGTCCGAGCAGCGGCACCAGCAGGATGGCCATGCCGAACCCCGCCAGCCCGCGCACGAACGCCGCGACCAGCGCGGCGCACATCGCCAGGGCAAGCGTCAGCAGCGGGATCTGGTCGAGGGTCACGGCGCCGTCCCGTTCAGGTGAGCAGCCAGCCGAGCACCGCGGGAAGCGGCCATATTGCCAGAAGCCACCACCGCGCGCGCCGGTATCCGCCGAAATAAGCGCCCGCCGCGCCGGTCAGCCCGCCCGCCGCGACGATCATGTAGATCGCCACGTGCGCGCGCTTGACCATTTCGCAGACGTTGAACGTGTATGTGCCGGGCCGTGCGCATTCGGTCCCGGCAACGGGCACGAACAGCAAGGCAACCACCGCAACATAGATCGCCAGCGGCAACACCAGGCCCATCGGGCCGGGCCGGGCGGCGCCGGGTTCGCGATGTTGCAGCCCCCAGTAATACCCGAGGCCCGCCATCAGCACCGCGACGACGAAGACCGACACCGCCCGCGCAACCTCAAGCCGGCTTGAGGTCGGGCGGGGTGGCCGCGGCCTTCAGCATGGCGATGGCTTCGTCAAACGGCACGACCTTCTGCTCTTTTTCGCCCAGCGTGCGGATCGCGACGGTGCCTTCCTCGGCCTCGCGCTTGCCGACCACCAGCAGGTGCGGAACCTTCTTCAGCGAATGTTCGCGCACCTTGTAATTGATCTTCTCGTTGCGAAGGTCGCTCTCTACCCGAATGCCCGCTGCTTTCAGCTTCGCCTCGACCTCGGCGGCATAGCCGTCCGCATCGTTGACGATGGTGGCCACCACCGCCTGCACCGGGGCAAGCCACACCGGCAGCTTGCCCGCGAAGTGTTCGACAAGGATGCCGATGAAGCGTTCGTATGATCCGAAGATCGCGCGGTGGAGCATCACCGGGCGGTGGCGTTCGCCGTCCTCGGCAATATATGTCGCGTCCAGCCGTTCGGGCAGAACGCGGTCGGACTGGATCGTGCCCACCTGCCAGGTGCGGCCAATCGCGTCTGTCAGGTGCCATTCCAGCTTGGGTGCATAGAACGCGCCTTCGCCGGGCAGTTCCTCCCAGCCGTATTCCTCGCTTGCCAGCCCGGCGCGCACCACCGCATCGCGCAGTTCCTGTTCGGCCTTGTCCCACATCTCGTCGCTGCCGAAACGCTTTTCGGGGCGCAGCGCCAGCTTGATGGAGTAAGTGAAGCCGAAATCGCGATAGATGCGGTCGGCCAGTTCGCAGAACGCCTGCACCTCGTCCACGATCTGATCTTCGCGGCAGAAGATGTGCGCGTCGTCCTGCGTGAACTGGCGCACGCGCATCAGCCCGTGCAGCGCTCCATGCGGTTCGTTGCGGTGGCAGCAGCCGTTTTCGTAAAGCCGCAGCGGCAGTTCGCGATAGGACTTGATGCCCTGCCGGAAAATGAGGACGTGCGCCGGGCAGTTCATCGGCTTCAGCGCCATCCAGTCCGCATCGTCGGAAACCAGCGGGCCTTCGTCTTCCACGTTGGGCACTTCGTCGGGGATGACGAACATGTTCTCGCGATATTTGCCCCAGTGGCCGGACTGCTCCCACTGGCGCGCGTCCATAACCTGCGGGGTCTTCACCTCGCGATAGCCCGCGCCGTCTATCGCGCGGCGCATATAGGCTTCCAGCTCGCGCCAGATCATATAGCCCTTGGGGTGCCAGAACACGCTGCCGTGCGCTTCCTGCTGAAGATGGAACAGGTCCATCTCAGCGCCCAGCTTGCGGTGGTCGCGCTTGGCGGCCTCCTCCAGCCGGTGCAGATGCGCGTCGAGCTGCTTCTTGTTGAGCCAGCCGGTGCCGTAGATGCGCGTAAGCTGTGCGTTCTTCTGGTCGCCGCGCCAGTATGCGCCCGCCACGCGCAGCAGCTTGAACGCCTGCGGGTCCAGCTTGCCCGTGCTGGGCAGGTGCGGCCCCCGGCACATATCCAGCCAGTCGGTTCCCGACCAGTAAACCGTCAGGTCTTCGCCCTCGGGCAGTTCGGCGGCCCATTCGGCCTTGAAGCTTTCGCCCTGCCCCGCCCAGCGCGCGATCAGGTCTTCGCGGCTCCACACTTCGCGGCGCAGCGGTTTGTCGGCCTTGATGATCTCGCGCATCTTCTCTTCGATGGCGGGCAGGTCGTCCATGCTGAACGGTTCGCGGCTGGCGGGGGCCAGCACGTCGTAATAGAACCCGTCGTCGGTCGCCGGGCCAAAGGTGATCTGCGTGCCGGGCCACAGCGCCTGCACCGCTTCGGCCAGAACGTGGGCATAATCGTGCCGGGCAAGCTCCAGCGCATCCGCCTCGTCACGCGCGGTGACAAGCGCAAGCTCGGCATCGCCTTCAAACGGGCGCGCAAGGTCGCGCAACTCGCCATCCACGCGCGCGGCCAGCGCGGCCTTGGCCAGACCGGGGCCGATTGCCGCGGCAACGTCCGCCGGGGTGCTGCCTGCAGGCATTTCGCGCACGGACCCGTCGGGCAGGCTGATCTTCAACATCTCGGACATCGGTCACTCTCTTGCTTTCGGCGCGCTTTGGCACAAGCCGGCGCGTGCCGGAAGGGGCGGCGTGCTGCTTCGTGGGGCATGTCCGGGAGGTGACGCCATCCGCCCGGCACCGGGCGACGGGCGGGATGCGCAGGCCGCTTCAGCCGCGCACGACGCTCCGCCCCCGGTCGCCCGGGGTGGTGGTAGTCGGGATCAAGGCGCGCAAATGCGTCATCGCCATTGCAGATAGGGCCTTGGCGACAGCTTGTCACCCTCTCGAAACGACAAGGGTACACGACAAGGTGTAAACGGTGCTTGACAGGCCGCGTGAAAATGTCAATGTGCCTTTACATCGAATCAAGGAGACTTGTCATGAAAGCCATTGCCAGCGGGCTGCTCTGGGCGGCCGCGATTCTTCTGGTTGCCCTCGCGTCGCGCATGGGCGTGATCGGCAGGGGCAGCGCGCAGTCGCTTGTCCTGGGACTTGCCGTGATCGCGGCGATCCGGTTGGGCGCTATCGGGCAGCGGCGGCGCAAGGGCGAATCGTGCCAGGGCGGTGCCCGGTGAAGATGCCGCGCAGCCCCGCCTACCGGCGCTATCTGGTCCGCATGGGCATTTCCGCCGCGCTCTATCTGGGGGCGACCATGCTTGCGGCGGTCACGTTGAAGGACAAGGCGCCCGTCTCGGCATTGTCGGTGGCCGTCGCGGTCCTGCCGGGCATTGCCGTGGTGGGCATGATCGGCGCGATGGGCCGCCTGCTGCTGGAACTGAAGGACGAGTATCTGCGCATGCTCGAAGTGCGCAAGATGATCTTCGGCACGGGCGTGGCGCTTTCGATCGCGGCCATATGGGGCATGCTGGAGATGTTTACCGACGTGGCGCCGCTGCCGGTCGTGTGGATGTTCCCGATCTGGAGCGGGGGCATCGCACTGGGTGCGGTCTGGAACAAGCTGACGCTTGGCGATGCGGGGTGCGCGTGAAGAACCGGCTGAAAGTGCTGCGCGCCGAGCGGGACTGGAGCCAGGCCGATCTGGCCGCGCGGCTGGAGGTCAGCCGCCAGTCGGTCAACGCGATAGAGACGGGGAAATACGATCCCTCGCTCCCGCTCGCCTTTCGCATCGCCGACGTGTTCGGCCTGCCGATAGAGCAGATTTTTCAGCCGGGCTGAGCGTCGATCAGCTTGTTTCCGCCACATCCAGCACTGCCAGCGCCATCGCTTCCACGCCGGTTCGGATCGTGGGCTCCGGCACGGGGGCGTAATAGGGCGAATGGTTGGCCGCCAGCGGCGCACCGCCGTTTTGCGCGGCGGCGACCTTGTCGGGCGGATAGACGCCGATCCAGAAGTCGAGCGATTTCGATACGCCCGCATCGACGAATTGCGAAAAGTCCTCGCTGGCGGTGATCGGCAGCGGGTCTTCCACCGCCTTGTCGCCGAACGCGGACCGGAACACCGCGCCGATGCGCGCGGTCAGCGCCGGATCGTTGATGACCGCCAGCGCGCTTTCGCTGCCGATGGAGATATCGGGCGGCGGCGCGCCGGCCATCTCCGCCTCGGCCTTGGCGACGCGCGCTACGCCTGCCTTCAGCAGCGCGCGGGTCTGCGCATCGTAGTTGCGGATCGTGCCGCGCACGGTCGCCTCGTCGGGGATGATGTTGCCCGCGCTGCCCGCCTGGATCGCGCCGATGGTGACGACGCCGGGCTTCTGCGGGTCTTTTTCGCGGCTGACCAGCGATTGCACGTCAACCACGAAGCGCGCCGCCATCAGCACCGGATCGATCGTCTTGCTGGGGCCCGACCCGTGGCCGCCGCGCCCCTTGAAGGTTATGGCTATGTCGTCCGCGTTGGCGGTTGCCGCGCCGGGATGGACGTGCACCGTGCCATAGGCATAGGGGCTGGTGTGCAGCGCGAAGGCATAGTCCGGCCTGGCGAAGCGGGTGTAGAGCCCGTCTTTCAGCATCGCTTCGGCGCCGCCCACTTCCTCTTCGGCGGGCTGCGCGATGAACATCAGCGTGCCGTGCCAGCGGTCTTTCATCGCCAGCAGCGCGGTTGCGGTGCCCACCCAGATCGCCATGTGTGCATCGTGCCCGCAACTGTGCGCGACATAGGTCTGGCGGCCGTTCCATTCGGTCTGCACGGTAGAGGCGTATGGCAGCCCGGTCTTTTCCTGCATCGGCAGCGCGTCAAGCTCTGTGCGCACCATAACGGTCGGCCCTTCGCCGTTGCGATACATCGCCACGATCCCGGTGCCGCCGACATGTTCGGTTACGGTGAAGCCCAGCTTGCGCATTTCGCCGGCGAGCAGGGCGGCGGTGCGGGTTTCCTGAAAGCCCAGTTCGGGGTGCGAATGGATGTCGCGGTAAAGGTCGAACAGGTGCGGGTAGCTGGCGTCGAGCGAGCGGCTTATCCCGGCTTTGGCGGTTGTCACCTCTTGCGCGCTCATTGTCTGGGCCGCTATGGGTTGTGCCGCGAAAACCGCGCCTAGAATCGATACCAAAGCCACGCCGTTCGCCAGTCGCATGTGCCTGTCCCCCTTGAAGAATTGTGCAGAAGCTAAGCCGTCGCTTTCTGTCGGGCAAGGCCACACGATGCTTGCCTGCCCCCGCCGCGCCGGGGCATGACGGTAACCATGACCGACATCGCCTTCCACCAGATGCCAGACGGGCGCCGGATCGCCCATCGCTTCACGCCCGGAGAGGGACCGGCGCTGGTTTTCCTGCCCGGTTATATGTCGGACATGGAAGGCGGCAAGGCCACGGCCGTGTTCGAATGGGCGCGCGCGAAGGGCCGCGCCTGCCTGCTGTTCGACTATTCTGGCTGCGGACAGAGCCCCGGCGATTTTGCCGACGGCACGCTTTCGCGCTGGCGCGAGGAACTGGCCGCGCTGGTCGGCGCGAAGGGGCTGGACCGCGTGGTGCTGATCGGATCGTCGATGGGTGGCTGGCTGATGCTGCTGGGCGCGCTCGCCATGCCGGACCGCGTTTGCGCGCTTGTCGGCATCGCCGCCGCGCCGGACTTCACCGACTGGGGGCGAAGCGCGGCGGACAAGGCGAAGCTGGCCGCGGGCGAAACCGTGTTCGACGAAAATCCCTATGGCCCCGAACCCACGCCGATGCACGCCCGCTTCTGGGCGGACGGGCAGGCGCAGCGCCTGCTGGACGGCGGGATCGCGTTCGACGGGCCGGTGCGCCTTGTCCACGGGCAGGCCGATTCCGACGTGCCCTGGGCGCTTTCGCTGAAGACGGCGGAGGCGCTGCGTTCAGCCGATGTGCAGGTGCACCTTATCAAGGACGGCGATCACCGCCTGTCGCGCGACGGCGATATCGCCGTGCTGCTGCGCACGATCGACGCGCTGCCCGGCAGGCAGGCCCACGGAAAGCCCGCCTGATGTCCATGCTTCTTCCCCTTGTCCTGCTTGCCCAGATCGGCGCCCAGCCGTCGATGGGCAGCGCGGCGCCGGTCGACCTTGCGCCCTTGCCCATTCCCCGCCGCAGCACCGTGGTGAAGTCTGCCCCGCCGCCCGAGGCGCGGCGTTCCTCCCCCGACATGGACCGCCTGACACTGTGCCTTGCCAAGACGCGGCGCGATCCCGCCCTGGGGCTGGCCGAAGCGCATTCTTGGCTGGCCGAAGGCGGCGGGCCGATGGCGCAAGTGCGCGCGAACCAGTGCCTGGGCATGGCGCTGACCGCGCTTGGCAACTTCACCGATGCGCAGAAGGCGTTCGCATCCGCCGTGAAAGGCATCCCGGCAGAGCAGGCGGTGTCCGCCGTGCCGCTTATGGCGATGGCCGGCAATGCCGCACTGGCCGCCGGGCAGGCGCAGCAGGCGCTGGGCTGGTTCGACAAGGCTGTGGCCGTGGTGGATTATCCCGACAAGCAGGTTATCGGCGGCATCCAGGCCGATCGCGCCCGCGCGCTGGTTGCGCTCAACCGCGGGCCGGAAGCGTCGGGCGCGCTGGCACAGGCGCGGTTGCTGGCGCCGATGAATGCAGAGGTCTGGCTGCTTTCCGCCACGCTGGCGCGGCGGGAAGACAAGCTGGCCGAAGCGCAAGGCTATATCCAGAAGGCAAACGTGCTGAACCCGCGCGATCCGCGGATCGGACTGGAAGCGGGGGTGATCGCCGTCCTTTCCGGGCATGACGAGGCGGCACGGTCAAGCTGGCAATCGGTGCTGAAGGTTGCACCCGGAAGCGCCGAGGCAAAGACCGCGCAGGGCTATCTTGACCAGCTGGCGGCCGATACCGCGCCGCCGAAACAGGCGGACGGCCCGAAGCAAACGGACACGTCACAGGAGAAGGCGCCCAAGTGAAGCTGGCAGTTCTCGATCTCGTCCCCGTCGTCGAAGGCGGCACCATCGGCGCGGCGCTGGACAACGCGGCGCAACTGGCCCGGACGGCAGAGGCCGCGGGCTATCACCGTTTCTGGGTGGCGGAACATCACGGCATGGCCGGGATCGCCAGCGCGGCCACCGCGGTAACGCTGGCGCATATCGGCCATGCGACCTCCACCATCCGCATCGGCGCGGGCGGGATCATGCTGCCCAACCACAACCCGCTGGTGATCGCGGAACAGTTCGGCACGCTGGACGCGCTGTTTCCGGGGCGCATCGACCTGGGCCTGGGCCGCGCGCCGGGGGCGGACCAGCGCATCGTCAACGCGCTGCGCAAGGACGTGAACCGCGCGGCCGAACATTTCCCGCAGGACGTGGTGGAACTGCGCGCGCACTTCACGGGTGAGCCGAAAATGCCCTTGCAGGCGACCCCCGGACTGGGTGCGGATATCGAGATGTGGATGCTGGGGTCCAGCCTGTTCGGCGCGCAACTGGCCGCGATGCTGGGCCTGCCCTATGCATTCGCATCGCACTTCGCGCCCGATCACCTGGATGCCGCGCTGAAGCGTTACCGCGACGAATTCAAACCCTCTGCCACGCTGGCAAAGCCGCACGCGATGGCCGCGATCAACGTGTTCGTTGCCGAAACGGACGAACAGGCGGTTTACGAAGCGTCTTCGATGGACCAGGCCTTCGTGGCGCTGCGGACCGGCAATCCGGGCCGCCTGAAACCTCCGGTGGACGGTTATCGCGAAAGCCTGCCCGTGCAGCAGCGGGCTATGCTGGAGCACATGCGGCAGGCCAGCGCGGTCGGCTCGGTCGATACCGCGCGCCGCCAGATCGCCGCCTTTGCGGAGCGCACGCAGGCGGACGAACTGATCTTCGCCGGCTCCACCTTCGATCCCGCGCATCGCCGCCGCTCGCTTGAACTGGCGATGGAGGCCGCCGCCGGGTTATAGGGAGCAAGGCAATAGCGGATCGGGCGGCGGGTAGCCGTCAATAGGGATGGATCGCCGCTTGTGGCGATCCGGAAGCCCCGCTACCATCTGAATTATTGCTTCACGCGGAAGAAATATAATTATAAAGCGCGCGAACGTCGTTCCAACGAGCCGCAAGTAAAGGCTGGAAGACACCGATGCCTACCAAGACCGCTTCCCGCAAGACCGCCAGCAAGCGGTCAGCCAGTGCTCCCGCTGCCCTTGTCGACGCGCTGGCCGCGCGTTTCGAGGGTTCGCTGCTTCCCGGCGAAGCGGCGGATTATCCCGATGGCCGCCTGCGCGAAGCGGCCGAATTCGTGGTCCGCGCCGCGCTCCGGCGCGAGACGGGCGAAGCCGCGATCGGCATAGACAGCGTGCTGGGCGGCGATGAACGCTATCTGCGCATCGCCATCGTCAATCACGACATGCCCTTCCTGGTCGATTCCATCGCCGGGACGATTGCCGCGCACGGCCTTGCGATAGACCGCCTGTTGCACCCGGTTGTGGCGGTGCGGCGCGATGCGGACGGCAAGCTGACCGACATGCCCGAAGGCGATGCCGAAGGCGAAATGCGCGAATCGGTGGTCTATATCGAAACAGACCGCGCCGATGCGCGCCTGCGCCGCACGCTTCACGCCGCATTGTCGGCCACGCTGGGCGATGTGCGCGCGGCGGTGGCGGACTGGCCGAAGATGCAGGGCCTGATGCTGGAAGACGCGGTTGCCGTGCCCGATTCGGAAGGCGCGGCGCTGCTGCGCTGGCTGGCCGAAGGCATGCTGACCCAGCTTGGCCACCAGACGGTGAAGCGCGACGGATCGAAACAGAACCTCCTTGGCATCTGCCGCAAGAGCGCGCGCGAAGTGCTGGCGCCCGCCTCGCTCGATCGCGCGTTCGCGTGGTTCGACGGGGATGCCCCGGCGGCCGAAGGCAATCGCGGCCGTGCGCCGCTGGTCATCAAGGCCAACCGGATTTCGAACGTGCACCGGCACGTCCCGCTCGACCTGTTCATCGTGCCGCAGCTTTCGGGCGGCAAGGTAGAGGCGCTTTCGGTCCATGCCGGCGTATGGACCAGCGCCGCGCTTGGCGCATCGCCCGACCGCATTCCGCGCCTGCGCGCGCAGCTCGCCGGGTTGATGGACAAGTTCGGCTTCGATCCGTCTGGCCACGCCGGAAAGGCGCTGGTCCACGCGCTGACCACGCTGCCGCACGACCTGCTGGCAAGTTTTTCGGATGAAGACCTGGAACGCATCGCGACGACGATGATGAGCCTGGTCGATCGTCCGCGTCCGCGCCTTGCGCTGGTGCGCGCACCGCTGGCGCGGCACCTGTTCGCATTCGTGTGGCTGCCGCGCGACGCGATCGCCACCGCGCTTCGCCTGCAGATCATCGAAATGCTGGAGCAGGCGGCAAGCGCCAGCGTGCTCGACTGGAGCCTTTCGGTGGAAGGCGGCAACCTTGCGCTGCTGCGCTTCGTGCTCGACACGCGCGAAGGCGATACCGATCCGCAGGAGGCCGATCTCGATATCCGGCTCCAGGCGATGGTGCGCGGCTGGCCGCAGGCCGTGGAAAGCGCACTTGTCGCGCATGAGGACGCGGCCCGCGCCGCCGCGCTTGCCGGGCGCTATGCCGATGCCTTCCCGCTCGATTACCGTGCCGCCAACGGCCCGGCCGAGGCGGCGGCCGACATCCTGGCCCTGCGCGCGCTGGGCACCGAGGGCGTGCGCCGCTCCGCCCGGCTTCACCGCCGGCCCGAAGACGATGCGCTGCGCCTCAAGCTTTACCAGCGTGAAGGCGCGATCGTGCTGTCGGACGCGGTGCCCGTGCTAGAAAACTTCGGTTTCCGCGTGCTCGAGGAGGTTCCGACCCCGCTCGATCGCGGGGCGATGGGCTATATCCACGATTTCCTGATCGGACTGCCCGACGACTGCACAGCCGAAGACCTGCTGGAACGCAGCGAGGCGATTGAGCATTCGCTTGCGGCGGTGCTCAACGGCGAGGCGGAGGACGATGCGTTCAACCGCCTGATCGTCGCCACCGGCCTTACCGCCAGCGAAGCCAACTGGCTGCGCGCCTGGTTCCGTTACTTGCGCCAGGTGGGGATCGGCTATGGCATCGCCACCGTCGTCGATGCGCTGAAAAACGCGCCGGCGGTAACCCGCGCGCTGGTCGATACATTCGTGGTCCGCCACGATCCGGCGTTCAAGGGGGACCGCGAAAAGGCGACGGCCGAGGCGCTTGAGCGCATTCGCGCGGGGCTGGCCAATGTCGCGGCGATCAACGACGATCGGCTGCTGCGCGCGATTCACGGCACCGTTGGCGCGATCCTGCGCACCAATGCCTTTGCCGATGCCGGGAAAGAGGCGCTGGCCTTCAAGCTCGAATCGGCAAAAGTGCCCGGCCTTCCCAAGCCGCTGCCCTGGCGCGAGATATTCGTCTATTCGCCGCGCGTGGAAGGCATCCACCTGCGCGCCGGGCCGGTGGCGCGCGGCGGCCTGCGCTGGTCTGACCGGCGCGACGATTTCCGCACGGAGATCCTGGGCCTGATGAAGGCGCAGCGCGTGAAGAACGCGGTGATCGTGCCCACCGGCGCCAAGGGCGGCTTCTATCCCAAGCACCTGCCCGATTCGGTGAAGGACCGCGACGGGTGGCTGGCCGAGGGCAAGGGCAGTTACCAGTGCTTCATCCGCACGCTGCTTTCCGTCACCGACAACATCGAGAACGGCAAGGTGGTCCACCCCGACGGCGTGGTGATCCACGACGGCGACGATCCCTATTTCGTGGTTGCGGCGGACAAGGGCACGGCCACATTTTCGGACGTCGCCAACGCCATTGCGGCGGAACGCGATTTCTGGCTGGACGATGCTTTCGCCAGCGGCGGATCGAAGGGATACGACCACAAGGCGATGGGCATAACCGCCCGTGGCGCGTGGATTTCGGTGCAGCGCCACTTCTGCGAGATGGGCGTTGACGTGCAGGAAGATCCTGTGCGCGTTGCCGGCTGCGGCGATATGTCGGGCGATGTCTTCGGCAACGGGATGCTGCTGTCGAAGGCGATCAAGCTGGTCGCCGCGTTCGACCACCGTCACATCTTCCTCGATCCCGATCCCGATCCCGCGAAATCGTGGACAGAGCGCAAGCGCATGTTCGGCCTGCCGCGGTCGAGCTGGGCGGATTATGACGAAAAGCTGGTCAGCAAGGGCGGCGGCGTGTTTCCGCGCAGCCTCAAGTCCATTCCGCTAAGCCCCGAAGTGCGCGAATTGCTGGCCGTCGATGCGGAAGCGATGGACCCGGAAAGCCTGATCAGCGCGATCCTGAAGGCGCCGGTGGACCTCCTCTGGTTCGGCGGCATCGGCACCTATGTGAAGTCCAGCGGCGAAAACAACATCCAGGTGGGCGATCCGGCGAACGATCCGGTACGCGTTTCGGCCGACGAGATGCGCGCGAAAGTGATCGGCGAAGGCGCGAACCTGGGCATCACGCAGGCCGGCCGGATAGAGTTCGGCCTGCACGGCGGGCGCATCAATACAGACTTCATCGACAATTCGGCGGGCGTCGATTGCTCCGACAACGAGGTCAACATCAAGATCGCGCTGGCCACCGCCCGGCGCGACGCGCGGCTGACCGAAAAGGCGCGCGTGAAACTGCTGGTCGACATGACCGACGAGGTCGCCGCGCTGGTGCTGGAGGACAACCGGCTGCAGGCGCTCGCGCTGTCTATTGCCGAGCGTGAGGGCGCACCGGGCACGGCCAGTTTCTCGCGCCTGATCGACCTTCTGGAAGAGGGCGGAGACCTTGACCGGCGTACCGAAGGCCTGGCCGAAGCGGATGCGCTGTCACGCCGCGCGGTCGACGGGCGCGGGCTGACGCGGCCCGAACTGGCGGTGCTGCTGTCCAGCGCGAAACTGGTGCTCCAGCGCGAGCTTGAGGGAAGCGAAGTGCCCGACGATCCGGGACTGGCGGACGAACTGCTCGATGCCTTTCCGGCGCCGATGCGCAGCCGCTATCGCAAGGACATCCTGGGCCACCGGCTGCGGCGCGAGATTATCGCCACCAGGCTGGCCAACCGCATCGTCAACCGCATAGGCGTGATCCACCCGTTCGAACTGGTGGAAGAGGAAGGTGCATCGCTGGCGCAGGTGGCGGCGGCATTCGTCGCCGCGGAGCGCCTGCTTGGCCTCGATGAGACATGGCAGCTCATCGAAACGGCGGCCATGCCGGAAGACGCGCGGCTGCTGTTGTTCTCGCGCGCGGCGGCCGCGGTGCGCAGCCACGTTGCCGATATCCTGCGCGCCGGACGCGGGGAGCAGCGGCCAGGCAAGCTGGTTGCGGCGCTGTCCAAGGGCGTGGGCCTGTTGTCCGCGCACGTGGACGAACTTCTGAAGGACGAAGCCCGTGCGCAGGCGGCGCGCCTTTCCGGCGACCTTGCCGATGCGGGCGCCCCGCGCGAAGCGGTGGCGCGGGTGGTGACGCTGTTCGACATGGACGGGGCCATCGGCCTTGCGCACCTTGCCGCCAGCACCAGGTCCGATGCGGCCGAACTGACCCACGCCTTCACCGGCCTTGGCGCGCGGCTGGGACTTGACTGGGCGCAGCAGGTGGCCAGCCGGATGAGCCCGTCCGACCCGTGGGAGCGCTTGCTGGTCGCCGGGCTGGCGCGCGATTTTCAGCAGATGCGGCTTGAATTCCTCGCCCGCGCCAGGAAGCAGGACGTCGGCGAATTCGTCGACGGCTGGATCGCCGCGCACGACCAGCCGGTTCGCCAGTTCCGTGCGCTGGTATCGCGAGCGCAGGCGGCAAGTCCGGTTGCGCCGGCGATGCTTGCGCAGATCGCCAGCCAGGCGCGCAGTCTTCTGTCACGCTGACATCTGTCGCGCTTGCAGGCGGCCCGTTCCGGCGGGATTTGGCCCGGTCGCGGCTTGACGGCGGCGATCAATTGCTTGAACCGGCACATTCGCAAGAGACGAGGGTGCAGGGATGGACAAGGCGGATGTTGTTATCGTGGGGGCCGGGCACGGCGGGGCGCAGCTTGCGCTTGCGCTGCGCCAGCACGGGTTCGAAGGTTCGATCGCGATGATCGGGCGCGAAAGCGAACCGCCTTACGAACGTCCGCCGCTTTCCAAGGAATACCTGGCGCGCGACAAGACGTTCGAGCGGCTCTACATCCGGCCGCCCAAATTCTGGGACGAAAAGGACGTGCGCCTTGTGCTGGGCACAGAGGCGACGGCGGTCGACGCGAAAGCCAAGACCGTCACCCTATCGTCCGGCGAAACCATCGGATACGGCACGCTGGTCTGGGCCGCGGGCGGCGACCCGCGCCGTCTTTCATGCGAAGGCGCGGACTATGCCGGGGTCCACGCGGTGCGCACGCGCGCCGATGTCGACCGGCTGATGGCCGAGCTGGACGGCGGCGCGCGCAAGGTGGCGGTGATCGGTGGCGGCTATATCGGTCTTGAAGCGGCGGCCGTGCTGCGCAAGCTGGGCTGCGACGTGACATTGCTGGAAGCCTTGCCGCGCGTTCTGGCGCGCGTTGCGGGCGAGGATATCTCCACCTTCTTCGAGGCCGAGCACCGCGCCCACGGCGTTGACCTGCGCACCGGGGTGATGGTGGACAGCATCGAAGGCAGCGACGGCAAGGCAACGGGTGTGAAGCTGGCCGATGGCGAAGTGATCCCGGCAGAGATCGTGATCGTGGGCATCGGCATCGTCCCCGCCATCGGGCCGCTGATCGCCGCGGGTGCCGCCGGGGCGAACGGGGTGGACGTGGACGAATATTGCCGCACCTCCTTGCCCGGCGTCTATGCGATCGGCGATTGCGCGGCGCACGCCAACGCCTTTGCCGATGGCGCGGTCGTCCGGCTCGAATCGGTGCAGAACGCCAACGACATGGCCAAGACGGTCGCGCTGTCGATCTGCGGAGAGGCCCAGCCCTACAATGCGATTCCGTGGTTCTGGTCGAACCAGTACGACATCAAGCTGCAAACGGCGGGCCTTTCGATCGGCCACGACCGCACGGTGCTGCGCGGCGATCCGGCCAGCCGCAGCTTCTCTGTCGTCTACCTGAAGGACGGGCGGGTGATCGCGCTCGATTGCGTGAACATGATCAAGGACTATGTGCAGGGCCGCAAGATGGTGGAAGGTCGGGTCAAGCCAGACCTTGACCGGCTGGCCGACGCCGACGTGCCGCTGAAGGAACTGGTGGACTGACCTGAGCCGTCCGGCCGCATTTCACCCTGCGCGCGGGGTGAAGCGCCTATCGCGCCGCGCTTAGCCCCAGCCGCGCCAGCGCCCAACGGGCCGCGTCGGCCACCGCCGGATCGGGATCGTCCAGCAGGGCGCGCACCGGTCCGGCCAGCGCCGCGTCCGCGCTGTTACCCGCCGCATAGAGGCAGTTCCGCACCATGCGATCGCGCCCGATGCGCTTTATCGGCGATCCGGCGAAGACCTTGCGGAATGTCGCGTCGTCCAGCGAAAGCAGGTCCGCAAGACGGGGAGCGGCAAGCTCGGCGCGGGGAAGGAAAGCGCGGTTGGCCTGTCCCGCCTGCGCGAACTTATTCCACGGGCAGACCGCAAGGCAATCGTCGCAACCATAGATGCGATTACCCAGCGCCGCGCGCAGTTCCTCGGGCACCGGCCCCTTGTGCTCTATCGTCAGGTAGGAAATGCAGCGCCGGGCGTCGAGCCGATAGGGCGCGGGGAACGCGTCTGTCGGGCAGGCATCCTGGCAGGCGCGGCACGTACCGCAGCGGTCGCGGCCCGGCGCGTCGGGCTCAAGGTCCAGCGTGGTGTAGATCGCGCCAAGGAACAGCCACGATCCGTGCGCGCGGCTGACAAGGTTGGTGTGCTTGCCCTGCCAGCCGATGCCGGCCGCTTCGCCCAGCGGCTTTTCCATCACCGGCGCGGTATCGACGAAGACCTTAACGCCCGCTTCCGCGCCCTGCTTCGCCGCTTCGGCCACTATCCATCGCGCCAGCGCCTTCAGCGCCTTTTTCACCGTATCGTGATAGTCCGCGCCCTGCGCATAGACTGAAATGCGTCCGCGTTCCGGTTCTGCCGCAAGCGCCATCGGATCGGCAGAGGGGGTGTAGCTCATGCCCAGGGCGATAACGCTGCGTGCTTCGGGCCAGAGCGATTGCGGCCCCTGTCGCTGGTGCGCGCGCGTTTCCATCCATTCCATCTGACCGTGCCGGCCTTCGCCCAGCCATTCGTGCAGGCGGCGCGCGCGCAGCGGGTCGTCAGCGGCGGGCGCGATCCCGCAGGCGGCAAAGCCCAGCCGGGCCGCCTCCGCCTTCAGGCGGTCAACAAGATTGGTTGCGCCTGCGTTAACCACGTTTGCCGCCCGGTTCGTTCATGCGTAAGCTATAGCCGCCGACATCATGCGCATTGAGCTAGGGGATTGGCCCGTGGGGGGCAACGAGGAGTCGCCCATAGGGCAGGAACTGGCGATCGAGGCCCGCGGGCTGGTGAAGCGTTTCGACGGTTTCACCGCTGTGGACGGGATCGACATCGCCGTGCCCAGGGGCGCGATCTACGGCATCCTTGGCCCCAATGGCGCGGGCAAGACCACCACGCTGCGGATGCTGCTGGGCATCATCGATCCCGATTCGGGTCTGCGCCGCCTGCTTGGGCACGAACGCCCCACCGAAGTGGCGGGTCGCGTCGGCTACCTGCCCGAAGAGCGCGGGCTGTACCCCGCGATGAAGGCGACCGAAGCGATCGCCTTCCTTGGCGCGCTGCGCGGCTTGCCGCTGGCCGAAGGCCGCGCGCGCGCGCGTGCGCTGCTGGAAGAACACGGCCTTGGCTATGCCGCCGACCGCCAGATCCGCCAGCTTTCCAAGGGCATGGCGCAGCAGGTGCAATTGCTGGGCACGCTGGTTCACGATCCCGATCTTGTGGTGTTCGACGAGCCGTTTTCGGGCCTCGACGCGCTGAACCAGGGCAAGCTGGAAAAGATGATTCGCGGCCTTGCCGACAGGGGCACGACGGTAATTTTCTCGACTCATGTCATCAACCATGCGGAGCGGCTTTGCGACCAGGTGGCGATCATCGCCGGGGGCAAGGTGCCGTTTGCCGGACCGGTTGACGTCGCGCGCGACCGGTTGCGCCCGCAGGTCCGGCTGGAAACGCGCGCGGGTGACGGGCCGTGGCGCGCAGCCATACCCGCCGACGCCCGCCGCGACGGCAAGACCGACGGCGGCGCCTTCTGGTTCTTCGAACTGCCGCAGACCGGCGTCGAACCACTGTTGCGCGCGCTGGTGGAAGGCGAAGCGGGGGTGCTGAGCCTTTCGATAGAGCGGCCCGGCCTTCACGATGCCTTCGTCGCCATCGCCGGAGAGGCGGCGGCAAAGGCGCTGGAAGAAGGCAAGGAAGAAGAGGAGCGCCGCTGATGTCGATGCCGCCGATTGCAGCATGGAAACTCCGTGCGGCGCTGGTCGTCGCCCGCCGCGATTTCATCGCGGTGATCTTTTCCAAGACGTTCTTCTTTTTCCTGATCGGCCCATTGTTCCCGGTGATCGTCGGCGCGATGGCGGGCGGGATCGGCAAGGCCGCGCAGGATATGGAGCGGCCCGAAATCGGCGTGGCCATGCCCGCGCAGGACGCCGCACGCATGATTGCCGCGCGCAACGCGCTGGCGGGGCGCATGGCGGGCTATGTCCCCGAATTCAGCGCAATTCCCGATGCCGGCCCCGATTTCGACCCCCAGCAAGCGATAACCGGCAAGGACCGGCACCTGGCAGCGGTGGTCAGCGGCACGCTTGCCGAACCGGTGCTGACCACCACCAGCAGCCGCGCGCGCGAATGGCAGGGCATGGTATCGGCCATCGCAGCCCGCGCGCGCACCGCCTCGCCCGAAGGCTTTCCCGGCGTGAAAGCCGAAATCGTCAGGACCAGCACCGCACAGGCGCGGTCCGCGCAGGTAACGACCGCGCAGGCCGGGCAGACGCTGCTGTTCCTGTTGACGATGCTTCTGGCGGGCATGGTCCTTTCCAACCTTGTGGAGGAAAAGGCCAACAAGATCATCGAAGTGCTGGCGGCCGCCATCCCCATGGACGCGCTGTTCATGGGCAAGCTTTTCGCGATGCTGGGAGTCAGCTTCGTCGGCATCGCGGTGTGGGGCGCGGTCGGAACCACTTTCGCATTGGCGACGGGCAAGAGCCTTGCGGCGCTCGCGGTGCCCGCCGTGGGCTGGCCGGCGTTCTTCGTGCTGGGCTTTTCCTATTTCGCGATGGCCTATTTGCTGCTTGGTTCGCTGTTCCTGGCCATCGGCGGCATGGCAACGACGGTGCGCGAAGTGCAGACGCTTTCGATGCCGGTCACGATGATGCAGTTGCTGGTGTTCTTCTTCGCCTCGTTCGCGCTTACCCAGCATGGCGGGCCGCTGGAATGGGCGGCAATCGCCTTCCCCCTGTCCTCTCCCTTCGCGATGATCGCACGGGCGGCGATGGACCCGCAGATCTGGCCACACCTGCTGGCGCTGGCATGGCAGGGCGCCTGGGTGATGCTGATCGTCAACGCCGGGGCGCGCCTGTTCCGCCGCACCGTGATGAAGTCCGGCCCGGCGCGCGGAAAGCCGCGACGGCGCGGGCTGGCGGCTCTGTTCGCCGCGCTTTTCAGGCGGGGCAAGCCAAAGGAAGCCTGACCTTGTCAGCTGCTTGTTGACACGAGTGTAGGTTTCAAATGATAGTCCTATCCGAACGAGTCCCATGCAAGGGACCGCGGAGGATATGCCCATGGCCACCCAGCTTGCACCCGAACAGTCGCGGATGACGTGCCGCACTTCGCCCACCGCCAGCGAGGCGTTTGCGAAGTGGCTGAAGGAAAATCCGCAGGCGCTGCCCCACCATACCGATCCGTGGGACGTCAGCCGGTCCGACATCTATGTAGAGGATCGCTGGCAGCCGATCTTCGCGGAAATGCGCGCCAAGGCTCCGGTCAACAAGGTTACCGGCACACCCTATGGCGACTATTGGAACGTGACGACCGCCAAGGCGATCACCCACGTGGAAGCCCTGCCGGAGCTGTTCTCCTCGTCATGGGAATATGGCGGGATCACCATCGGCGATCCGCCCGAGGACATGGACCCCGCCGTTCTGGCCGAACGCCAGCTGCCGATGTTCATCGCGATGGACCGGCCCGAACATACCGGCCAGCGCCGCACCGTGGCGCCCGCCTTCACGCCGGGCAAGATGGATGATTTCGAAAGGGAAATCCGCGCCCGCACCGCAGGCGTGCTCGACAGCCTGCCCTTCGGCGAACAGTTCGACTGGGTGGACAAGGTCTCGATAGAGCTGACCACGGGGATGCTTGCCATCCTGTTCGGCTTCCCGTGGGACGACCGCCGTATGCTCACCTTCTGGTCAGACTGGGCGGGCGACGTGGAACTGACGCTGGCGCAAGACCTGGGCGACCTGCGGTTCGAGATCCTGGGCGAGATGGCCGCCTATTTCCAGAAGCTGTGGATGGAACGGATGAATGCCGAACCGACCGGCGATCTCATCTCGATGATGATCCATTCCGAAGCGATGAACCACATGAGCCCGCAGGAATTCATGGGCAACCTGATCCTGCTGATCGTGGGCGGCAACGATACCACGCGCAACACGATGTCGGGCATCGTCCAGGCGCTCGACCAGTTTCCGGACCAGCGCGAACTGCTGGAAAGAGATCCGTCGCTGATCCCCAACGCGGTGCAGGAATGCATCCGCTATGTCACCCCGCTTGCCCATATGCGCCGCACCGCGACCGAGGATACGGAGCTGTTCGGGCAGCAGATCAAAAAGGGCGACAAGCTGATCCTGTGGTACATTTCGGCCAACCGCGACGAGACGGTGTTCGAAAACGCGGACAAGCTGATCGTCACGCGGGAAAACGCGCGGCGGCACCTTTCGTTCGGCTATGGCATCCACCGCTGCGTGGGCGCGCGGCTTGCCGAACTGCAACTTCGCGTGCTGCTGGAAGAGATGCACAAGCGCCGGATGCGCGTGCGTGTGACGGGCGAATCGAAGCGCGTGCGCGCGAACTTCGTCCACGGCTTCCGCAAGCTGGAAGTCACGCTGGAAAAGTTCTGACGCGCATTTCGGCCCGTCGCGCCGTGGCGCTTGATGCGGGCTTGCAACCTTGCGCCCCCTCTGGTCGAATGACGGCGGGGGCGAAGGAGCACGTTCGATGAACAACCAGCCACTCGCCACGCGCCGCCGGATACTGGGCCTTCTGGGCGCCGGATCCGCGATGGCGCTTGCCACCGGCTGCGGTTCGCGCGCGGAGGCGCGCGGCAAGTTCCCGGTCAACCATACCAAGGCGGAATGGCGCAAGCTGCTGACGCCGGCGCAATACCATATCCTGCGCGAGGCCGGGACGGAGCAGCCCTTTACCTCGCCGCTGCTCAACGAACACCGCAAGGGCACGTTCGTCTGCGCGGCGGACGGCAATCCGCTCTACAAGTCGAGCACCAAGTATGACAGCGGCACCGGCTGGCCCAGCTTCTGGGCGCCGATCCGCGGCGCGGTGGGCACATCGCGCGATTTCTCGCTCGGCTATCCGCGCACCGAAGTGCATTGCATGAAATGCGGCGGCCATCTGGGCCACGTGTTCGACGACGGCCCGCCGCCCACGCACAAACGCTATTGCATGAACGGGCTGGCGATGAAGTTCGTGGCCGGATAGCGGCTCGTCCGTCGCAATACCGGTTATCTCCGCTCCCTGAAAAACGTGCGCAACAGGTCCGCCGCTTCGGCCTCGCCCATGCCCGAATAGACTTCGGGCCGGTGCAGGCATCCGGGGTGTTCGAACACGCGCGATCCGTGTTCCACCGCGCCGCCTTTCTCGTCCGGCGCCGCGTAATAGAGCCGGGATATGCGCGCGTGGACGATGGCCCCCGCGCACATGGCGCAGGGTTCCAGCGTCACCCACAGGTCGCAGCCGGTCAGCCGCTCGTCCCCCAGTGCCTGCGCGGCCGCGCGAATCGCCAGCACTTCGGCATGGGCGGTGGGATCGTGCGTTTCGCGCGGCGCATTGTGGGCGGCGGCGATCACCTTGCCGTCCTTCACCACCACCGCGCCGATCGGCACTTCGCCGTGTGCCGCGCCTTCGCGCGCCTGTTCCAGCGCCATTGCCATCGGTTCGGGAAGCGGCCACCTGCTCATCGCGTCCCGGCTATACCCGCAAATGCCGCAGGGCAACGCGCGAATCCTTGACTTGGGCGCTCAAATGGCTAAAGGCCGCGCCTTCCCGATAGTTTTATCGCACCAGTTACGAGAGTTTGAAGCCATGTCGCGCATCTGCGAACTGACCGGCAAGGGTCGCCAGATCGGCCACAACGTGAGCCACGCCAACAACAAGACCAAGCGCGTCTTCCTGCCCAACCTGCAGAACGTCACGCTGATGAGCGAAAAGCTGGACCGCAGCTTCAAGTTCCGCGTTTCGACGCAGGGCCTGCGCTCGGTCGAGCACAACGGCGGCCTCGACAACTGGCTGCTGAAGACCTCGGACACCAAGCTGTCCCCGCGCGCACTGAAAGTGAAGCGCGAACTGGTGAAGGCCAACGCCGCCTGATTCGGCTGCGGGAGGCTCACGCCTTCCGAAGCACGATTCGCGCAAGGCTGCATCCCGCCGGGGTGCGGCCTTTTTGCGTGTGGGTTGGGGGAAAGCGCCGCCTAGCTGAAGCTGCGCCAGATCTTCACCGGCTGCGAATCGCGCGGGCCGGTGCCGCCGGGGCAGCGCGCGGGCATGAAGTCCCGGCCATAACAGACCTGCACTTCCTCAAGCCATCCGCGCGCGTTCACCTGCAGGCGAATCATGTCTGTCGAAAGGAAGGGCGTCTCTTTCACCAGCGCCGCGCGGACCATCCCCGCGCTGAGGCCATCCTTGCGCGAAAGCCGCGCCATGTCGGGGAAGTGCATCGAATGGAACAGCACGCGCCCCGCCTTCAGGTATCCGGCGGGCGTGCGCGCCATGCAGGCGCCGTGCTTCGCCCATTCGTGCGCCATCAGACGCGGTGACGGCGTAACGCACAGGTTTTCACGCACGGTCCGTTCGGTCAGCCCTTGCGCGGCTGCGCACCACTGCGGATCGCGTCCGCGTCCTTCGGGCCACAATCCGTGCAGGATAAAGCCGAAGCGGCCGATCCGGCCAGAACATTGCAGGCGCGAATCGCTACCGTTGCCGCGCCCGTGGCAGAATTCCGGGCTCCAGCTCAGCGCAAGGACATAGCCGGTGACGGGCGTGGAAATGCGCGGTCCGTCCGCGCGCGGCAGGCGCGGTACGTTGACCGAAGGCGGCACGCGGCATTGCCAGGCCTGCGCCACCGCCGGTGCGGGAAGCAGGGCCAGCGCGGAAGCGAGGCCCAGAGTGGCCGGAAATCTGCGCGCGGCGGTCAAAGCGGGGTGAAATCCAGCCCGATATCGGCCGCGGGCGCGCTTTGCGTAAGGCGGCCGACCGACACGTAATCGACGCCGGTCGCGGCCTTGGCGGCGATGGTATCGAGGTTGATGCCCCCGCTCGCTTCGGTCGGCACCCGCCCGGCGACCAGCGCGACCGCCTTGCGCAGCATATCGGGTTCCATGTTGTCGAACAGCAGCCGCGTTGCCCCGGCATCCAGCGCGGGGGCGATCTGGTCGATCCGGTCGACCTCGCAGATCACGGCCTTCACCCCCGCGTCCAGCGCGCGGCGCACCGCCTGGGTTACGCCGCCTGCCACCGCCACGTGGTTGTCCTTGATCATCGCCGCATCCCACAGCCCCATGCGGTGATTGTGCCCGCCGCCCATGCGCACCGCATATTTTTCAAGGAAGCGCAGGCCGGGGATGGTCTTGCGCGTATCGAGCAGCTTCGCGCGCGTTTCGCCCATCGCATCGACATAGCGGCGCACCAGCGTGGCGATGCCGGACAAGTGCTGCACGGTGTTGAGCGCCGCCCGCTCCGCCGTCAGCATCGCGCGGGCGTTGCCCGACAGGCGCATCACGTCGGTCCCGGGGGCGACCTGCGTGCCGTCCTCTACCAGCAGCACTATCTCCATCGCGGGATCGAGCCGGCGGAAGAACGCCGCAGCCACCGGCAGGCCCGCCACGGTGATCGCGTCGCGGCTGTCCATCGTGCCGGAAAAGCGCGCATCGGCGGGGATCACGCTTTCGCTGGTCACGTCATGCCCGCCGCCGGGCAGCCCTTCGCCAAGATCTTCGGCAAGCGTGGCGGTTACGAAGGCATCGAGGTCGAAGCCGGGAATGGAGAATGCGGTCATGCCCAGCCCAATCGCAAACTCCCCCGCCCGTGTCGAGCGCCCGCCTGCGAAGGGCTTGGCCGCGGAACCGCAGCGGGGCATATCCCGTTGGATAAAAAGGAGGGCGCAATATGGCGAAACAGCGGATCGATCTTGGCGAAATGGGCGATATCCAGGCGGTTGCCGGTCTGGTGGCAGTGGCCGGCAGGCGCGTGGCCGATGTCGGCTGCGGGCCGGGCGCGACGTCTCGCGAACTGGCAGCGATGGGCGCGGAGGTTCTGGCGCTTGAGCCCGATCCCGTGCAGGCGGCGAAGAACCGCGACGCAGGGCCGGTAAAGCACGTGACGTTTGTTGAAGGCGGGGCCGAAAGCCTGCCGCTGGATGACGGATCGACCGATGTCGTGGTGTTCTTCCGCTCTCTCCACCACGTGCCGGCAAGCCACATGGACGCCGCGCTGGCCGAAGCGGCGCGCGTGCTGAAGCCCGGCACCGGCACGCTGTGCATCGTAGAGCCGGGGATGGACGGCAGCAATTTCGGCATGATGCGCCACTTCCATGACGAGACGGAGGTGCGCACCGCCGCGCAGGCCGCGCTCGATCGCAACGCGCCCGCGCTGTTCGATCACGCGGACTATTTCCGGTACGTCCAGCATCCGCGCCACGCCAGCTTTGCCGCGATGGTAGAGCGGGTGATGGGCCAGACCTTCAACAGCCACGACCGCGCCCGCGTGGAGAGCGAGGAAACCCGCGCCGCGTTCGAGGCCGGACGCACCGCCGGCGGCGACTATGTGTTCGACCAGCCGATGCTGCTGGACATCTATCGCAAACGCTGAGGATGCGGCGCGCCGCCTGATCGCGCCACCTCCAACCCCTCCCGCAAGCGGGAGGGGTTGGAGGTGGGCATTACCTTGGTAATCCGCCTATCGGGGCAATCCGCCCGTCGGGGGACGCCGCCGGTGCGCCTCAGTGCACGAAGCGCGCCACCACGTCGCGGTAGCTGCGCGAAACCTTCACTTCGGCCCCGCTGGAAAGAACCAGGAAGCATTCGCCGTTGGTGTGCGGGCGCACTTGCCGAACCTGATCGAGGTTGACGATCTTCGAACGGTGGACGCGCTGGAACACGCGCGGGTCCAGCCGGCGTTCAAGGTCTTTCATCGTCTCGCGCAGGATCAGCGAATTGTCGCCGGTGTAGATGCACATATAGTCGCCCGCCGCCTCGATCCGCTCGATCGTGTCGACGTCGACGCGGAAGATCTGGCCGCGATCCTTGATGTTGATGAGCTTTTCGAACCGCCCGGTGGCAGGCTCGGCATCGTCGGGCATGGTGTCGATCGCGTCGGGCGCGACTTCGGCCAGCACGTTCTTCAGCTTCTCCACCTCTTCCAGCCCGCGCTTTTCGGCAAGGCGGGTGCGCGCACGGTCAAGCGCGTCGGCAAGGCGGTCGTCGTCGATGGGTTTCAGCAGGTAGTCGACCGCGTTCGCCTCGAACGCGCGCAGCGCGTGTTCGGAATAGGCGGTGACGAACACGAACAGCGGCGGATCGATCTCCATCACGCCCTTCACGACGGAAAACCCGTCGAAGCCCGGCATCTGGATGTCGAGGAACACAAGGTCGGGCTTTTCGGTCTTGATCTTGCGGATCGCTTCGCGTCCGTTGCTGCAGGTGTCGATCACCTCGACGTCGGAAAACTTCTCGAGCCGCAGTTGCAGCCCCTGGATGGCGAGCTTCTCGTCGTCGACGAGGATGGTGCGGATGGTCATGCGCTACCCTTGTTCATGTGTTGCAGGCCGCAATGATTCGGAAACGGGCGCGGCAGGTGCAGGTTCCGGCGATCCGGACGTTCGCGTGGGGGGCGCGGCGCCCGGCGTGCCGGCAGGTTTCACTTCGTATGGCAATTCTATCACCACGGCGAAGCCGCCTTCCGGCCGGTTCTGCATCTCGAAGCGCTGGTTGTCTCCATAGGCCTGGACGAGCCGGTCGCGGATATTGGCGAGCCCGACCCCGGTCGAAGTCGTGCTGCCGGCACCGCCCGTCACCGGAACCCTTGCCGGGTCGGGTGCGGTTTGCAATCCCGGCCCGGTGTCCGAGACGGTGATACGAAGCCTTGGACCGACGAGTTGCGCGGAAATGGTGATTCGCGCGCCTTCTTCAAGCGGGCTGACCGCATACTTGATCGCGTTTTCGACCAGCGGTTGCAGCAACAGCGACGGGATCAGCGCGCGTTTCGCCGCCTCGTCTATGCGGAATTCGGTGCGCAACCGCTCTTCGAAGCGCATCCGCTCTATATCCAGGTAGAGCTTCAGCGTTTCCACTTCCTGCGCCACGGAAACGCGGGCGGTGGCATCGTTGACCAGCGTATAGCGCAGGAAAGACGACAGCCGGTTCAGCATCGCATTGGCCGGCTCGGTCTGCTTCAGCAGCACCAGCGTTGAGATGGAGTTCAGCGTGTTGAACAGGAAATGGGGGTTCAGCTGATAGCGCAGCATGGCCAGCTGCGCGCTTGTCGCCTGGTTTTCCAGCCGCATCAGCTGATCGTTCTGTTCCTCCACCTGGAGGAAGAAGTTGATCGCGTAATACAGCGCCGACCACGCGGCCAGCAGCGTCAGGTCAAGGTAGAACACACCCAGGAACAGCTGCGCGAAGCCCGCGTCGCTGCTGGGGCGGTAAAGGCTGATCACCCACGAATCGATGAAGGCGTAAAGCCCGACGGCCAGCGCCAGCACGATCGCCGTCACGCCCCAGGTGACCAGCGGGCGCCGGTTGATCAGCGCGCGGTAGATGACCGAAAGGATCAGCGAGATCGAAAAGCCGGTGATAGAGGCGATAGCCACGATGATCAGGAAAGACCACGGCTGCGCGTTCGCCAGGCTGGACATCGCGCGCAACAGCATCGCCCCGCCCCAGCCCAGGAACTGGAGACGCCAGAAAGCGCGGTTCTTGTTGCCGAAGAACGGCGAGGGCTTGAACGGCAGCACGGCCATGCCCCCTTTCTAGCGCGCGAGGCGATGCGCGGATAGTCCGCGCCGCCGCGGCGCCATCACTCTCCGATCAGCGGCATCACCAGCGGCCGTTCGGCCAGGCTCTCGCTGCCTTCCAGCAGGCGCAGCGCTTCGGAGATGGCGCTTTCCGGCCCTTCGTGCGTCACCATCGCCACCAGCACGGTATCGTCGCGACCGGGTTCGCCATGCCCTTTCTGGATCAGGCTTTCGATGGAAACGCCCGCATCGCGCATGGCGGCGGTTATTTCCGCCAGCACGCCGGGGCGATCCGCCACCTCGAACCGGATATAGGCCTTGCCGGTGCGATGCCCGGTTTCGGCGGGCGGCGCGGTGTCGAGGTCCGCCACGGGTATGGAGAACGGCGCGCCGATATCGCCGCGCGCGATGTCTATAAGGTCGGCCACAACCGCGCTTGCGGTCGGCCCGTCGCCCGCGCCCGCGCCCTGGAACAACAGGCGGCCCACGAAATTGCCTTCGGCGACAACCGCGTTGGTAGCCCCGTCGACATGGGCCAGCGGGTGGTCGCGGTGGACAAGGTGCGGGTGCACGCGCTGGAACAGGCGGCGTTCGCCTTTTTCATCCACTTCGGTTTCGGCCATGCCGATAAGCCGGATGTAATAGCCCAGCGCCGCCGCCTGGGCGATGTCGGCTGAAATCACGCGGCGCACGCCGGTGGCGCCCACGGCCTTGAAATCTACCGCCGTGCCGAACGCGATCGACGACAGGATCGCCAGCTTGTGCGCGGCGTCGATGCCGTCGATGTCGAACGTGGGGTCGGCCTCGGCATAGCCCTTGGCCTGCGCTTCGCCCAGCACGTCTGCAAAGTCGCGGCCGGTGTCCTCCATTGTCGAGAGGATGTAGTTGCAGGTGCCGTTGAGGATGCCATAGACGCGCTCTATCGCGTTGGCCGCCGCGCCTTCCTTCAGCCCCTTGATCGCCGGTATGCCGCCCGCGACGGCAGCTTCGAACTTGAACGCGGCTTTCGCGCCTTCGGCTTTCGCCGCCAGTTCCAGCCCGTGGTGCGCGACCATCGCCTTGTTCGCGGTGACCAGCGATTTGCCCGCATCGAACGTCGTGCGCGCAAGCGAAAGCGCCGGGCCGTCCGACCCGCCGACCAGCTCCACCACGACGTCCACATCCTCGCGCTCGCCCAGGATCACCATGTCGTCCACCCAGGCATAGCCGGACAGGTCGACGCCGCGATCCTTGCCGCGGTTGCGCGCGCTGACCGCCACGATGCGGATTTCGCGGCCCGCGCGGCGCGCGATCAGGTCTGCATTGGTTTCGATCAGTCGGATCACGCCGGCGCCGACCGTACCCAGGCCGGCAAGCGCGATGCGCAAGGGTTCGCTCATGTCATGTCCATCTGCTGGAATTGCGCGCGCCCCCTAAGGCATGGGGAGCGAAAAGGCGAGTCCCGCGCGGGAATCCGCCGAAGTGGCCGTGCCTATCCGGCCCCGAGCCGCGCGCGGACCTCTTGCGGGATCGGCATCGGCGTTCCCCGTTCCAGATCGACGTGCACGTTGACCAGTTTCATTTCCGCGCGCAGGTCGTCTCCTCCCTGCCCGGACGCGCCGTGCAGTTCGAACCGCGTGACGATGCTCGTGCTGCCAACGCGCTCGGTCCAGACGCGCCCTTCGATCAGCTCGTCATAGCGGATCGGTGCGCGGTAATCGACTTCGGCTCTCACCACGTGAAACTCAAGCTCGCCGATGTCCGTCTGGTGGATGCCGGTGGCGCGCCAGTATTCGGTGATCAGAACGTCCGCATATTCAAGGTAGCGCGAATTGAAGACCACCGACTGGCCGTCGATCTCTGCATAGCGCACGCGGAAGGTATGGCGAAAAGGCTCGGTCATGAGCCGCGCCTATAGCCGAGTGCGCGGGCAAGGAAAGCCCGCCGCCTGGCCTTCGCGCCTTACCTTTCGCGCGCGCGTCTCAGGTCCGCGTGCGGGGGCAGGGGCCAAGCTCGCGCATCACCAGCGCATAGTCGGCCGCGGCCTTCTGCCGGTCCGCCGGGTCTTCCGAAAGGTTGGCGCGCGCTGGCAGCGTGTGCGGCAGGAAGCACGCCATGCGATACCACAGCAGCGTGTCGCGCCGCGGCGGATGGGCGGACTGGTCCACGATTTCGGTCAGGCTCACGCCCCAGCGCGGCGGCTCACCCGGGCGGCGAAGCACGCTGACCGAAACCGGCTGGCCGCCGGGCGTGGCAAGGAAGATCTGCGTCTCGCCCTCGCCCGCCAGGTTGCCGGGAACGTGCATTGCCTCGCGCACGCCGGTGATTTTCGGTGGCTTGTCGGGAGAGACCATCGCGGTGAGGATGGAGCGCACCTGCGCCTCGCGCGCGGGGGTCCATTCGATCTGCGCATCGGGCGCGACAAGCGCCAGCTGGTCCGCGTGGCCAGGGACGGAGCGGGCGAACAGGATCACCTTCTGCTTTTTCAGCTTCGGCACCTTGCCGCGCGAATCCAGCGGCACGTCGGCAAGATAGCTTACCGATTCGCCCAGTCCCGTGCCGATCAGCAGCGCGGACGTGTCCGCCTCGACGTAGATGCGCACCATTCCGGGTGCAACGCCGGGCGCGCGTTCCGCCTTCAGCGGCGCAACCTTGTGCACCGTGGCGATGGCGACAAGGTTCGATGCGCCGGCCAGATCGGCCAGGTCGGCATATGTGGGGCCGGGCAGCGCGGGGCTGGCGGCCTCTTGCGCGGAAACCTGCGGAATCTGGGGAATGCAGGCCGCGGCAAGGGCCAGGGCGGCGATCCGGCGGCGCGGGAAACAAGGGAACATCGAAGGGCTCTCCGTCGGGTGCTGGGCGCGGCTGGCGCGCGGGTGGCGGGCGGCCTTGCAATAGAGGACGTCCACGGGTGAATTGCCGGTTAACCGATAAAGCATTTGCGCGCCTAGGGCATCGGCGTTAAAGCTCCCGACCGATCGGGCAGCGCAATAACAATCGCCCGGCACATGCTGCCTCCGGATGCCCTGCGTTCGTTGGTGGTCGCTCCGGGGTTGTCCGGCAGGGTGGATGAAACTACAGGGTTTGGCCTTCACGCGGGGATTGACCTTCCTGCGCGGAGGCATTGTCTCGGTCGGGGCACGGGCCGCGCAAGCGGAAGCGAGCCGCGACAGGGTCGAGTATCAGGAGTGCAGGAGCTGAATGGCATACGCTGACCAAAAGATGAGCGGCAACAAGATGACTGCGCTCGTCATCGTCGCGATCCTTCACATCATTGTCGTCTATGCGCTGGTCACGGGCCTTGCGTATTCGGCGGTGAAGAAGATTCGCGAGGTGACTACGGCGGTCAACATCAAGGATGAACCGCCCCCGCCGCCGCCGCCGCCACCTCCGCCGAAGGATAACACGCCGCCGCCGCCGCCCATCGTGGCGCCGCCGCCGCCGATTACCTTCAACGCGCCCGCGCCGCAGGTCCAGGCTGTGACGACGCCGCCGCCGGCTCCGCCGCCGATGGTCGTTCTTCCTCCGCCGCCCGTCGCGCCGCCGCCGCCGCCGCCGCCGAAGCCGACGCCGTTCAGGACGCGCGGCAATCCCGGCAACTGGGTGACGCCGAACGATTACCCGTCGCGCGCCCTGCGCGAGGAACGCGAAGGCACGACCGGGTTCCGTCTGGATTTCGATACAGATGGCCGGCCCACGAATTGCACGGTTACCAAGTCCAGCGGCAGCGCCGATCTTGACGAGGCAACCTGCAAGAACCTCATGCGCCGCGCCCGCTTCAGGCCGGGTGAGGTCAATGGCCAGCCGGTTGCCGGTTCGTACAGCAGCTCGGTTCGCTGGGTGATTCCGGACTGATCCGGAATCACACCTGGCACCGATCCAAAAGTCTTTGATTCCGTAATCGTTTCGATCACGTTTCGAATTTTATAAGAGGAAGACCCGCAAATGCTTATCCACATGCTTGCCGCCGGGGCCGCTGCCGCTGCTCCGCAGAACAAGTTCGGCTTCGTCGAGGCGCTGGAGCAGGGCGGTTTCATCGCTTATGCGACCGTCACCATCCTTGGCATCATGTCGTTCGGTTCGTTCTACATCCTGTTCACCAAGTTCTTCGAGCAGAACAAGCTCATGAACCAGTACAAGAAGAACGTGTCGGCCTTCTGGCGCGCGCCCAACGTCAAGGAAGGCGCCGCGAAGCTCGACAAGAACAGCGCATGGCGCCAGCTCGTCGACGACGGCGTTGCCGCTGCCGACCAGCAGTCGAAGATGACCGACCAGGTCGAAGCGCACGACTGGCTGCACGGTTCGCTGGCCCGTTCGGAATCGACCATCAACGCCAAGCTGGCCGGCGGTCTTCCGTTCCTCGCCACCGTGGGTGCGACCGCGCCGTTCGTCGGCCTGTTCGGTACCGTTGTCGGTATTTACCGCGCCCTGATCGCCATCGGCCTGGCCGGTTCGGCCTCGATCGACAAGGTCGCGGGTCCGGTCGGTGAAGCGCTGATCATGACCGCCATCGGTCTGCTCGTCGCGGTTCCCGCCGTGCTTGCCTACAACTGGCTGCAGGCGCGCAACAAGAAGATCAGCGGCATGCTCGCCGGTTTCTCGACCGACGTTCTCGCCAACCTGAGCTCGGGTGGCGCGGTCAAGCCGGCCGTTGCTCCGGCTGCCCCGGCCAAGCCGGCCCCGGCTGCCGCCCCGGCCAAGAAGTAAGCTAGGACGACCCCGGGCGGCCGTCGGCCGTCCGGCGCAAGCGGGTAACAAGTCCGGAGGCGGTCGAACCCGGCCCCTCCGGCTCCTCCCCGCGGCAGGAATTGGATAGGACGTAACTCATGGCAATCAATGTTGGCGGCGAAGGCGGTCAAGAAGCCCCGATGTCGGACATCAACACCACGCCGCTCGTCGACGTGATGCTGGTGCTGCTGATCATCTTCCTAATTGCCGTCCCGGTCGCCATCCAAACGGTCGAAAAGCTCAAGATCCCGATCCTTCCCTCGGAAGAGACGCAGGACAAGGTCGAGAACCTTCAGCTCGCCGTCGTGTCGACCGACGCACAGGGCCGCAGCCCCGGCGATCCCGGTTACGAGGGATCTTCGCGTGGCGGACAGTGCCGCGTTTACATCAACAACATCACGCCGGTTGATTCGGAACAGCTTTACCAGCAGGCCTTCGATCGTCTCGATGCGATCGTTAAGCGTGAAGGCGGTGCGGCGAACATGTCTCCGGACAAGATCCCCGAAGTCCACATTCGCGGCGACGTGAACGTTCCGTGGAAGTGCATCGCGGGCACCATCTACAACGTGCAGGCCGCCGGCTATCCGAAGGTCGGCTTCATCTCGAACCCCGTCGACCCGAACGGCTGATCCCGGGCGGACGACAGGCGTGACGAGAACGAACAGGAGTAACGCATCATGGCAATGAGCGGCGGCAAGGACGACGGCTCACCGATGATGGAGATGAACACGACGCCGTTGATCGACGTCATGCTCTGTCTCCTCATCATCTTCATCATGTCCATTCCGGTGGCCACCAACGCGGTCAACATCGACCTGCCGCAGGCGACCCCGCCGAATGCGAACCAGACGATCGACCCGGTGAAGAACAAGCTGGTCCTGACCCAGCAGAACACGATCCTTTGGAACGGCGCAGAGACGACCGAAGGTCAGCTGATCTCGCTTCTCCAGGCGACCAAGGCGATGGACCCCGAGCCGGAACTGCAGTTCCAGCCCGAAGAATTTGCGAGCTACGAAATCGCCAACCGGCTGATGAAAGACATCACGACCGTCGGCGTTACGAAGTTCGGCTTCGTGGGCAACGAACAGTATCGCGTGTTCGGCAAGGAATAAGCCGAAGACCACGCAGCGATATGCGAAAGGGGGCGGAGCGATCCGCCCCCTTTTTTGTGGTCCGGGCATTTTCCGGCCTGCCACTGGCATGGCTACCTTTTTCGGCCCTTCCGGCGCCATGGGCCGTGCAAGCGTTGCCCGGCCGAGACGGACCAGACGTCAAGAAGCGCTCTAATCCCCGCGCATCGCCGCCGCCGCCAGGCTTTCCGCTTCCACCAGCAACGCATCATCGGCCGATCCGGCGGGCAGCGATTCGCTGCCGATCATCACCAGCACCGGCACGGCGAGCGGGCTGACGCGGTCCAGCTCGACGTGGACCAGTTGCCCGGCGGCGCGATCCAGCAGGTCGCCCAGCCGGCCCACGTCGGTCATCCGCGCACGGGCATCGGCCCAGGCCGCCTGAATCAACAGGTGATCGGGCTCATGCTTGCGCAACACGTCGTAAATCAGGTCTGTCGAGAAGGTCACTTGCCGCCCGGACTTGCGCTTTCCCGGATGCTGCCGCTCCACCAATCCGCCGATCACCGCCACTTCGCGAAATGCCCGGCGCAAGAGATAGCTGTCCTGCACCCAGCCGGTGAATTCGTCGCCAAGGATGTCGGGCGAAAGCAGGGTGGCCGGATCGCGCACCGGTTTCAGCCCCCAGACCGCCAGCGCATAATCGTTGGCGACAAAACCCATGGGCGAAAGCCCCTGTGTTTCCATCCGCCGGGTGAGCAGCATGCCAAGCGACTGGTGCGCGTTCCAGCCTTCGAACGGATAGAACACGCTGTAATGCCGGCCCTGGAAAGGAAAGCTTTCGCACAGCAGTTCGCCGGGGGGGGGCAGGCGACTGCGCCAGTCCTGCATCTCAAGCCATTCGCGCACATCGTCGGGAAAACGCGCCCAGCCTGCGCGATCGGTCAACATCGCGCGCACGCGACCGGCAAGGTGCGTGGTCAGCGGCATGCGAGCGCCCATATAGCTGGGGATCTGCGCCGACCGTTTCGCCGCGCGCACGATCAGATCGAGGTCTTTCAGTGCTTCAACCGCAAGATCCATTCCCGCGAAGCGGAAAGTATCGCCCGGCCGCAGCGTCGCGCCGAAATTCTCCTCCACCTTGCCCAGCGACCGTCCGTTGCGGAACCGCACGTCCAGCATTTCGGCATCGACGATAATGCCCGCGTTCAGGCGGTGGCGCGCGGCCATTTCCGGGTGGGCGAGCCGCCACGTGCCGTCGCGCGCACGCACGATGCGGCGGAACTTGTCATAGGCGCGCAGGGCATAGCCACCCGTCGCCACGAACTCCAGCACGCGCGCCCACACGCCATCGTCCACCCAGGCATAGGCCGCGCTTGAGCGCACTTCGGCCAGCAGCGCCGCTTCGTCGAACGGGCCTGCGCAGGCGGTGCCCATCACGTGCTGCGCCAGCACGTCCAGCCCGCCGGGCCTGAAATCCTCGCCGTCGCGCTGGCCCGCCTCCACCGCATCGCGCGCGGCGGTGGCCTCGAGGAATTCGAAGCGGTTTCCGGGGACGAGCAACGCGCGACTGGGCTGGTCGAGCCGGTGGTTCGCCCGGCCGATGCGCTGCAACAGGCGCGATGATCCCTTGGGCGCGCCCATCTGCACGACAAGGTCTATGTCGCCCCAGTCGACGCCGAGGTCGAGACTGGCGGTGGCCACAAGCGCGCGCAACTCGCCCCGCGCCATCGCGCCCTCCACCTTGCGCCGCGCTTCCTTCGACAGGCTGCCGTGGTGGATGCCGATGGGCAACGTATCCTCGTTCGCGTCCCACAGCAGCTGGAAGATGTATTCGGCCAGGAAGCGCGTGTTGGTGAAGATCAGCGTGGTGCGGTTGGCCTTGATCGCGTCGTAAAGCTGGGGCACCGCCCACGCCGCCGCGTGCCCACCCCACGGCACACGTTCCTCAACCGGCAGCAGGATGTCCACTTCCGGCGGCGCCCCGGCCTCGCCTATTACCATGGCGACACGGTCGATCTCACCCCACGGTGCCAGCCACGCACGGAAGGCTTCGGGATCGGCCACCGTTGCGGACAACGCGGCGCGGCGTGCTTGCGGCGCCATCGCGTTCAGCCGCGCCAGCGCCAGCGCCAGCAGGTCGCCGCGCTTGCCTGTGGCGAAGGCGTGTACCTCGTCGATCACCACGCGCTGCAGCGTGGCAAAGAGCTGCGCGCTTTCCGGATAGGACAGCAGCAGCGAAAGCGATTCGGGGGTGGTCAACAGCACGTGCGGCGGGCGAGCGCGCTGGCGGGCCTTGCGATCGGACGGAGTATCGCCGCTGCGCGTTTCCACGCGGATCGGCAGGCCGATCTCTTCTATCGGAGCCAGCAGGTTGCGCTGCACGTCATGCGCCAGCGCTTTCAATGGCGAGACATAGAGCGTGTGCAGCCCTTCGGGCGGCGGCGCGCCGTCCAGCCGCGAAGGCGCGAAAGCGGCAAGCGTCGGCAGGAATCCCGCCAGCGTCTTGCCCGCGCCGGTATCGGCGGTGAGCAGCGCGTGAAGCCCGGCATCGTCCGCCGCCAACATCCCCGCCTGATGCCGCCGCACACGCCACCCGCGCTGCGCGAACCAGCGTGCGATTTCAGGAGGAACCTGGGCAGTCATCCCGCAGGAAAAGCATGGACGGGGGCCTGGCGCCACACCTTGCTGAGGCAAGTGTCGCCGGGAAGCCTATTTGCCGGCGTCAGCCTGCTTCCCTGCCGCGCGTTCCATGCCCCGCTGGATCTGATCCTGCGTCAGTCCGGTCAGACGCGCGAGCGTTTCGCGCTGATCGGCGCTCAGGTCATCATAGCCTCGGCGCGGGGGCAGGCCGGACGTCGCGGCACTGACCTTTGCCTGCATCGTTTTCATGTTGTCCAGCATCTTGGGCAGCCCCTTCATCGAAGCGGCAAGGATGTGCGGGTCGGACGCCAGCATGTATGACCGTCGGGCATAGACGAGGCCGGTGGGTGTCGTGAAGAACGCAAGGATGTCATCCAGTTGGGCATCGGTGAAGTTCACCGCATAGGCCTGCGCCATGCCGACGCGCATATCCGGCTCCATAGCGGACATAGCCTTGCCCATGCTTTCCTTGAATACGCTCATCTGCAATGCGTTGCGCTGTTGCCAGGCGGGATCAAGGATCGCTTCGATTTCGCCCGCCGCTTCGGGCGAAAGGTCAAGCGTGCCGGGAGACCGCCCAAGCTGGCGCGCGATCTCCATGGCGCCGGGCTTTGCAAACTTCTTCATCATCGGATCGAGGATGCGGCTGAACATAGATCCCATCAGGGACTGCATGGTTCCGGGCGGCATGATGGTGCCAACGATCCGTTCCGCCTTTGGCAGCCGGGCCTGTTGTTCGGCCGTAAGCGGTTCGGCCTTGAACATGTCGGCCATCGCCGCCACGGCCATTTGTTCATCCGCGCTTGACCTGGCCGTTTGCGGCGCAGCGAAGGTGGGTTGGGCTGCCAGCATGAACGTCGCCGCGCCCATGGCGAGGATAGTGCGAACCTTCAACCGCTTTTCTCCCTCGGGAAAATGAATCAATGCCCCGCCTGCGCGCCGCGCGTGATGCCGGATTTGCCGAGCTGGTCGTCGATCTGGGCCATCAGGCGCTCCAGCCCGTCCTCGCTTTCGCTTTCGGCGCGGGCGACCAGCACGTCCTGCGTGTTCGATGCGCGCAGCAGCCACCAGCCGTCGGGCGTGTTGACGCGCGCGCCGTCTGTGTCGTTGACCTCCGCGCCTTCGGCCTTCAGGCGCGCCAGCACTTCGTCTATCGCGGCGAACTTGCGGCTTTCATCGACCTGGAAGCGCATTTCGGGCGTGTTGATCATCGCCGGCATCGCGCCGCGCAATTCGGTGACGGACCTGCCCAGCCGCGCGCTGGCGGCGATCAGGCGGACGGCGGCGTAAAGTGCATCGTCGAAACCATAGTATTCGTGCGCGAAGAACACGTGGCCGCTCATCTCCCCGGCCAGCGGGCTGCCAGTCTCTTTCATTTTGGATTTGATAAGGCTGTGCCCGGTTTTCCACATCAGCGGCTTGCCGCCCAGTTCGGCAACGCGGTCAAACAGCGCGCGGCTGGCCTTCACATCCGCGATAATCGTGGCTTCCGGCACCATTTTCAGCAGGTCTTCGGCATAGATCATCAAAAGCTGGTCGCCCCAGATGATCCGTCCTTCGCCGTCGATCGCGCCGATCCGGTCTCCATCGCCGTCAAAAGCGACTCCGAAGTCGAGATTATTCGCGGCGACTGCCGTCCTCAGATCGGCAAGATTCTTTTCCTCGGTAGGATCGGGATGATGATTGGGAAAACTTCCATCGACATCGGTGAACAGCAGGACATGTTCGCCCGGCAGCTTCGCGACCAGCTTTTCGAGCGCGGGGCCGGCAGCGCCGTTGCCCGCGTCCCACCCGATGCGCAGCGATGCCAGTTTCGCCTTGTCGACGCCATCAAGCCCGGCGACGAGCCGGTCGACATAGGCGTCGATGATGTCAATGCTTTCGCACGTGCCGGTGCCGTGGAGCCAGTCACCCGCCTCGGCCAGCCGCCCGAGGTCGAGTATGTCGTCTCCGAAGAACGGCTTGCCCCCAAGTACCATCTTGAAGCCATTGTAATTGGGGGGATTGTGGCTGCCGGTTATCTGGATGCCGCCATCCACATCTTCCATTGACGCTTCGGCGTAATAGAGCATCGGCGTCGGCCCCAGACCCACGCGTACCACGTCCACGCCGCTGGCGGTAAGCCCTTCGGCCAGCGCGTGTTCCAGCATGGGCGAACTGATGCGTCCGTCATACCCCACCGCAACCTTGCTTCCCCCGGCGCGGCGCACCCGTGTTCCGAACCCGCGCCCGATCGCGCGCGCATCGTCGGGGCCGAGCGTTTCGCCGATGATCCCGCGAATGTCGTATTCGCGCAGGACAGTCGGGTGGAAGGTATAGGTCATTTTTCAAGCTTTCCTGTTCGGCGATGCGTTGTCCAGCGCGTCAGTCCCGGCCGCTGCGTCCCAGCCGCGCGAGCAGCAGGTCGCGCGCGGCATCGGCTTCGTGAACGGCCTCGTTCGATCCGCCCCGGTCCGGGTGGACGGCGGCGATGCGGCGGCGGTGCGCCTCCACGATTTCCTGCCGGCTTGCATCCTCGCGCACGCCCAGCATGGCGCGGGCGCGCGATGCCGCGGCGGAACGGTCTGCGGCTTTCAGCAGGTGCCACGGCCAGTGGCCGGACAGCAGCTTCACCGCGATAGCGGCCAGCACGACAAGCCAGACGATCTTCAACATCGCCCTATCGCTCCCCCGCTTGCGCCAGCGCCAGTTCGGGCTGGTCGCGCGTGGCGGTGGGCAGGGCCAGTCCGGCGACGAGCTGGCGCAGTTCCTGCCGCGCGACAAGGTGGCTGGTACCCAGTTCGCCCAGGTGCCCCTTGTCCAGCAGGGTCAGCCCGGAAGGAAAAAGCTCGCGATAGATCACGCGTTCGGAAAGCCCGCTGGCGACGCGGAATCCCACGCGCTTTGAAAGTTCGGTCAGCGCCTGGTCGATGCGGCGCTGGTTGCGCGCTTCGGTATAGCCGGTGCGGTTGCGCACCACGACCCAGTCCATGTCCTTGCGCTGTTCGCGGATGGTTGTCAGCGCGCGCTTCTTGCGCGCTTCCCAGATCAGTTCGGCATAGAACGAAAGGCGGCGCACCTTGAACGTTTCGGCATCGACCTGTCCGATCAGGTCGAAGTCCACGAAACTGTCGTTCAGTGGCGTGACCAGCGTATCCGCGCCGGTCGCCACGTGGCGCGCCAGCGGATCGTCGCGGCCCGGCGTATCGAACAGCACGAAATCGTGGCTTTCGCCCAGCCGCGCGGCGATGGCGTCCAGTTCTTCCGCGCTGTCGCCCGAATAGACCTCGCACGTCGCGCCGGGCAGCGTGATATCGCGCCGCTTCTGCGTTTCGGCGCGGTTTTCGAAATAGCGGTGCATCGTGCGCTGGCGCGCGTCGAGATCGATCGCCGCGACTTTCGCGCCGCGATAGGCAAGCGCAACCGCCACGTGGACCGCGGTGGTCGATTTGCCGGTGCCGCCCTTTTCGTTGGCGAAGACGATGCGATGGGGAACGAAAGGCGCCATGGCCAAGGCGAGTGCTCTCTTCTTGTCTGTGCCGGTCTGCGTGCGCGCGGCTTGCCGCCGGCATGTTGCGCGCACTACAGACCGCAAGGGTTACGTCATCGCGACGAATTAGAGGACAAAGGGCCAAACGTGCAAACCATCAATCGGCTTGAAGACCTGCGCAAATGCGTGGCTGCGCTGAAAAACGGGGGAAAAACGCTCGCCCTTGTCCCGACAATGGGCGCTTTGCACGAAGGGCACCTTACGCTGGTGCGCGAAGCAAAGGCGCGCGCCGGTGCGGTGGCGGTGTCGATCTTCGTCAATCCGCGCCAGTTCGGTGCGAACGAGGATCTTGACGCCTATCCGCGCCAGCTTGCCGCCGACGCCGCGATGCTGGAGGCCGAAGGGGCAGACCTGCTGTGGGCGCCCACGTCGGACCAGATGTATCCCGATGGCTATGCCACCAACATCTCTGTCTCGGGCGTCAGCGAAGGCGCGTGCGGTGCGGCCCGGCCCGGCCATTTCGACGGGGTGGCAACGGTGGTGTGCAAGCTGTTCAACCAGGTCACGCCCGACATGGCGCTGTTCGGTGAGAAGGACTGGCAGCAACTGGCGGTGATCCGCAGAATGGCGCGCGACCTCGATCTCACGCGCCCGCACGTGGACGCGATTATCGGGGTGCCCACCGTGCGCGAGGCGGACGGCCTCGCCCTGTCCAGCCGCAACCGATACCTGTCCGAAGAAGACCGCCGTCGCGCCGCCGCGTTGCCCAAGGCGATGAAACAGGCGATTGCGGCGATTGAAGGCGGCGCGGAGGTCGCGCCCACGCTCCACACGCTGGAAGGCGCGCTGATCGACGCGGGGTTTGCCAGCGTCGATTACGCGGACCTGCGCGATGCGGAGACGCTGGCCGAACTCTATGCGCCGGGCGAACGCCCCGCGCGCCTGCTGGTCGCGGCGCGGATCGGCGGCACGCGGCTGATCGACAACATGGGTGTCGGATAGCCGGCCGCATGGATGCCAGAGCCGGGGAGAACCGGTAGAAGGACGAAATTCGACCTGAATCAAGGAACCGCCCGTCCCCGCGACCTATCGGATGAATCCATGATGCCGGGATCCCGCCTGCGATGAGCATGACCAGCCTTACCTTTGCCGGCGGCATGGTGCTGGGCCTTGCCAGCAGTCTGCACTGTGCGGGCATGTGCGGGGGCATTGCTTCTGTGCTGTCGATGTCGGCCGAACCGGACAGCGACGCACCCGCCGCGCGGATGCGGGGACTGCTGACGCTGCAGGCCGGGCGCGTGCTGGCCTATTCGCTGATGGGCGTGGCGGTCGGCGGGCTGGGGGCGGCGGTGATCGCCCGGTTCGACCACCCGACGCTTTACCTGATGCTGCGGCTCTTCGCGGCGCTGTCGCTCGGCTGGATCGGGCTGTCGCTGACCGGCCTTGCGCCGGGGATCGCGGTAGCGGACCGGCTGTTCGCGGCCATTGCGGACCGCATCCGCGCCGGTGCCGCAGCGCTGCACCTAAGCGGCAGCGCGGGCACGGTGGCGATGGGGCTGGCCTGGGGATTCGTGCCCTGCGGCATGGTCTATGGCACGCTGGTTTTCGCGGCGATGACAGGCACGCCCATCCGCGCGGCGGGCGTGATGGCGGGCTTCGGGCTGGGCACGATCCCGGCGGTGACGGCGGCCGCCTTCGGCGCAACCTCGCTGCGGCGGCTGGCGCACAACACGCGGTTGCAGGTGGGCGTGGGGCTGGCGATCATGGCGCTGGGCATGGCGAGCTTCGCGGTGCCGCAATCGACAATCGCGGCGCTGTGCGGGGTGTAGCGGACTTTGCGTAATTGCCTGCCCCGCTGCAACTAGTACCGCCTGCGGCGGCGCAAGTCTTGCTCCCCTCCCGCTTGCGGGAGGGGTCGGGGGTGGGCCAGCCCAACGTCTGCAATGGCGCCGTGTCCGGAAAGTCTTCTTTCGGCCTGAAGCGCCCGATAGCGGACGCACCGAACTAAAGCAGGGCTCCCTGCTCGCCGGGCGAGGGCTCCGGCGGCAGTTCCATCATCTCCGCGTCGGGGAACGGATGCTGCATCGCCGCCGCGCCCGTTCCGTCCGCGGTCATCCAGCGTTGCGCCATGTCGCGCCCGGCCAGCATCACCGGCATCGCCTTCGGGTGGATGCGCGCAACGGTTTCGTTGGCCGGGCAGGTGAGGAAGGCAAAGCGCGGGCCGCTGTCCGTGGGGCGCCACAGGCCGGCGAAGGCGAACAGGTCTTCGCCGGGCAGGGCGAACCAGTGCCTTACCTTGCGCCCGGTTGCCGGATCGGGCCTTGCCGACCATTCGCAGTACGCGGTGACGGGCACCAGGCATCGCCGCATCGGATCGGCCAGCGCGCCGCGCCACATCGGCGAGGCAAGGTTGCGCACGTTGGTGATGGACCGCTTCAAATCGCCGAACGGCGGCCAGCCCCACGCCATGCTTTCCAGCCGGCGCGTGCCGTCTTCCGTTGCCACGATTACCGGGGCGGCGCGATCGGGCCAGATCTCGTGCAGCGGGGGCACGTTGGCGCCGCCGGTTTCGACCGGGCCGAACAGCTGGCGCATTGCGTCCACATTGCTGGTCATGCGATAGAGGTTGCACATAGAAACGAACCTACACGCGGAGAGAAAGATGGCTACCCAGCTTGCGGAGCATGCCGAACACCGGGGGCGCAACCTCGATTGCAGCGATGCCGAATGGCAGGCGCGCCAGCAGCTTGCCGCGTGCTATCGCATCTTCGACCTGATGGGCTGGTCCGAATCGATCTACAACCACATCTCGGTCCGCGTGCCGGGGGAAGACAACGCCTTCCTTATCAACCCCTTCGGCCTGCTCTATTCCGAAGTCTGCGCGTCAAACCTCGTCAAGATCGATATCGACGGGAACACGCTGGACGGCAGCCCCTATCCGGTGAACAAGGCGGGCTTCGTCCAGCACAGCTATTTCCACCGCAACCTCGATTGGGCGCACGCGATCTGCCACGTCCACACCACGGCGACGATGGCGGTGTGCAGCCACGAGGAAGGGCTGATGCCGATCAGCTTCTATGCCTGCAACTTCCAGGGGCGGCTGGGCTATCACGATTTCGAAGGCATCACCGTGCGCGCGGAAGAGGGCGAGCGGTTGCAGAAGAACCTTGGCAACAACCGCATCCTGATGCTGCGCAACCACGGGCCGGTTGTTCTGGCGCGCGCGTTGCCGGAAATGTTCGTGCAGATGTGGAGCCTTCAGCGCGCCTGCGAAATCCAGGTCGCCACGCTTTCGATGGGCAATCCGATCCGCATTTCGCAGGACGTGATCGACGTTCACCAACGCGATCTTTCGCAAGGCGGCGTGCCCGGCAAGGCGCCGGGCGAGGCGGATTTCGATGCCTGGGTGCGCAAGGTGGATGCGGTCGACCGCAGCTGGCGGGATTGATGCGCGGGCGCTGACGCACTAGGCGCAGGCGCACCATGTCGCGCTTCATCGTCAACGACCAGCCGGTGCAGTATCGCCTGCCCGACGATACGCCCCTGCTGTGGGCGCTGCGCGACGCATCGAACCTGACGGGCACCAAGTATGGCTGCGGCAATGGCGATTGCGGCGCCTGCACGGTGATCGTGGATGGCGAGGCGGCGAAAGCGTGCCTGCTGTCGCTTGGCGAGATGGAGGGGCGCTCCGTCACCACGATCGAGGCGCTTTCGCCCGATCGCAGCCATCCGGTGCAGCAGGCCTTCGTCGCCGAACAGGCGATCCAGTGCGGTTTCTGCACGCCGGGCATGGTGATGGCGGCGGCGGCGCTGCTGGCGCAGAATGCCGATCCGTCCGAAGACCAGATAAAGGCCGCGCTCACCAACATGTGCCGCTGCGGTGTCTATCCCCGGCTGGTGCGCGCCGTGCAGCGCGCGGGACGGGCGATGCGCGGCGAAGACACGATACCGCCGGTCCCCGCGCCCGGCATCCGCCCGGCCGAAGCGGCGCGCACCGTGCCCGCGCTGGGCAGCGAACAAGGAGATACGAAGTGAAGGCCACCATCTGGCACAACCCGAAGTGCGGCACCTCGCGCAATACGCTGGCAATCCTGGAAGAGACGCCGGGCGTAGAGGTTACGGTGGTCGAATACCTTAAGACCCCGCCAGCCGCGGAAAAGCTGGCCCAGCTCTATCGCGATGCGGGGATCACGCCGCAGCAGGGCCTGCGCCTGAAGGGCACCGACGCGGCAGAGCGCGGCCTTCCGCAAGCGAGCGATGCAGCGGTGCTGGCGGCAATGGCGGCGGAACCGATCCTGATCGAACGCCCGCTGGTGGAAACCGACAAGGGCGTGCGCCTGTGCCGGCCCAAGGAAAAGGTGCAGGAAATACTTTAGGCTCTGACCCTAAGGCCCGCTTCCCGCGCGCCGCGGCATCGGGGCCGCAATGGCGCGATCAGAAGGGCAGGGAATGCCCGGCGAACGCCAGTGCCAGCGCGCAGAAGCCGATAACGGCGGCGCGCAGCACGCCTTCGACGCTTCCTTCGGGAAGGTCCGGCAGGTGCAGCAGGGCGATCGCGTGGCTCATGTGCCAGCAATGCGCCCGTTCCGGTTAACGGATCGTAAAGACGCCGGGCAGCGCGCGGCAAATTCCGCTCCGCCCGGCGCGGGGCGCTATGCTTCGTCCGACAGCAACTCGTTAAGCGACGCCAGGCATTCGCGTGCCAGAAGGCGGCAGCGTTCCGGGCTCCATCCCTGCGCGGGATCGGGCAGGTCGTCGTTGTCCTTGAACGGCATTTCCAGCGTCATCGCCAGGCATCCGAAGCGTTCGGCCACCTGGTTGGTCGACATGGAGAGGTTGGCCTTGCCCGGCCGCGCGATGGGATAGCCGCGCTTCGTCTGGAAGTCGGGCGTGCGCCGCTCGAGTATCTTGCGATAGCGGGTATAGGCCGCGCCCTGTGCCTCGGTCAGCGAAGGGATGCCGTCGAACCCGGCCAGGAACACCGCGGGGATCGCTTCGTCGCCATGCACGTCCATCGCGAAATCGACGCCGGTGGCATCCATCGCGTCGCGCACGCACAGCACTTCGGGCGATTTGGCGGCGGTGGGCGTGTCCCATTCGCGGTTCAGGTTCACGCCGATGGCATTGGTGCGCAAGTGCCCGCGCCGCGATCCGTCCGGGTTCATGTTGGGCACGATGTGGAACCGGCACTTCGCGCGCAGGCTGCGCGCGTGGGGATCGGCCGGGTCGGTCAGCATTTCCAGCGCGCCTTCCATCCACCATTCGGCCATCGTTTCGCCCGGATGCTGGCGCGCATAGAGCCAGACCTGCGTCTTGCCTTCGCCCATTTCCAGGCAATCGATCGGCTGCCCGTCAAGCGTGGTGCCCAGGCACCGGTATTCCACGCCTTCGCACGCAGCGGTTTCGGCAATCAGATCGTGGTGCCGCTCCATCGAATAGGGCGCGAAATAGGCAAACCAGGCAACGCCGCTTTCGGGCGTGTGGCGGATGGTCAGCGTTCCGCCGTCGGCATCCTTGTCCCACGTGGTGGCGGCGCGGCCCCAGTAGTCGCGGTCTTCGGAAAAGCACGCGCGATAGCCCGGCCAGCCTTCCGGATAGGCGGAATGGCCCAGCCCGGTGATCTTCAGGTCCAGCGCGCGCCCGGCCGCGCCGGTTACGCGGAAATGGAACCATTGCGCGAAATCGGACCCGTTGTCCTTGCGGATCGCAAGGCGTGCACTGGCGCCGTCTATGGAAAGGACTTCGATATTGCCGGAATCGAATGCGGTATCGATGCGGATGGGGGTGCTGTCTGCTGTCATGCAAGTGGAGATAGGCGCCCGCGCGGCGAAGCGAAACCCCGCGCGCCGGCCATCAGTCCTGCGTCACCACCTGCGCGGCTTCGGGAAAGCCTTTGAACAGCGCGGTTACCAGCCGGTCGGCGATCTTGCCGTGGTCGAGGTCTCCGTCCTTTTCGGTCGTCGCCGTTTCGGCGCGGCCTTCCCACAGCACCTTTCCGCTGGCGCGGTCGCGGATGCGCACTTCCAGTTTCGTCGCCACCAGCGCGCCCTTCGGCTTGCTGAGGTCTATGTTGAGCGCAAGGCCCACGCCCGATCCGCGATTGGAGAACATCGTGCTCATCGCGCCGCTCACCGGCTTGTGCGGCGGCTCCGGCGGGCGGACTTCGTGATGGCTGACCGTAATCTCTGCAACCTGTCCGCGTCCGGTTTCTTCCGCGCCCACCTGGTATCCGATGCGGCCCAGCGCATCCATCACCGCGTGTTCATAGACCGGCAGCCGGCTTTCCAGCCCGCTGTCCGCCGGATCGGACGAGGCGACGATGCCGCCGTGGCCCAGCACGCCTTCGGCGTCGGCGGCGCGGAAGCTGGCCACCGTGACGTCGCTTCTTGCCTGCGCCGGAAGCGGCGCGGCGGCCAGTAGGGCCAGCGGCAAAAGGAATGCTCGGTTCATCGGATCGAAACTCATGACGTTTACAGCCTTTCGCGCTAGGCCCGCGCCTGTTGCCGCCCGATGAACGGGTGCGCAAGGTCTTATGAAATTTGCCGTTGCGCCGCAGCGGTCCGATTCAGGGAGCATGTCTTTTCCATGACCACGGTCCCCGTCCTCGTTACCGGCGGCGCCGGCTATATCGGCAGCCACGCGGTGCTTGCGTTGAAGGACGCGGGCTGGCCTGTCGCGGTGATTGACAACCTGACCACGGGCTTTCGCTTTGCCGTTCCCGAAGGCGTGCCGTTCTATGAAGGCGATATAGAGGATGGCGCGCTGCTTGCGCGGATCTTCGCCGAACAGGGCACGCGCGCGGTGATGCACTTCGCCGGGTCGATCATCGTGCCCGAATCGGTAGAGAACCCGCTGAAATACTATCACAACAACACCGCGAAGAGCCGCGCGCTGATTGCCGCGGCGGTGGAGGCGGGCGTGCCGCACTTCATCTTCAGCTCTACCGCGGCGACATACGGCATCCCCGAAGTATCGCCGGTGACAGAGGACAGCCCGAAGCAGCCGATCAACCCCTATGGCATGTCCAAGCTGATGACCGAGATCATGCTGGGCGACACGGCGAAGGCGCACCCGCTCAACTTTTGCGCGCTGCGTTATTTCAACGTGGCGGGGGCGGACCCGCAGGCGCGCACCGGGCAATCGACCGCCGGGGCCACGCACCTCATCAAGGTTGCGGTGGAAGCCGCGCTGGGCAAGCGGAGCCATGTCAGCGTGTTCGGCACCGATTACGACACGCCCGACGGCACCGGGGTGCGCGACTATATCCACGTATCGGACCTTGCGAACGCGCACGTGCTTGCGCTGGAAGCACTGATTGCGCAGCCCGCCCGGTCGCTGACCATGAACTGCGGCTATGGTCGCGGGTTCTCCGTGCTGGAAGTGCTCGACGCGGTCGACCGAGTGACGAACGCCGCGATCGAGCGCCGGATGGAACCGCGCCGCGCGGGCGACCCCGATTCGCTCGTCTCCGACAACAGCCGCATCAGGGCGACGCTGCCGTGGCAGCCGCAATATGCCGATCTCGACACGATCGTGGCCCACGCCTTGCAATGGGAACGCAGGCTGACCGATATCCGCGCGGAAGCCTGACACGTTCGCCGCATACGCCGGATCATGCCAACCGGCCGCGTGGACCGGCAGTCCGGTGGCAGAGGCCGGGGGCTTTCGGTTGACTTTCCCTGGCAGCACCCTTAACGGCGCAGCCTTGTTTTTGCGCCCGGTCGTTTCGGGCAGGATGGATTCGAGATGAAGATTCGCAACAGCCTCAAGTCGCTCAAGGGCCGCCACCGCGACAACCGCGTTATCCGCCGTCGTGGCCGGACCTATGTGATCAACAAGACGAACCGCCGCTTCAAGGCGCGCCAGGGCTGATGGCCCGCCCCCGCATCGGCGGGGGCTTTCAGCCTCTTGGCCGCCTGACGGTCTGTGGAGGCCCCCGTTTTCGCGGGGGCTTTTTCCATGCCTGACGGTCTGCCCCGAATCGTGGTGTTCGATGTGGGGCGCGTGCTGGTCCGGTGGGACATGCGCGCGCTCTTTTCCAAACTGGTGCCCGACCGGGCCGAGCTGGACTGGGTGATGGCCAACGTCATCACCGAGGAATGGCACTTTCAGCACGACCGGGGCCGCGACATAGGCGAGATGGTTGCGCAGCGCAGCGCCGAATTCCCCGGCCACGCCCATCTGGTGCGCGCCTGGGCGGAACGCTTCAACGAAACCGTGCCCGGCCCGGTGCCCGGCAGCTTCGAACTGGTGGAACAGCTTTTCGCGCGCGGCGTGCCGCTTTATGCGATCACCAATTTCGGAGACGCGCTGTGGGCGCGCTTTCGCCCCACGCAGCCGATCTTCGACCGCTTCCGCGACATCGTCGTTTCGGGCGAGGAAAAGCTCGCCAAGCCCGATCCGGCGATTTTCGCGCTGGCTGCGCGGCGCTTCGGGCATGAACCGGGCGAAATGCTGTTCATAGACGATAACGCCGCGAACATCGCCAGTGCCGCCGCCTGCGGCTGGCATGTCCACCACTTTACCGACGCGGAGACATTGTGCGCGGATTTATCGGCGCGGGGACTGGTCTAGGCGGCGTGGACAAATTCCATCCTTAAGACTTTTGGCCGCTTTCGGGGATTTTCCGCGGAAACCGGACTTTCCGGAGACGCCGACATTGCAGACGTTCATGCGATTGCCCTAGTTCGTTGATCGCGGGCATCCAGTGAGGCACACAAGCGACATGTCGATTTACAATAAGGCCCGCTGGTTCCTTCTTTGGACCCTGTTGGTCTTCGTGACCTTTCCCGTTTGGTCAGCAGCGATGGGTTATCCGCTTGCTGGAGCAATTTGGTTGGGCCATGGCGCGGCCTCTCTACTGGTTTTTCGATGTCCCAACTGTGGAACATCCCTATTTACGCGTGGCATATGGGCGGTGCCGTGGCCAGCTAAGACCTGCAGCAAATGCCACCGGGATACGCGGCTCGTGTAGGTCGCCATTTTAAAACGAAAATGTCCGCTTCCCCGAACATTCCAGCTATTTAGCGCGTCGCCCGAGCGCCCCGAAAGCCGAAATGCCAGCTAAGCGCAATTTCCCCCTGAAAGCGGCTCGTCAGAAACGCCGATTTTGCCGACGTTTCCCCTCCCGCACCCGTCATCCCAGCGGAAGCTGGGATCGCTGTCGGCTCCGTGCTGGCCAGTTGCTGTGGGCGGCTGGGTCTACATCATGGCCAACAAGCGCGATGGCGTTCTGTATATCGGGGTTACTTCCGATTTGCCCGCTCGTGTCATGCAACATCGCACGGGTAACGGCTCCGCGTTCTGCCGCCGCTACGGCCTTGACCGGTTGGTCTATGCCGAACCGCATCCCGACATTCAGGGCGCCATTGCCAGAGAGAAAGCGCTGAAAGCGTGGAAACGGGCATGGAAGATCGAACTGATCGAAAATGCCAATCCGGAGTGGAGCGACCTCTTCGAACATCTCGCCTTGCCGTGAGCGATCCCAGCTTTCGCTGGGATGACGGGCGAAGGGGGCGAAGCGGCTTCCCAACCCCTCCCGCAAGCGGGAGGGGAGCTAGACTTGCGCTGCCGCAGGCGGTGCTGGTCGCAGCGGGGCGGGCGCCCTACTCCAGCCCGATAACCGAAATCTCGCGTCCGTATCCCGGCTCGCCCCGGTGCGTGGCGCGGCGGTAGCTGAAGAAGCGGTCGGGCTGGGCATAGGTATCCTCGCCCAGCATCGCCACGCTGCCCACACCCGCCGCCGCCAGCCGCGCGGCGACATAGCCTTCCAGGTCGAACCATGCGTGGCCGGCCTTGCCGGGCCGGAAGAAGCGTTCGTTTGCGGGATCGTGTTCTTGAAAGCGCCGCTCGAAACCCTCGTCCACTTCATAGCTTGCCTGCGCGATGCATGGGCCGACGACGGCGGCGATGTCGGCGCGCGTCGCGCCGAGTTTCTCCATCGCCGCGATGGTGCTGTCCGTCACTCCGCCGATCGCGCCTTTCCAGCCCGCGTGCGCCGCGCCGATCACGCCGGCTTTCGCATCGTGGAACAGCACCGGCGCACAGTCGGCGGTCAACACGCCGATCAACAGGCCCGGCCTGTCGGTGACGAGCGCATCGGCCTGCGGGCGCGCATCGTCGCCCCAGGGCCCGGTTACGGTCACGCACGTGGGCGAATGGACCTGGTGCACGGTGACGAGCGCGGCGCCGGGCAGCACGGCGGCGATGGCCCGCGCGCGGTTTTCGGTGATCGCCGCGCGTTCGTCGTCCGAACCCCAGCCGACGTTCATGCCCGCATGAATGCCCGCGCTCACCCCGCCGCGCCTGCCCAGGAAACCGTGCGCGGCACCCGCCAGCGACGGGTGGGTGAGAACCTCGACCGGTTCGTTCATCCGCGCATCAACCTTCCAGGCTGCGGCTGACCTGCTCGAACGTGTCGCGCGAAAGCTTGGGTGCGGCGACGATCCGTTCCAGCTCCGCGCGCATCTTCGCGGCGCGGCCCGGCTCCATCTTGCGCCAGCGGCCAAGTGGCGGGACGAAGCGCGCGGCGGTGTTGGGGTTGATCGGGTCGAGCGCCAGGATCAGGTCGGCGATGATCCGGTACCCCTCGCCGCTTTCGGCATGGAATCCTGCGGTGTTGACCGCGAAAGCCATGTAGAGCGAGCGCACGCGGTTGGGGTTGGTCAAGGTGAACTCGGGGTTCTTCGCCAGTTCGCGCACGTGCTCTATCACCCTGGGGTGGAGCGACCCGGCCTGGAGCGAGAACCACTTGTCGATCACCAGCGCATTGCCTTCGAACCGCTGGTGGAAATCGGCCAGCGCTTCCTCGCGCTCGGCACAATCGAGCCCGCAGAGCACCATCAACGCGCCCTGGCGGTCCGTCATGTTATCGGCCGCGTCGTATTGCGCCTTGGCGCGGGTGGCGGCTCCGGCCGGATCGGCGGCGGCAAGATAGACCAGCGCCTGCGTCTTCAGCTTGCGCGCGCCGCGTGCCTCTGCGGAAAGGCTGTAGGGCACCTTGGTGCAGCGATCGTGCAGCGCGCGGAACGCGTCGCCCAGCGTATCGCCCAGCCACGCCTTCAGCGCCTCGCGTTCCTCGCGGATCCGGCCCGGCTGATTTACCGCCAGTTGTTCGGCCAGATAGCTTTCGCCGGGCAGGATCAGCAGTTCGCCGCGCATCAGGTCATCAAGCGCGCTGTCCGCCAGAACGGCGGAGAACACCTTGCCGATCGCTTCGCGGCCGCGCGCCTTGGCGCCATCGTCCAGCTGGCCGAGCACCGCGGCGACGAGATGCTGGACCACCAGTTGCTGCATCGCTTCATAGCGGGCGAAGGGATCGTCGTCGTTCGCGGCAAGGAACACCAGGTCGTCGTCGGGCGTGGGCGTGACGATCGAGACCGGGGCAGAGAACCCGCGGTTCAGCGAAAGCACCGGCGGCGTATCGAACCCGGTGAAGACGAACGTCTGCTCCGCCCGGTCGAGCACGATCAGCTGCTCTCCGCGATGCTTCGCGGTCTGCCGGTCGAACAGCGCGGCGCGCAGCGGGATCACCATCGGCAGCTTTTCCGGCTGGCCGGGGGTGGGCGGCACGGTCTGCTTCAGCGTCAGCGTGACGGATTTCGACGCCGCGTCGTGCTGCATCTCGACTTCGATCTTCGGGGTGCCCGCCTGTTCGTACCAGCGGCGGAACTGGGTCAGGTCCAGCCCCGCGCCGTCCTCGATGGCCTTGACGAAGTCCTCGCAGGTCGCAGCCTCGCCGTCGTGGCGCTCGAAGTAGAGGTCGGTGCCCTTGCGGAACGCTTCGGTGCCGGCAAGGACCGTCATCATGCGGATCACCTCGGCGCCCTTGTTATAGACGGTCGCGGTGTAGAAGTTGCTGATTTCCTGATAGGAATCGGGGCGGATCGGATGTGCCAGCGGGCCGGAGTCCTCTGGGAACTGGGCCGCGCGCAAAATCCGCACGTCCTCTATCCGCTTCACCGGGGCAGAACCCATGTCGGCGCTGAACTGCTGGTCGCGCAGCACGGTGAAGCCTTCCTTCAGCGAAAGCTGGAACCAGTCACGGCAAGTCACCCGGTCGCCCGACCAGTTGTGGAAATATTCGTGCGCGACAACGCCTTCGATCGCGTCGAAATCGCCGTCGGTCGCGGTTTCCGGATCGGCGAGGATATAGCGCGTGTTGAAGATGTTGAGGCCCTTGTTCTCCATGGCTCCGGCGTTGAAATCGCTGACCGCGACAATGTTGAAATCGTCAAGATCGTATTCGCGGCCGTAGGTATCCTCGTCCCACTTCATCGAATCCTTCAGCGAACGCATGGCGTGGCCGGTGCGGCCCTCGTCGCCCTCGCGCACCCAGATCGCCAGCTTCACCTTGCGGCCGCCCATCGTCGTGAAGGTGTCGCGGTTGGCGACGAGCTGCCCGGCGACCAGCGCGAACAGATAGCTCGGCTTGGGCCAGGGATCGTGCCATTCGGCCCAGTGCGTGCCGTCCGCGTTTTCGCCCGCCGCTTCGGGGTTGCCGTTTGACAGCAGCACCGGGAAGGCTGCCTTGTCGGCCTTCATCCGCACCTTGTAGCGGCTCAGCACGTCGGGCCGGTCGGGGAAGAAGGTGATGCGGCGGAAACCTTCCGCCTCGCATTGGGTGCAAAGCAGGCCGTTCGATGCGTAGAGCCCGGAAAGCTGGGTGTTGGCGGACGGATCGACCAGCGTTTCGATGGTCAGTTCGTGCCTGTCGCCGGGCAGGTCCACCACCAGGTCGCTGCCGTCCATCCGCCAGTCGTTGTGCGGATTGCCGTCAACCTTCAGCGAGACGAGCGAGAGGTCGTCTCCATCGAGGCGGATCGTGCTGTCGTCCCCGTTCTTTTCGACCGAAAGCGTGGCGACGACTTTCGCCGCCTTCAGTGACAGGTCGAAATCCAGCGATATGTCGGGCACCAGCCACGCGGGCGGGCGATAGTCCTTGCGGTGGATGGTGCGGGGGGCTTCGGGCTGCGCCGTGCCGGTCGCGCCCGCGGCGGCGGGATGCTGGGACATATCGTTCATAACCCGATATGTAGGAGCGCAATCCGCCGCCGCAAACGGCAATTGTGCGCTTGACAGTGATCGGATGCACCGTTCACCTGTATTGCAACGATAAGACAGTGGGGGAACAGCCATGCGCCACGTGAGACTATTCGCGACCGGAGTGATCGTGCTGGCGGGCGTGCTATCGCTGCCCTTGCTGGCCCATGCGGCCGCCGCCTCTCCCAATTTTGACGTAAACGCGGCAACGCGCGCCTGGCTGGATACGCTGCAAGGCCCGGCGCGGGCGAAATCCGATGCCTATTTCACCGGGGGGTACTGGATTGCGTTGTGGGGCACGCTGGTGGGCGTGCTGGTGGACTGGCTGGCGCTGGGCTTCCGCCTGTCGGCCGCGTTCCGCAACCTGGGACAGCGGCTTTCGAAGCGGCGCTTCATCGTCACCGCCGTAACGGCCGCCTGCTATATCGCCTGGGGCATCGTAATAGCCTTGCCGTGGACGATCTATGCCTCATTCGTGCGCGAGAAGCAGTACGGGCTGATGAACCTGGGCTTTGCCGGCTGGCTTGGCGAACAGGCGATAAGCTGGGCGCTGGCGTTGGTATTCGGGACGCTGGCGATCACGATCATATACGTGGTGATCCGCCGTTTTCCGCGAAACTGGTGGATTGCGGGCACGGGCGTGATCGCTGCATTCATGGCCTTCGGTATGCTGGTTGGCCCGGTCTATATCGCGCCGCTATTCAACCATTATACCGAACTGCCGCAAGGCCCCGTGCGGGACCGGATCGTGGCCATGGCGAAAGCCAACCACGTTCCGGCGCAGCACATCTATGTGTTCGACGCTTCGAAACAGTCGAAGCGCATTTCGGCGAACGTTTCGGGCATCGGGCCGACCATCCGTATCAGCCTGAACGACAACCTGCTGAACCGGTCGACCCCGCAGGAGATCGCGGCGGTGATGGGGCACGAACTGGGCCACTACGTGCTGGGCCACGTGTGGCGGAACATGATTTTCCTGACGCTGATTTTCGGCGGCGTATTGTTCCTGACGGCGCGGATCGCCCCGGCGATGATCTCGCGCTGGGGGGACCGCTGGAACGTGCGCGACGTGGCGGACCCGGCCTCGCTTCCCGTGCTGGGCATTTGCGCGGGCGTGCTGTTCTATCTGGCCACCCCGCTGACCAACACGCTGATCCGCATCGACGAGAGCGAGGCCGATGCTTTCGGGTTGAATGCGGCGCGCGAGCCGGACGGCTTTGCCTCGGTGGCGATGAAGCTGTCCGAATACCGCAAGATAGAGCCTTCCGCGCTTGAAGAGATGCTGTTCTATGACCACCCCTCTGGCGCGACGCGGGTGCGCATGGCGATGCAGTGGAAGAAGGACCACGTGAAAAACGCACAGATGGTGGTGCCTCCGCCCATGCCGCAGGACTTCGGCGATCGGGCCGGCGGAGATTGACGCTTGCGGCTGTTCGTCTTCGGTCTCGGCTATTCGGCACAGGTGCTTGCCCGCAGGTTGCTGGCGGCGGGCTGGACGGTGTCCGGCACCGGTAGCGCGGGTGACGTGGACTTTGCCGATCGCGATGCCGTGCGCGCCGCCCTGGCGGGCGCGAGCCACGTCCTCTCTTCGGTTCCGCCGGCGCGGGACGGCGGCGATCCGGTGCTTGACGCATACGGAGCGGACATTGCGCGCTGCGGGGCGGAGTGGATCGGCTATCTTTCCTCGACCGGCGTCTATGGCGACGCGCGTGGCGCATGGGTGGATGAAAGCGCGCCCACGGGAACCGGCCGCCGCATCGCGCGCGCCGAAGCGGATGCCGCGTGGCAGGCGCTCGACAGCAGGGTGAACGTGTTCCGCCTGCCCGGCATCTATGGCCCGGGCCGCAACGTGTTCGATCGCATCGCGGCAGGCCGCGCGCATCGGATCGACCTGCCCGGGCAGGTGTTCAGTCGCATCCACGTGGATGACATCGCGGGCGGGGTGATTGCCTCGTTCGGCGGACCGGCGGGCGTTTACAACCTGTCGGACGACCTGCCCGCCAGCCAGAACGCGCTGGTAGAGGAAGCCTGCCGCCTGTCCGGGCAGCCCTTGCCGCCTTTGCAATCGCTGGATGAGGCTGGCCTTTCGCCCATGGCGCGTGGTTTCTATGCGGAAAACCGGCGCGTGGCGAACGGCAGGGCAAAGCGCCTGCTGGGCTGGCGATTGCGCTATCCCGATTATTTCGCCGGGTTGCGCGCCTTGAGCGCAAGCACCAGCCCCACCAGCGCCAGCGCCGCGCCCGATGCGGCGATCGGCGTCCAGCGATAGCCTTCGAAAAGCGTCGAAAGCAGCATCGCCACCACCGGCACAAGCACGCCGTTATAGGCCGCGCGCCCCGCGCCCAGCGTTCGCACCAGCCCGAAATAGAGCGGGAAGGTCAGCACCGAACCGACCAGCGCCAGATAGGCGATTCCCGCGAAATACCCCGCACGCCATTCCACTTGCGGCGGACCGGCCAGCATCCACGCGATGGCCACGTCAGCCAGCGCGCCGAAGGCCATTGCCCAGGCGAGCAGCGTGGTCATCGGATAATCGCGCGCCGGCCCCGTCGCCTGGACGACATTCGAAACCGACGCGCAACCGATGCCCACCAGTGTGAAGACGATGCCCAGCGCGATACCCCCTTCGGGCGGCGCATCGCGGAATTCGTGCCACAGCAGCAGCGCGATGCCCGCGATGGCGACAGCCGAACCGCCAAGGAACCGCCGCGTCACCGGCTGGCCCAGGAATGTGCGCGCCAGCAGCGCGTTCGGCACCAGCAGCAGCGCGAACATCACCGCGACGATGCCCGATGTCAGGTGTTGTTCGGCACGATAGACGAACTGGAAATTCAGCGCGAACAGCGGGATGCCAACCGCCATCGCCACGCGCAGCCCGCGCGCGCCAAGCCACAGCGGATCGCGCCGGACAGCGGCGAGCGCGAACATCCCGCAAGCGGCCAGCATGAAGCGCCAGGTGACAGACCAGCTGGGCGGGACCGTTCCGACCTGGTCCTTGATCACCAGCCAGGTGGACCCCCAGATCAGGGCGACCAGCATGAAGGGCACCACCGTGCGGGCGTGCCAGAAGCTGACCGCGGTGGGCGCGGTGGGCGCGGAAGGGGCGGTCATAGGCGGGTTATGGCTTGCGCCAGTGCGGCCACATGGCCGGGATCGCTGTTCCACGCCGTGACCAGCCGCGCCGCGCCGGGGCGGCCTTCGGGCGCGGGCCAGTCATAGAAGTCGAATCCCTGCGCGCGCAGGGCAGCGGCTTCGGCGGGCGAAAGCGCGACGAAAATCTCGTTCGCCTGGACCGGATGGAGCAGCCGGTTGCCGCAGGCGCGGGCAATCTCTTGCGCGGCGGCATTTGCGGCGCGCGCGTTGTCCAGCCAGAGCTCGCCCTCGATCATCGCCAGGATCTGCGCGGCCAGGAACCGGCCTTTCGATTGCAGGTGGCCCGAACGCTTGCGGCGATACCGGGTCAGCGCGGCCAGTTCCGGGTCGAAGAACACCAGCGCCTCGGCATTCATCCCGCCGTTCTTGACGCAGCCGAACGAAAGCGCGGTTACACCGGCCTGCGCGGTGATCTCGCCCGGCGTGCAGCCCAGATGCGCAACCGCGTTGGCAAAGCGCGCGCCGTCCATGTGCAGGCCCAGCTCGCGCTCACGCGCGAAAGTGCCCAGCGCGGCAACTTCCCCTGCAGAATAGACCTGCCCGTATTCGGTCGCCTGGGTGATGGAGATCGCGTGCGGCTGCACCTGATGCACGTCGTTTCGGATCGGGGTGGTGAGCGCGGCGATGGCCTGCGGCGTTACCTTGGCGCCTTCCCCGTCCACCGGCATCAGCTTGGCGCCGTGGGTGAAGAATCCGGGCGCGCCGCCTTCGTCCATCTCGATATGCGCTTCGCGGTGGCACACCACGCCGCCGTGCGGCGGGCACATCGCGGCCAGCGCCAGGCAGTTGGCCGCGGTTCCGGTGGCGACCCACAGAGCCGCGCAATCGGTGCCGAACAGGTCCGAAAAGGCGGAATCGAGTCTCGCCGAAAGGGCATCGCCGTCATAGGCGTTGTCGGACGAATCGGCGGCCTGCATCGCTTCCCATACGCGGGGATGGACGGCGGCGGCGTTGTCGGAAAAGAACTTCATGGGAAACCGCCTCTAGATCGGGCGTTGTCAGGGTCAAGCAAGGAGAATGCAGAATGGACGGCCTGACCATAACCCACTTCGACCAGGGCGCGCGGGGCGAATACCACGCGCGACTTGAAGGGCACCATGCGATCGGCCGCCTGACCTACCAGCGCAAGGGCGAAGTGCTGGTTGCCGATCACACCATCGTGCCGCGCGAAATCGGCGGGCGCGGCGTCGCGGCGGAGCTGGTCAAGGCGCTGGTTGCCGATGCGCGCGACTCCGGCTGGAAGATAGACCCGCAGTGCAGCTATGTCGCCGCGCTGTTCAAGCGGCATCCCGAATGGGCGGACCTTCACGCCTGAGCGCTATCGCGGTCGCAAATCGCAAGACTGGTGGAAGAAGCGGGAAATGGTGCTGCTGGGGAGGATTGAACTCCCGACCTCAGCCTTACCAAGGATGCGCTCTACCACTGAGCTACAGCAGCACACCATTTCCGCAGCCGCCCGCGTTCGGCCGAAGGGCCGGGGGCGGACAGGGGCGCGCTATTGGCCGTGCGGGGCGTCTTTGTCAAGCGGGGCTTGCCCCGCGCGGCGCGGCGCGGCACAGGGGCAGGCATGAGTGACGGAACGCGTGAAGACAAGGCCATGACGCGCGAGGAACGGCTTGCCGCGCAACTGCGGGGCAACCTGCGCCGCCGCAAGGCGCAGGCGCGCGCGATGGCGCCCGCCCGCAAGGCCGGGGATGCCGCTGATTCGGGCGAACCGGGCCTTCCCAAAACGCCGCGCGACAGCTAGGGGCACCGCGTCCCGGCAAAAGCCCGCACACGATCCCGAAATGGAGTGACGATGCCCCGCCTGATCCTGATCCGCCACGGCCAGTCGCAGTGGAACCTGGAGAATCGCTTCACCGGCTGGTGGGACGTGGACGTGACGGAGAAGGGCGCGGCGGAGGCGGTTGCCGCGGGCGAATTGCTCAAGGCGCGGGGCATGCTTCCCACCGTCGCCTTCACGTCGCTTCAGACGCGCGCGATAAAGACGCTGCACCTGGCGCTTGAAGCGGCCGGCCGTCTATGGATTCCCGAGGACAAGGACTGGCGCCTCAACGAACGCCACTATGGCGGGCTGACCGGGCTGAACAAGGCGGAGACCGCGGAAAAGCACGGTGAGGACCAGGTGAAGATCTGGCGCCGCAGCTTCGATACGCCGCCCCCGCCGATGGAGCCAGGCAGCGCATTCGACCTGTCGTCGGACCCGCGTTATGCCGGGATAGACATTCCCGCGACCGAAAGCCTGAAAGACACGATCGCGCGCGCCCTGCCCTGCTTCGAGGAAAAGATTGCCCCCGCGCTGAAGGCGGGCGAACTGGTGGTGGTTTCCGCCCACGGCAATTCGCTGCGCGCGCTGGTAAAGCACCTTTCCGGCATTTCGGATGACGAGATCACCGGTCTGGAAATCCCGACCGGGCAGCCGATCGTCTATGAACTCGACAATGACCTGAACGAGGTCGAACGCTATTACCTCTCGGAGCGCTGAGCGTCCGAAGGCAAGACGGGGAACCGGGGGAATGACCGACACGCCGCAAGTGGCGATCGTGATGGGAAGCCAGTCCGACTGGGAAACGATGCGCCATGCGTCCGAAGTGCTGGACGAACTGGGCGTCGCGCACGATTGCCGCATCGTTTCGGCGCACCGCACGCCCGACCGGCTGGTGGCTTTCGCCAAGGGGGCCGAGGCCGAGGGCTTCCGTGTCGTCATCGCGGGCGCCGGAGGTGCGGCGCACCTGCCCGGCATGGTCGCCAGCATGACGCACCTGCCGGTGCTGGGCGTTCCGGTCGAATCCAAGGCGCTTTCGGGCATGGACAGCCTGCTTTCCATCGCGCAGATGCCCGGCGGCATTCCGGTGGGCACGCTGGCCATCGGCAAGGCCGGGGCGAAGAACGCGGGGCTGCTGGCGGCGGCGATCCTGTCCACCCACGATACGGCGCTTGCCGGGCGGCTGAAGGCATGGCGCGAGGCGCAATCCGCCTCTGTGGCCGAGCGGCCGTCATCCTGAGGAGGCACGTGCGATGATCCCGCCGGGCGAAACCATCGGCATCCTCGGCGGCGGCCAGCTTGGCCGGATGATCGCGCTTGCGGCGGCCAACCTGGGCTATCGCTGCCACGTCTACGCGCCAGAGCAGGACAGCATCGCGGCGGAGGTCTGCGCGGGTTTCACTTGCGCGGGATGGGACAATGAGGCGGCTTTGGCCGCGTTCGCGCGCAACTGCGCCGTCGTCACCTACGAATTCGAGAACGTGCCGGTCGGCCCGCTGCGCGCCGTGGCCGACAACGCGCCGCTCCACCCGTCGCTGCGTGCGCTGGAAATCGCGCAGGACCGCACCAAGGAAAAGGCCTTCGTGGAAGAGCTGGGCGGACGGCCCGCGCCGTGGCAGGCCGTGGTAACTGCTGACGATCTTGAGGCCGCGATTGCCCGGATCGGCGCGCCCGGCATCCTGAAGACCGCGCGCGACGGATACGACGGCAAGGGCCAGTGGCGCATCCGCACCGCGGGCGATGCCGCGCAAGTGGACCTTTCCGGCAAGGCGATGGTCTATGAAGGTTTCGTAGAATTTTCAGGCGAATTCTCGGTCGTGCTCGTGCGGTCCGCCGAAGGTGAGGTGCGCTTCTGGGACAGCCCGTCGAACCGGCATGAGGACGGCATCCTTGTGCAGTCGACCGTCCCGGCCAGCCACCGCGTCGCGGGGCAGGTGCGCGATGCGCGCGCGCTGGCGCGGCGCGTGGCGGACGCGCTGGAATACGTGGGTGTGCTGTGCCTTGAATTTTTCGCGACCGACGAAGGCCCGGTGTTCAACGAGATGGCGCCGCGCGTCCACAACTCAGGCCACTGGACCATCGAAGGCGCGCTGACCAGCCAGTTCGAAAACCATGTGCGCGCGATCTGCGGGCTGCCGCTTGGCGATTGCGGCCTTGCGGCGCGCGGCGTGGTGATGGACAACCTGATCGGCGATGCGGCGCGCGACTGGGCGCAGATCCTGTCCGATCCGGCCAACCACCTGCACCTTTACGGCAAGGCGGCGGTCCGCCCCGGCCGCAAGATGGGCCACGTGACGCGGTTGGTGCTGTGACCGGGGCGGTGCGCTGATGGAACAGACCGTAGTGCTCGTCTATGCCCGCGCCGCTAACGGCACGATCGGCGCCGATGGCGGATTGCCGTGGCATATCCCGGCGGACCTGAAGCACTTCAAGGCGCTGACGATGGGACGCCCCATGATCATGGGGCGCAAGACATTCGATTCGCTGCCGGGCCTCTTGCCGGGGCGCCGGCATATCGTGCTTACCCGCGACGATGGCTGGCAGGCCGAAGGCGCGGAGGTGGTGCGCACGGTGGGTGACGCGCTCGAACTCGCGGGAAGCGGAGAGGTCTGCGTGGTTGGCGGGGCGCAGGTCTTTGACCTGTTCCTGCCGCTTGCGCACCGTGTCGAGCTGACCGAGGTTCATGCAGACTATGCGGGCGACACGCATATGCACGCCCTGGGCGCCGAATGGCGCGAAGTGGCGCGAGAGGACCAGCCGGCGCAGGATGGCCGCCCGGCGTACTCGTTCGTGACGCTGGCGCGTGATCTCCCCCTCCCACAGGCGGGAGGGAGAGAATGACCCGGCTCGATTCGCGCGAACGTGTCCCCGCCCCCCTGCGCGGCGCGATTGTGGCGCTGGGCAATTTCGATGGCTTTCATCAGGGGCACCAGGCAGTGGCGGGTGAAGCGGTGCGCTGGGCGAAGGAGCAGGGTCGCCCGGCGATAATCGCCACGTTCGATCCGCACCCCGTGCGCCATTTTGCGCCGCATATCCCGCCGTTCCGCCTGACCACACTGGACCAGCGGGAGGAACTGTTCGGCGCGGCGGGGGCCGATGCGATGCTGGTGTTCCACTTCGACGATGCGCTGGCGGGCACCACGGCCGAGGATTTCGTGCGAGAGCTTCTGGCGGGGCGGATCGGCGCGGCTGGTGTGGTGACGGGTGAGGACTTCACTTTCGGCAAGGGGCGCGGCGGCAATGTGCAGGTGCTGCGCGACGTCGGCGCGACCTGCGGGCTGGAAGCGCGCGCGGTCGGTCCGGTGCTCGAATCGCGCGAAGTCGTATCCTCCAGCCGGATCCGCGACGCGCTGAAGGCCGGCGAGTGCGAGACGGCCACGCGCCTGCTGACGCGGCCGTTCGCGATCCGGGGTGTGGTCCAGCACGGTGACAAGCGCGGACGCGAAATCGGCTATCCCACCGCCAACCTGCCGCTCGGCACTTATCTGCGCCCGCGTTACGGCATCTATGCGGTGACGGGCCGGTTGCCGGACGGGCGCGTGCTGAAAGGCGCGGCGAACCTTGGCGTGCGGCCCACGTTCGACCCACCCAAGGAACTGCTTGAGCCTTATTTCTTCGATTTTTCGGGCGATCTGTACGGGCAGGAGATAGAGGTGGCATTCCATCACTTCCTGCGTCCCGAAGCGAAGTTCGACAGTCTCGACGCGCTGATGGCGCAGATGGAAAAGGACTGCGAAGAGGCGAAGAGGCTGCTTGCGGCCGAGTGATCCATCCATTCGCCCTTCGACGGTCTAGGGACGAGCGGGAGATGGCACAGCGCACGAGACTTTCCCCGCCCGCGCAATTCCTCTAACGGCGCTCGGATTATGACTCAGCAGCGCGATTACCGAAACACCGTCTTCCTGCCGAAGACTGCATTCCCCATGAAGGCCGGGCTCCCGCAAAAGGAGCCGGGTATCCTGTCGCGCTGGGAAGACGAGGGGATTTACCGCCAGATGCGCGCCGCGCGCGAGGGGCGCGAGAAGTTCGTGCTGCACGATGGCCCGCCCTACGCCAATGGCGACATGCACATCGGCCACGCGCTGAACCACATCCTGAAAGACATGGTGTGCCGCACGCAGAACCTGCTCGGCAAGGATGCGCCCTATGTGCCCGGCTGGGACTGCCACGGCCTTCCCATCGAATGGAAGGTGGAAGAGAAGTACCGCAAGAAGAAGCTCAACAAGGACGAGGTTCCGGCGGAGGAATTCCGCGCCGAATGCCGCGCCTATGCGCAGCACTGGGTCGATACCCAGCGCGAGCAGCTGAAGCGCCTTGGCGTGATGGGCGACTGGGACCACCCCTACCTGACGATGGACCCGCAAGCCGAAGGCACCATCGTTCGCGAACTGCTGAAGTTCGCGGAAAGCGGCCAGCTCTATCGCGGCGCCAAGCCGGTGATGTGGTCCCCGGTCGAAAAGACCGCGCTGGCCGAGGCCGAGGTCGAGTACGAGGACATCACCTCGACGCAGATCGACGTGGCGTTCGAGATCACGGAATCGCCGATCCCCGAACTGGTCGGCGCGCACGCGGTGATCTGGACGACGACGCCGTGGACGATCCCGGTGAACCAGGCCTTGGCCTATGGGCCGGAGGTTGAGTACCGACGGTGTTGGTTTAGGGGGGAGGAAGCGGGTGAACTTCCTGAGCCTCTGAAATCGGGCAAGTTCCTCATTGCGGCTGAACTCATCGGCGCTTTTCAAAATCGCGTATTTACGGCGAGTGGGCTAGAGCGGCTCGAACTCGAATATGAGCCTGCGATCAAAGGCTCCGACCTGGCCGGAACCATCGCCCGCCACCCGATGCACCATCTCGGCGGGTTCTTCGCCGCGCCGCGTCCGCTGCTGCCGGGCGACTTCGTCACTACCGACAGCGGCACCGGCCTCGTCCACATGTCGCCCGACCACGGTGAGGACGACTTCGATCTGTGCAAGGCACACGGGATCGAGCCGGTCTTCGCGGTGGAAGGCGACGGCAAGTACCGCGAGGACTGGCTGTGGCTTGGTGGGCAGGGATCGGTCATCAATCCCAAGTTCAACGCGCCCGACGGGCCGATCTGTTCGGACCTGCGCGAGGCAGGCGCCCTGCTTGCGGCAAGCGCGGATTACCAGCACAGCTATCCGCATTCGTGGCGTTCGAAGGCCAAGGTAATCTTCCGCTGCACCCCGCAGTGGTTCGTGCCGATGGACAAGCCCATCGACCGGCAGGCCGCGCTTTGCGAAACCGAAGCGCAGATCCGCGCGGAACAAGGCGCGGGCGAGACGCTGCGTGAAATCGCGATGGCAGAGATTGGCCGCGTGCGTTTTGTGCCCGAAAAGGGGCGCAACCGCATCGGCAGCATGGTGTCGGGCCGCCCTGACTGGGTGCTCTCCCGCCAGCGCGCATGGGGCGTGCCGATCACGCTGTTCGTGAAGAAGGGCACCAACCAGTACCTGTGCGATCCGGCAGTAAACCAGCGCATCGTCGCGGCGGTGAGCGAAGGCGGCGTCGACGCGTGGTCCGATGCGCGCGCGCAGGAGTTCCTGGGGAACGACTACAACGCCGCGGACTACGAACGCGTCACCGACATTCTGGACGTGTGGTTCGATTCGGGCAGCACGCACGCCTTCGTGCTGGAAAGCGGGCGCTGGCCGGACCTCAAGTGGCCGGCCGACCTCTACCTTGAAGGCAGCGACCAGCATCGCGGCTGGTTCCAGTCGAGCTTGCTCGAAAGCTGCGCCACGCGCGGCCGTGCGCCTTACGATGCGGTGCTGACCCACGGTTTCACGATGGACCAGAAGGGCATGAAAATGTCCAAGAGCCTGGGCAACACCATCGATCCGCTGAAAGTGATGCAGCAATACGGGGCGGACATCATCCGCCTGTGGGCGCTTTCGGTCGACTTTACCGAGGATCACCGCATCGGCGATGAAATCCTGAAGGGCGTTTCCGACCAGTATCGCAAGATGCGCAACACGTTCCGCTATATGCTGGGCGCGCTGGAAGGCTTCGACGACGCCGAACGGGTCGATGTGAAGGACATGCCCGAGCTGGAACGCTATGTGCTGGTCCTGCTCGAAAAGCTGGACGCGACGATGAAGCGCGCAGTCGCGGACTTCGATTACAACACCTATGTCCGCGCGCTGTCCGAGTTCTGCAACGAAGATCTTTCGGCGTTCTATTTCGATATCCGCAAGGATTCGCTCTATTGCGACGCGCCGTCCGATCCGCGCCGCCGCGCCTGCCGCACCGTGCTGGACACGCTGTTCCACGCGCTGGTGCGCTATGCCGCGCCGGTGCTGGTGTTCACGGCAGAGGAAGTGTGGGGCACGCGCTATCCGGACGCGGCGAGCGTCCACCTCAACGAATGGCCGGTGGTGCCGGGCAAATCAGCCGAGAGTGAGGATGACAAATTTTTGGCAAAGTGGAACGAAGTTCGTTCACTGCGTCGCAAGGTGACAGAAGCCATCGAGCCGTTGCGGCGAGACAAGACGCTCGGCTCGAGCCTTGAGGCGGATGTGACAATTCCGGATTACGAGTTGATTGACGGTTGGGATGAAACCAAGGCTGGCCCTGAAATCTTCATTTCAGGGCAGCTGAACGTCGATTTTCACGCAACTGAAATCAAGATAACCCGCACCACCCATCACAAGTGCGGCCGCTGCTGGCGGCACCTGCCCGAAGTGGCGGAAGACGGCGCGCTGTGCGGCCGCTGCGAAGAAGCCGTGGCCGAAATCGAAGGGGCCACCGCGTGAAGCGCGTTTCCAGCCGGCGCTGGGCGGGCTTCGCGCTCGCGGTTGTCGTCTTCGTGCTCGACCGCGGGGTGAAGGCGATGATGACCGGGCCGCTCGACCTGCAGGGTAAGGGGCTGATCGGGCTGCTGCCGATCTTCGACCTTCGCTGGACAGAGAACTATGGCGTCTCGCTCGGCATGTTCACGGCCACGTCGCAGGAAATGCGCTGGGGCCTTGTTGCGGTGACGGCGGTGATCGCGCTGGGCGTTGCGGCGTGGATGCTGCGCGAGACGAACAAGGTGGACCTGGCCGGGCTGGGGCTGGTACTGGGCGGCGCGCTGGGCAATATCTGGGACCGCACGTCCTATGGCTATGTGATCGACTATGCCGACCTGCACTTCGGGACATGGCGCCCGTTCCTGATTTTCAACCTTGCCGATGCGGCGATCACCATCGGCGTCCTGTTACTGCTTGCCCGTTCGCTGCTTCTGCGCGAAAAGCCCGCCAAGCAACAAAGCGGCGATGCCGCCACGGAGACCCGATAATGCGCAAAGCTGCCCTCATCGCCACTGTCGTGACCGGCGCAAGCCTGCTCTCGGCCTGTTCGAGCGGCGGGCTGCTCGGCCGCGCCCGCCCCGACGAATTCGCGGTGCAGCGCCAGGCCCCGCTGGTGGTGCCGCCCGATTTCGCGCTGTCCCCGCCCAGCCCCGGCGCCCCGCGCCCGCAGGATGCCGAATCGAGCAAGCAGGCGCTTGAGGCGCTGTTCGGCGGCCCGGCCAAGCGCAGCGAAGTGGAAAGCGACACGATCAGCCGCGCCGGCGATGCCGCACCGGGCATCCGCAGCTCGGTTGGCGATCCGCAGACCAATGTCGTTGCCAAGGGGGATCTGATCCAGACGATCATCGCCGCCCCGCAGGGCGACGGGCAATACGCGCAGGCGGTTGTCCCCGGCTGATCCGATGCGTTCCGGCCATCCTGACGGATTGGTCGGAAAACGCTCTACCCCACGAACGGCGCGGCAACGTCCGTCGGCACGCGGCACAGCCGTCCGCTCGCCCGGTCGAGCAACGCCCACGTCGTCTTCGCGCTGACGATCACCTTGCCGTCCCGATTGCGGAATTCCACGCAGCGATCGAACCGTGCGCCGCTGGGCGTTCCGGGGATGAAGGTTTCGGCCTCCACGCTCTCGCCCGGGCCGATGTTGCCGCGATAGTCGATCTCGTGCCGCACCACGACCCAGAAATAGGCATCCTGCTGGGCTTGCGGGGCGACCGCGTTCCAGTGCGCCACGGCGATATCCTGCACCCAGGTGATCCAGACCGCGTTGTTCACGTGGCCCAGTTCGTCGATGTGTTCGGGCGCGGCGGTAAACGTCATCCGGTGGCGGCTGGTCACGCCTCCACCCCCAGCTGCCACAGGATGAAGGCGAATTCCTCCGCCGTTTCCTTCAGGCTTTCGAACCGGCCGGACTTGCCGCCGTGGCCCGCGCCCATGTTGGTTTTCAGCAGAAGTTCGGCGTCGTTGGTGCGCATCTCGCGCAGGCGCGCCACCCATTTCGCCGGTTCCCAATAGGTGACGCGCGGATCGTTCAGCCCGGCCGTCACCAGCATCGGCGGATAGGCCTGCACGCGCACCTGGTCATAGGGCGAATAGGACCGGATCAGCTCAAAAGCCTCGCGATCCTCTATCGGGTTGCCCCATTCGGGCCACTCACCGGGGGTGAGCGGCAGCGTGGAGTCCAGCATGGTGTTCAGCACGTCGACGAATGGCACGTGCGCGGCCACGGCGCCGAACAGGCCGGGATCGGAATTGACCACCGCGCCCATCAGTTCGCCGCCGGCAGAGCCCCCCGCAATCGCAATGCGCCCGGCTTGGGTATAACCCTTCGCGACCAGCGCCTTTGCACAATCGACGAAGTCGTTGAAGGTGTTGGTGCGCTGCTTGAGCTTGCCCGCCTTGTACCACGCCCGCCCCATGTCATCCCCGCCGCGGATATGCGCGATGGCGAAAGCGAAGCCGCGATCGACAAGGCTGAGGCGCCCGGTCGAAAAGCCGGGCGGGATCGCGATGCCATAGGCGCCATAGCCATAGAGGTAGAGCGGGCCGGGGCTTTGCCGGTCCTTGCGGTAAAGGATGCTGACCGGGATCGGCGTGCCGTCCCTCGCCGGAATTTCCAGTCGTTCGGTGCGATAGAGCTCCGCATCGTAACCGCTGGGGATTTCCTGCACTTTCAGCGTTTCAAGCCGCTTGTCCGCAAGGTGGTAATTGAAAACGGTCGCCGGGCTGACCATGCTCTCATAGGATACGCGCAGCTTCGAAACCGCCCATTCGGGGTTTTCGCCAAGGCTTGCGCTATAGCTTGCTTCGGGAAACGCGATCGGCTCAACGCGCGCCGGATCGTCGTAATAGCGCACTTCTATCCGGTCGAGCCCGCGCTCGCGCCCCTCGATCACATAGAAATCGCGGAACAGGTCCACCCCGGTCAGGTAGAAGTCGTCGCTGCCCGCGATCAGCGTGGTCCAGTCCGCCGGGGCGGAAAGCGGCGCGGTCGCAAGCCGGAAGTTTTCGTGGGTGTCGTTGGTGTGGATGTAGAGCAGGCCATCCCGCTCATCCACGTCGTATTCCACGCCTGCTGAGCGCGCCTTGACCAGCAGCGGCGTCGCCAGCGGATCGGCCGCCGGGATCAGGTGCGCCTCGCCTGTCTCGTGGTCGCCGGTGGAGACGACGATCCACTTTTCGTTGGCCGAAAGCGAAGCGCCGCAGCGGAAGCCTTCGTCATCCTCGTGGAAAAGCTCCACGTCCTCTCCCGCCGGCTTGCCCAGCCAGTGCAGCCGCACGTTGTCCGTGCGCCAGTTCTCGTTGGCGAGCGAATAGACCAGTGCCGTGTCGCCAGCCGCCCATACCAGCGAGGACAGCGTGCCGGGAATCTCGTCGGGCAGCATCTTTCCGGTGGCGATCACCTTGATCCGGGCGGTGAAACGTTCCGATCCGTTGTCGTCGGCCGACCAGGCGAGCATCATCCCGTCGTTCGAAACCGAGATCGCGCCAAGCCGGAAGTATTCCTTGCCTTCGGCCAGTGCCACTTCGTCAAGGATCAGTTCGTCGGCGCTGCCATCGTCCGGCGCGCCCACGGGGCGGCGCCACCACTTCTTGTATTCCGCGCCTTCCTCGAACTCGATCCAGTAGAGGAAATCGCCGTCCTTCTGCGGCACGGACTTGTCGGCTTCCTTGATGCGCCCGCGCATTTCCCTGAACAGCGTGTCCACCAGCGGCTGGTGCGGCGCCATGCGCGCTTCGAACCAGGCGTTTTCGGCCGCGAGGTGGGCAAGCACTTCCTCGTCCTTCACCACCGGGTATCCGGGATCGCGCATCCACGCGTAATCGTCGGAAACCTCTATGCCGTGGGTGGTGAATGTGTGGGGCTTCTTGGCCGCAACGGGCGGAAGCGCGGGCGGCTGGGCGGTTGGGGTGGAATTGGCCATGCCCCGCATCTATGTTGCGTGCATGATGGCCGCAAGCGGGTGCGCCCGTTTCCGCCCCCAACTTCCTATCCCGAGGATACCTGTCATGTTGATGCAGACCCACGAAGCCCGCCTCGATGCGTTGCGCAAGGAACTTTCCCGGCGCGGGCTGGACGGCTTCGTCATCCCCATTTCCGACGAGTACATGAGCGAATATGTCGGCGCCTATGCCCAGCGGCTGGCGTGGCTGACGGGATTCGGCGGATCTGCGGGCACGGCGGCGGTGCTGGCGCAAAAGGCGGCGATGTTCGTCGACGGGCGCTATACGTTGCAGGTGCGCGAACAGGTGGACGGCAAGCTTTACGAATACCAGTCCGTTCCAGACAACAGCATCGCCCAATGGATTGCCGACAACGCCCCAGAAGGCGCGACGATCGGATACGACGCGTGGCTCCATTCGAAGGGGTGGGCCGATGCGCTGGCCAGGGCGCTTGCGGAAAAGGGCGGCAAGCTGGTCGCGGTCGATGGCAATCCGGTGGATGCCGTGTGGCAGGACCAGCCCGAACCCTCGCCCGCCCCGGCCCTGGTGCAGACGGACACAAACGCCGGCCTGTCCAGCCGCGAAAAGCGGGCCGCGGTGGGCGAATGGCTGAAGGAGAAGAAGCTGGACGCGGCGGTAATCTCCGCGCTCGATTCGGTTGCCTGGCTGCTCAACATCCGTGGGTCGGACGTTGAACACACGCCGGTCGCGCTCGCCTATTGCATCGTGCATGATGACGGCACGGCGCACCTTTTCATCGACGAGCAGAAAGTGACGCCCGAACTGGTCGCGCATCTGGGTAACGCGGTCCACATCCGCCCGCGCGATGCCTTCGAGGGCGCGTTGGCGGAACTGGCGGGCAAGCGCGTGGCGGTCGATCCCGAGCGCGCGGTGGCGGCGATCTTCGCGGCGCTGGAAAAGGCGGGTGCTAAGCCCGTCGCGCTTACCGATCCGACGATCCTGCCCAAGGCGGTGAAGAACCCGGTCGAACAGCAGGGCCATCGCGACGCGCAGGCGCGCGACGGCGCGGCAGAGGCGCGATTCCTGTGCTGGCTGGGCGAAGCGGCTCCGTCGGGCGGCGAGACGGAGCTTTCCGCCGCCGCGCGGCTGCATGCAGAGCGCGAGAAGACCGGCTGCCTGAAGGATCTTTCGTTTGATACGATCTCTGCCGCCGGGCCGAATGGCGCCAGTCCGCACTACAAGGTGACAGACGATTCGAACCGCGCGATCGAACCGAACAGCGTCTATCTGGTCGATTCGGGCGGGCAGTATCCCGACGGGACAACCGACATCACGCGCACCGTCTGGATCGGCCCCGATGCCCCCCCGGCCGAAGTGAAGGACCGCTATACCCGCGTGTTGAAGGGGCATATCGCGCTGGCGCTGGCCGTCTTTCCGCACGGCACCAGCGGCGGGCAGCTGGATGCCTTCGCGCGCCAGTTCCTGTGGGCGGCCGGGCTCGATTATGCGCACGGCACCGGACACGGGGTGGGCAGCTACCTGTCCGTCCACGAAGGCCCGCAGCGCATCGCGAAGGCGGCGGGGCCGCAGCCGGGCACCGGCCAGCCGCTGCTTCCCGGCATGATCCTTTCCAACGAGCCGGGCTATTACAAGGCGGGCGAATACGGGATTCGCATCGAAAACCTCGTGCTGGTGGAAGAACGCGCGATCCCCGGCGCGGAAGGCGTGTTCTACGGGTTCGAGACGCTCACGTACGTGCCGATCGACCGCACGCTGGTAAATGCGGATATGCTGACGCCGACGGAGCGCGACTGGTGGAATGCCTATCACGCACAGACGCGCGCGATCCTTGCGCCGCAACTTTCGGGGGATGACCTGGCCTGGCTGGAGGCGGCCTGCGCGCCCTTGTGACACGATATTTGTTCGCATAATGTTCTTCCATCGCCGCGAGTCGCGGCATGGGAGAACGGCCATGATCGGTTATGTGACGCTTGGTACCAATGACTTGCCGCGCGCGGCGGCATTCTATGACCTGCTGGCCGCCGAACTCGGCATCGGCCGGATGATGGAGGAGGAAACCTTCATCGCCTGGGGCGCGCCGGGCGGCGGCGCGGGGATCGGCCTTACCAAGCCGTGGGACGGCAAGGCGGCAACGGTCGGCAATGGCGTGATGGTGGCGCTCGAAGCGAAGGACCGGGCGCAAGTGGGCCGGCTTTACGAAATCGCCCTTGCCCATGGCGGGACGGACGAGGGCGCACCCGGCCCGCGTGGCGAGGGTGGCTTCTATGCCGCCTATTTCCGTGATCCGGACGGCAACAAGCTCAACGCTTTCGTGATGGAGCAGGCGTGATGGCCGGCCATGGCCTTGAAACGCATCCGGTTCACCTGGGCCTTGGCGCTACCGCCGTGGTGGAACCCGAATTTACCGGAGATGTGGCGTGGTACGAAGGTTATGGCGCGCGCCACGCCGCCGACGGGGCTGAGGGGCGGCTGGTGGCGATGCACACCTTCACGGAAAGCTGGCCGGGATGGGAAGTCCACCCGAACGGCGCGGAAGTGGTGCTTTGCCTGTCCGGCGAGATGACGCTGCATCAGGAGGCGCCGGACGGATCGCTTTCGCAAGTGACGATCCGCGCGGGCGAATATGCGATCAACCCGCCCGGCGTATGGCACACCGCAGACATCGCGGGGGAAGCGCGCGCGGTCTTCATTACCGCAGGCGCGGGAACGCAGCATCGCCCGCGTTGAGGTCAGGCGGTGGGCAAGTTGGTGGTCGGACGGGCCATCCGGCCTTCCTGAACGGCTGACAACGCAGGCTTGCGCGCCTATGAACGCAGGGGCGATGGCGCGACAAATTGCGACAATATCAGGCCCTGATGGCATAAGGGTGCGACAAGCCGGCCCTATAAGGGATATCGGAAGCTGCGGTCCGCCGCGATACTCCCCCCGCCGGAGGTTCCCTCCCCCTCCCTCCGGATCGGCGGCCGCGGCTTCTCCTTTTTTCGAGAGGAGATCGTGATGAAGAAGATTACCCTTGCCCTTTCCGCTGCTGCGCTCGCGCTCGGTGCCGGGGCTGCCTATGCCGCGACCGGCCAGGGCAAAGGCGCGGACGCCAATGGCGACGGCACCGTGACCTGGGCCGAAATGCAGACCAAGGCCGATGCCATGTTCGCGAAGATGGACGCCAATCACGACGGCGTGCTGACCCCGGCCGACCGCGAAGCGCGCCGCGCCGCGCGCAGGGCCGAAATGTTCGCAAGGCTCGATACCAACAAGGACGGCATGATCTCGAAGGACGAGTTCATGGCAGCGAAGGGTCCGGGTGACGGCCAGTGGGGCATGCGCGGCCACGGCAAGCATCATGGGATGCGCGGCCATCGCGGCATGCGCGGCGGCCATGGCGGAATGGGCATGATGATGCTTCGCACAGCCGATACCAACCACGACGGCCAGGTGACCAGGGCCGAGTTCGATGCCGCCGCGAAGGCGCACTTCGACAAGGTGGATACCAACCACGACGGCAAGATCACCAGCGCGGAACGCCAGGCCGCACACGCCGAAATGCGCGCAAAGATGAAGCAGCGCTGGCAGGACCGCACCGGCGGCAACATGCCTCCGCCGCCGCCGGCCGACGGCGAGTAAGCAATGACGGCGAACGGCTCTTTGGAAGCGTCGCCGATAAGGGTCCTGCTCGTGGATGACGAGCCGGGCTTGCGCGAGCCCCTGGCGGACTATCTGGTCCGCCAGGGCTTTGCCGCTACCCAGGCCGGCACCGCCGCGGAAGCGCGCAGCCGGCTGGGCGAATCCGGGTTCGACATCGTCCTGCTGGATATCATGATGCCGGGCGAGGACGGCTTGTCGCTTTGCCGGCACCTTGTCGAAGCAAGGCAGATTCCCGTTATCTTCATAACCGCCAAGGGCGAAGCGACCGATCGTATCGTCGGGCTGGAAATCGGCGCCGACGATTATGTGGTGAAGCCGTTCGATCCGCGCGAACTTGTCGCGCGCATTCGCAGCGTCCTGCGCCGCGCGGGCCGCCAGGCCGACGATAGCGGTGAAGCCTCGGTTTTTGAATTCGAAGGCTGGCGGCTGGACCCGCTCAAACGCAGGCTGATCGATCCCGAAGGTGCGGTGGTATCCATATCGTCCGCCGAATTTCGCCTGCTGATGGCCTTCATCGAACATCCGCGCGAAGTGCTGGACCGTGATCGCCTGCTCGACATGGTGCAGGGCCGCGAAGCGCACCTGTTCGACCGCGCGGTGGACAACCAGATCAGCCGGCTGCGCCGCAAGATCGAGGTCGACAGCCGCAATCCCCAACTGATCCAGACCGTGTGGGGCGGCGGCTATATGCTCGCCGCCGAAGTGCGCAAGCTGCCCGCCGAAGTCGCATGAACGCGCGCCGCCGCCGTTTTGTCCTGTGGCCGCGCAGCCTGCAGGGGCAACTCCTGCAGGCCATCGCGCTGGCGCTGCTGGTCGGGCAGGCGGTTTCGGCGACGCTGGTATGGCGCGCGCAACACGAACGCGGAGAGGCCGCGCTGGTCAATACCGCGGCCTTCCGCTTGCTTGGCGGTGTCGGTCGCTCGCCCGAACGGATGCCCCGGCCGCCCGAAAGGTCGCGCGGCAGGTCGCCGCACGCCTTGCGCTTGCGCGTGGAACTGTCCGTACCCCGGGCGCAGGGCGACAAGCCCATGCCCGATGCCCAGGCGGCCCTGCGCGATATTTTTCAGTCGCAGGGCTTCAATGGCCGCGACGTGATGATGATAGAGCGCGATCCGATGCACGATCCGGTCGCGCTGGCGTGGTTGCGGCGTCACCGGCCCCGCCAGGTGGAACATCAGGCCCAGCAGGGCGGGCCGCCGATGCCGCGCCTGATCGTCGCCGCGCTCCACCGCCCCGATGGCACATGGCTTTCGACGCGGATCGTCGCGCCGCGCGTAGAGCGAGGGATTTTCGCGACGTTCCTGCTGCAAACGTTGTTCCTCTATGTCGTGCTGGTGGGCGCGGTCGCGCTGATCCTGCGGCGCATCGCCCGGCCGCTTGCCGCGCTGACGGTGCGCGTGGAGGAATTCGCCCGTGCACGAAACGCCGACGGGCAGCTTGAACCCAGCGGCCCGGAAGACATCCGCCGCCTGATAACCGCGCATAACGGCATGGAAGCGCGGATTGCCGCCCTGCTGGATGAAAAGGACGTGATGCTGGGCGCGATCGGGCACGATCTGAAAACGCCGCTTGCCGCCCTGCGCGTGCGGATCGAAGCGGTGGAGGACGATACGGAACGCGCGCGGATGGCCGCGACGATCGAAGACCTCAACCGTTCGCTTGACGATATTCTCTCGCTTGCCCGCGTCGGCCGCCCGTCGGACCCGATCGAACCCGTTGAACTGGGCGCGCTGACGGCGGCCGTTGTCGACGAGTTCGAGGATATGGGCGAACCTGTCGAACTGGGCGATACGGCAAGGATCGTCTTGCCGCTACGCACCACCTGGGTTCGCCGCGCGCTGCGCAACATCATTTCCAACGCGGTGCGTTATGGCGCCTGCGCGCGCGTTTCATTGGGGCGCGAGGATGGCGCGGCCGTGCTGAAAATCGAGGACGATGGCCCCGGCATTCCCGAGGGCGATATCGACCGAATGCTCGAACCGTTCACGCGGCTTGAACCGTCGCGCAACACCGGCACCGGCGGATCGGGCCTGGGGCTGACGCTGGCCCGCGCGATTGCCGAACAACACGGAGGCTCGCTCTCGCTGGCCAACCGCCGCGGCGCGGACGGCAGCGTCGCCGGGCTTGTGGTGACGCTGCGCCTTCCGCTGGCCTGAACCGTCGCCGTTCCGTTCAGCGCAACAGGTTGCCGAACAGGCCGCGTGCGAAGCGGCCCACCGCCGCGCCGCCGATTGCCGTGCCCAGCGATCCCGCCGCCGCGCTGACCGCCGAGGCGAGCATGTTGCCCGACGATTTGCGCCCGGTCATCGATCGGGCCATCGCCGTTCCCGCCGAAGCGGCGGCGGCCCCCAGCGCGGCCTTGCCCGCGCGTTCCCACAAGGTGGGGGACTGGCGCGGCTGTGCGCGCTGCGCTTCCTCGCCCTTTTCGTCGATCACCTTGGCGGCGGCGGCGGCATCCTCTGCCTTCCTGGCAAGGACTTCCGCCGCGGATTCGCGGTTCACGGCGGTATCGTACTTGCCTTCGAACGGGCTGACCGACTGGATGATCGCGCGTTCCTTCGCGGTGATCGGGCCAAGGCGCGAACGCGGCGGCGCGATCAGCGTACGCTGGACCACACCGGGCGCGCCATCCGCGTCGAGCGTGGAGACAAGCGCCTCACCCACTTTCAGTTCGGTGATCGCCTCAGCCACGTCGAGTTTGGGATTGATGCGAAAGGTTTCCGCCGCCGCCTTGATCGCGCGCTGGTCGCGCGGGGTAAACGCGCGCAGGGCGTGCTGCACGCGGTTGCCCAGCTGGCCGGCCACCTTTTCAGGAATGTCGATCGGGTTCTGCGTAACGAAATAGACGCCTACCCCCTTCGACCGGATCAGGCGCACCACCTGTTCCACCTTGTCCAGCAATGCATCGGGCGCATCGTCGAACAGCAGGTGCGCCTCGTCGAAGAAGAACACCAGCTTGGGCTTTTCGGGGTCGCCCACTTCGGGCAGCGCCTCGAACAGGTCGGACATCAGCCACAGCAGGAACGTGGCATAAAGCTTGGGGCTCTGCATCAGCTTGTCGGCGGCCAGAATGTTCACATAGCCGCGGCCCTTGTCGTCCAGCTTGAGGAAATCGTTGATCTCGAAGGCGGGCTCGCCAAAGAACCGGTCCGCGCCCTGGCTTTCGAAAGACAGCAACTGGCGCTGGATCGCCCCCACGCTGGCCTTTGTGACGTTGCCGTATTTCGTGGCAAGCTCGGCCGCGTTTTCGGCCGTGGCGACCAGCACCGATTGCAGGTCGGCAAGGTCGATCAGCAGCAGGCCGTTGTCGTCGGCATAACGGAACGCGATGTTAAGCACGCCTTCCTGCGTTTCGTTGAGGTCCATCAGCCGTGCCAGAAGCAACGGCCCCATCTCGCTGATCGTGGTGCGGATGGGGTGGCCCTGATCACCGTAGAGATCCCAGAAGATCGCGGGGTTGTCCTCGTACGCCCAGTTCTCGATTCCCAGTTCCTTGACCCGGCCTTCGATCTTGTCCGTGTGCTTGAAGGTTGAACTGCCCGGCATCGAGATTCCCGAAAGGTCTCCCTTCACGTCCGCCACGAACACCGGCACGCCATCGCGTGAGAACTGTTCGGCGATGGATTGCAGGGTAACTGTCTTGCCGGTGCCGGTCGCCCCCGCAACCAGGCCGTGCCGGTTTGCCCGCGACAGCAACAGGTGCTGGTTCTCGCCGTTATCGGCCAGGCCGAGATAGATATCGTCCATTCGTGAAGGTTCCTGTCTTTACGCGGTCCCGGTTCTCTTGTGCGGGTTTACGAAGTGGCACGCCGCTGCGCGAGGGCTTTTTGCATCCACGCCGGTGCGCTAGAGCGGCGCACCTTTCAATTCCCCAGCCGAAAGCCGCGATGCGCGAACCCTTTATCCTGCTTGACGACGCCCGCGCGGAAGGCGCCAGTCCGGCGCGCCTCTATCGCGCGCCGTGCGAAATCGTCATCGCGCGGCGGCCGGAAGAGGTGGCGCGCGGGCTGGCGCGGATCGGCAAGGGCGAAGGCGAGTGGGCCGGCTATTTCGCCTATGAAGCCGGGCTGGCGCTGGAAGGGCGGCTGATGCCCGGCGCGGCGGCGCGAACGGGTGCGACGGGGCCACTGGTGTGGTTCGCGCGCTTCGATTCGCACGAAGCGATCGCGCCCGGCGACGTGCCGGACTGGCTTGTGCGAGAGGCCGGCGGAACCGCCCCCGCGGGTCTTGGGCCGATGGACCCGCAATTGTCCCCCGGCGGCTATGCCCGCGCCTTTTCGACGCTGGCAGAAGCGATCCGCGCCGGCGACATCTATCAGGTGAACCTCACCTTCCCGTTGCAGGGCGCGTTTACCGGCGATCCGCTTGCGCTTTATGCGGCGATCCGCGCGGACGCGGCGGCAGGGTATGGCGGCGTGATCTGGGACGGATCGCACTGGCATCTTTCGTTCTCTCCCGAACTGTTCTTCGCCTTGCAGGACGGCGTTGCCACGGTCCGCCCGATGAAGGGCACCGCGCCGCGCGGGGGCACCGGACAGGAAGATGCCGCGCTGAAACAGGCACTGGCCGCGAATCCCAAGGACCGCGCCGAAAACCTGATGATCGTGGACCTGATGCGCAACGACCTGTCGCGCGTGTCGCACGCAGGCAGCGTGCGCGTGGAAAAGCCGTTCGCGGTGGAGACCTATCCCACCGTTCACCAGATGGTGACGACGGTTCGCGCGCGCCTGCGCGAAGGGGAGGACGCCACGTCGCTGGTCCGCGCGATATTTCCCTGCGGTTCGATCACTGGTGCGCCCAAGATCCGCGCGATGGAGCTGATCGGCGCGGTAGAGCGCGACGCGCGCGGACTCTATTGCGGGGCAATGGGCCGTATAGACACCACTGGCGACGCCGCGTTCAATGTGGCAATCCGCACCTTGCGCCTCGACCCGCAAACGGGTCGAGCCAGGATGGGGGTCGGTTCGGCGGTGGTTGCCGATTCCGATTGCTTGGGCGAATGGCGCGAATGCGTGTTGAAGGGAAATTTCTTGCGCCTTACCGCCGGCAATGCCGACCTGATCGAAACGATGGCCTTCGATCCCGCCAGGGGCATCCCGCTGCTGGAAATGCATCTGGAACGCATGAAGGCGAGCGCGGCCGAACTGGGGTTCGAGTTCGACAGGCACGCAATCCGCAACGCGATACAGGCGCTGTGCTTCGATCTGGACGCGCCTTCCAGGCTGCGGCTGGTCGTTTCGAAAAGCGGTGCCCACGCGCTTGAGGTTGCGCCGTTGCCACCGGAACTGGGACGAGACGCGGTTTGCGCGCTGTTGCCGCTGCCCGTTGCCGCGAACGACTGGCGGCTGCGCCACAAGACAACCGATCGCGGTTTTTATGGCGACGCCCTGGCCGCGGCGAAAGACGCGGCAGCGGACGAAGCGCTGCTGCTTCGCGATGACGGCCTGTTGACCGAAGGCAGCTTCACGTCGCTGTTCGTCCGGCGCGATGACAAGCTGCTTACCCCGCCTCTTTCGCTCGGCCTGCTTCCCGGCGTCCTGCGCCGCAGCCTGATAGAGGAAGGCCGCGCCGAAGAGGCGGACTTGCGGATCGACGATCTTGAAGGCGGGTTCCTTATTGGCAATGCGGTGCGCGGGCTGATGCCGGCAAGGCTGCTGGTGCGATGAGCGGCGCCGAACACATTTCCGCCGCGCTTGGCCGCGTTGCCGTGTCACGCACCAATGCGATGACCGACCGCGCGTTCGAACTGCGCGCCGCCGGGGCCGACATCATCTCGCTGTCTGTGGGAGAGCCGGATTTCCCCACGCCCGCGCACGTGATCGCGGCGGCCAAGGCGGCGCTCGACGCAGGCGATACGCGCTATACGCCGGTTCCGGGGACCGCGGCCCTGCGCGAAGCGGCGGTGCTGCATTTCAGGCGCGACCTGGGAATCGAAGTGTCGCCTTCGCAAGTGATCGCAACCGCAGGCGGCAAGCAGGCGATATTCGAAGCCCTGCTGGCAACGATCGATCCCGGAGACGAAGTGGTGATCCCCGCGCCGTGGTGGGTCAGCTATCCCGAGATCGTGCGTTTTGCCGGTGGAGAGGTCGTCAAGGTGCCGACGACGGCTGCAACCGGCTTTCGCATGAGCGCGGACGATCTGGACGGTGCGATCACATCGCGCACGCGCTGGCTGTTGCTGAACAGTCCCGGTAACCCGACCGGCGCGACCTATAGCGCGGCAGAGCTTCGCGCATTGGGCGAAGTGCTGCGGCGCCATCCGCATATCCTGGTGCTGTCCGACGATATCTATGCACCCTTGCGCTATACGCCGGGCGCCCACGCGACGCTGGCCGCCGAATGTCCCGATCTTGCCGGGCGCGTCCTGACAATTTCCGGCGTATCGAAAAGCCACGCGATGACCGGGTTCCGCATCGGGCTTGCCGCCGGGCCGGAATGGCTGGTGAAGGCGATGGGGCGGCTGCAATCGCACAATTCGGGCAATCCCGCCTCGATCAGCCAGGCGGCGGCAGTGGCGGCATTGACCGGGCCGCAGGATTTTCTGGACGACTGGTGCGAGCGGTTTCGCGCGCGGCGCGACCGGGTGGTTGCGGGCGTAAACGCGATTCCGGGGCTTTCCACGCCCGTTCCGGACGGTGCGTTCTATTGCATGATAGACGCCGGCGCACACATCGCGCGCTTCGGTGACGACGAAGCACTGGCGATGCACCTGCTCGAACACGGTGTGGCGGTTGTCGCCGCGTCCGCGTTCGGCGGGGTGGACGGCTTCCGCATCAGCTTCGCGGCGGACGAGGACACGCTCGACGAAGCGTTGCGCCGCATCGCGGAGGCGCTGGCGTGACGCATATCCCGATCCTGTTCGAAGACGGCGAGGCTCTGGTGATCGACAAGCCGGCGGGCCTGCCGCTCGATCGCCCGCGCGCCGGCGGCGAATGCCTGGAAGACCATCTCGATACGCTGAAGCTGGGTTTCCAGCGCCCGCCCGCGCCGGTTCACCGGCTGGACCGCGATACCTCGGGCTGCCTGTTGCTGGCGCGCAATCCCAAGGCGCTGAAACGGTTCTCCGCCGCCTTCGAAGCGCGCGAGGTGGAAAAGGTCTATTTCGGGATCGTGGCCGGGCCGGTGACGGGCGAGGAAGGCGAGATCGCGCTGAACCTGTCGAAAGTCAGCACCGCGAAAGAAGGCTGGCGGATGATCCCCGCAAAAAAGGGCAAGCCCGCGTTGACCCGTTGGCGGAAGATCGCGGAACACGGCGGGAATACGCTGGTCGAGTTCCGCCCCGAAACCGGGCGCACGCACCAGATCCGCGTTCATGCGGCCAGCGGTCTGGGCCATGCGCTGCTGGGCGATCCGGTCTATGGTTCGGCCAAGGGCGCGGCGCGCACCATGCTTCATGCGCATTCGCTTTGGGTGCCGCGCGAAGGCAAAGACCCGATTGCCGCGACCGCGCCATTCCCGCCGGATTTCCTTGCGCTCGGCTTCACCGATGGATGAAGACGAACTGGTCGCCCGCGCGCTTTCGCTGGTCGATGAAAGCTTCATCGCAGCGGCGGGGCCGGGCGGGCAGAACGTCAACAAGGTGGCAACCGCTGTCCAGCTGCGGCTGAACGTATTCGCGCTGCGCCTGCCGCCGCCCGTATTCCACCGCCTGAAATCGCTGGCCGGATCGAAGATGACCGCGAAGGGCGAAATCGTGCTGACCGCGCGGCGCTTTCGCACGCAGGAAGCCAACCGGGAAGATGCGCGCGATCGCCTTGCCGAAATGCTTCGCGCGGCGTGCAAGGAACCAGCGAAGCGCGCGAAGACGCGCCTCAACCGCGTGGGCAAGGAAAAGCGGCTTCAGGGAAAGAAGGCGCGCGGCGCGGTGAAGGCGGGGCGCGGCAAAGTCCGCTTCGATTAGGCTGTGGCGCTGGCGCGCATCACTTCGCGCCCGTCGCTGGCGAAGGCGCAAAGGTCAATCGCGTCGCCAGATCCCCGCATCGCAAGGTTCAGCGCCTCTCCGCAGATCGCTGGCGACATGCCCCGGAAGGCAAAGGACGTCAGCGCATTGTCGCCCAGTTCGCGCGCGGCCAGTTGCAGCAGCAGCGTCGCGGTCAGCGGGCCGTGGACCACAAGGCCACGATAGCCTTCCTCGCCCGTTGCGTATGGCCGGTCGTAATGGATGCGGTGGCTGTTGAAGGTCAGCGCCGAATAGCGGAACAGCAGCGGTTCGGACGGAACGATCTGGCGGTGCGCGTCCCAGCCCGCCGGATCGAACGCCGTTTCGCCGGGGGGAGGGGGGACTGGCGGCGCGCCAGCCGGTGCGGCATCGCGATAGACGATGGTCTGCGTCTCGGACACGGCAAGACCGCTTTCGCCATGCGTCTCATGTGCGACATCCACGAATACCAGCGTGCCCGATCCGCCCTGTTTTTCCGTGATCGATGCAATGCGCGAGGTGCGCGTTACCGCCTCGCCGGTGCGGAGCGGCGCATGGAAGGCCAGCTTGCTCGATGCCCACATCCGGCGCGGCAGGGGAACGGGTGGAAGGAAGCCGTTGTTATCGCGCAAGGGGTGCCCGTCCGGCCCCAATCGCGCGGTGGGGGCATCGGGCAGGCCCAGGCACCAGTGCAGGCCTTGCGGCGCGGTGCCATCGGCGCAAGGCGCGCGGTCGAGCGTTGCCAGCCAGCGCGCCGCCAAGCCTTCGTCGACGTGGTCGGTGTGCGTCTCTTCGCGTCCGATCCATGCGTCCCACGCGCCCATCAGTTGCGTCCCTTCACCAGTCCGCGCGCAATAACTTGCGCCTGGATTTCGGCCGCGCCTTCGAAGATGTTGAGGATGCGCGCATCGCACAACACGCGGCTGATCTCGAACTCCAGCGCATAGCCGTTGCCGCCGTGGATTTGCAGCGCGGCATCGGCGTTCGCCCACGCGGCGCGTGCGGCCAGCAGCTTGGCCATGCCTGCCTCTATATCGCAGCGCTTGCCCGAATCCTTGGCACGGGCTGCCGCATAGGTCAGCTCGCGCGCCATCACCAGATCGACAAGGCTCATCGCCAGCTTGTCGGACACGCGCGGGAAGTGGACGATCGCCTTGCCGAACTGCTTGCGGTTCAGCGCATAGTCCAGCCCCAGTTCCAGCGCGCGTTTCGCAACGCCGGTGGCGCGCGCCGCGGTCTGGATGCGGGCGCCCTCGAACGTGCGCATCAATTGCTTGAAGCCCTGCCCTTCCTCTCCGCCCAGCAGCGCATCGGCAGGCGCGCGCATGCCGTCGAAAGAGAGCGCGTATTCGCGCATTCCGCGATAGCCGAGCACCTCGATCTCGCCGCCGGCCATGCCGTCGGCCGGAAAGGGATCGGCTTCGGTCCCGCGCGGCTTGGGCACCAGCAGCATGGAAAGGCCCGCGTATCCCTTTTCGTCCGGCAGGGTGCGCGCAAGCAGCGTCATCAGATCGGACCGGCTGGCGTGGGTAATCCACGTCTTCGCCCCGTCGATGGTCCAGCCGTCGCCGTCGCGCCGCGCCCGCGTCTGGAGCGAGCCGAGGTCTGACCCCGTATCGGGTTCCGTGAACACGGCGGTAGGCAGAACTTCGCCGCTGGCGATTTTCGGCAACCACTGCGCCTTTTGCGCTTCGGTGCCGCTGCCCGCGATCAGTTCGCCCGCGATTTCGGATCGCGTGCCGAGCGAGCCCGCGCCGATCCACCCGCGCGACAGTTCTTCGGTCACCACGCACATCACGAGCTTGGACAGGCCCAGCCCGCCATGGTCTTCGGGGATGCAAACGCCGAAGGTGCCAAGGCCTGCCATCGCCTGAACGGTTTCGTCCGGGATCAGCGCATTGGCCAGATGCCACTTGTGCGCATTGGGCAGGATTTCGGCTTCGGTGAAGCGGCGGAACTGGTCGCGGATCGCGTCGAGTTCCGCGTCATGGAAGCTTTCGGACGGCCAGAAACCGTTCGAAAGCGCGCCCGCGATTTCGGCGCGAAGGTCCGCATGGTCTGCCTCGAGCAATGGCGCGCAAGCATCCGCCAGTATGCGCGCTTCGGCTGTGATGCCAAGGTCGGCGGGGCGGAACAATTCGTTCTGCCCCATCGGCAATCCGCCCGTCAGCTGGCCGATCGTTTCCGCGAAGGCCAGTGTGGCGACGGCGTGGTCCAGCGGATTGTCGCCACTCGCCTCGCGCCATGAAAGCACCGCCTCAAGCGCGGCGACGCCGGTTGCCACCCAGGCAGACCCGTGCGCCGCGCGTTGCTCTCTATCGACGCTGTGCGATGCCAGTCGCCCGGCAAGCGCAGACTGCGCCGCCGCGCGATAGGCCTGCGCGGCGGCAAGGTACGCCGAAAGGCTCACGCCCGCTCGAACACCGCGGCGATGCCTTGCCCGCCGCCGATGCACATCGTCTCAAGCCCGTAACGCCCGTCCCGCCGGACCAGTTCGCGCGTCAGGTTGGCAAGGATGCGTCCGCCGGTCGCGCCGATCGGGTGGCCGAGCGAAATGCCCGATCCGTTGACGTTGAGGATATCGTTGCGGCTGTCGTCGTCCGACCAGCCCCAGCCCTTCAGCACGGCGAGCACCTGCGGCGCAAAGGCCTCGTTCAGTTCGACAAGGTCGATATCGTTCCACGAAAGGCCGGTGCGGGCGAACAACCGCTCCGTCGCCGGAACCGGGCCGATGCCCATGCGCGACGGATCGCAGCCGGCTGCCGCCCATGAATGGAACCAGGCAATCGGTTCAAGGCCCAGTTCCTCAAGCTTGTCCTCCGCCACTACGAGGCAGGCCGCCGCCGCGTCGTTCTGCTGGCTGGCGTTGCCGGCGGTGACGACCGCGTCCGGGTTGGTCTTGCCTTCGATCGCGCGCAGCTTGCCCAGCGTTTCCATCGTCGCGTCGGGGCGATAGCCCTCGTCATGGTCGAACAGCGCCGGGTCGCCCTTGCGCTGCGGAACTTCGACCGGAACCAGTTCGTCGGCGAACAGGCCCTTGTTCCACGCTTCGGTGGCGCGCTGGTGGCTGCGCACCGCATAGGCGTCTGCCGCCTCGCGCGAGATGCCATAGTCCTTGGCAAGGTTTTCCGCGGTTTCGATCATCCCGGTGATCACGCCGAAGCGCTCCACCGGCTGGCTCATCACCCGGCCGCGCGTCAGCCGGTCATGCACGGTCAGGTTGCCCATGCGCACACCCTTGCGAATGTCGGTGGTGTAATGCTCGACGTTGGACATCGATTCGCATCCGCCCGCGACAACGCAGTCCGCCGCGCCAGTCTGCACCATCATCGCCGCGTTGATCACCGCCTGCAGGCCCGATCCGCAGCGCCGGTCCACCTGGTAGCCCGGCACGTCCAGCGGCAGCCCCGCCGCTAGCCACGACCAGTGGCCGATCGCCGGCGCTTCTCCGTTGCCGTATCCCTGCGCGAAAATCACGTCGTCCACACGGTCGGGATCGACTTTCGTCCGCTCTACCAGCGCTTTCAGGATGACCGCGCCAAGTTGCCCGGCGGTCACCGATGACAGCGATCCGCCGAACTTGCCCACGGCGGTGCGGATGGGGGAGACGATTGCTGCGCGTCGTAGCTGGGTCATTCTAATCTCCGATCATGTCGAGCGAAGTCGGGGCATGTTTGGCGCGAACGGTGCTCGACTTCGCTCGAACCGGACGCAAAGGGCAACTCATCGGTTGTCCTTGTCGCTGGTGCGGACGATGCCGCAGTCTATCAGGCGGGCGATCTCGCCCGAGGAAAGCCCGAGGTTTTCGGCCAGAACCTGTTCGCTGTGTTCGCCCAGATAGGGCGCGGGCAGCGGGTCGCCTGCTTCGCGGTCAGGTATGTTGGCGAAGCTGCGCGCCACCGGATAATGGAAACCGCTGGGGTTCGCGGGCGACGGACCGAACAGCGGATTGTCCGCCACCAGCACCGGATCGTTCGCCGCTTCGTGCATGGTGCGATATCGCTCGAACGTTGCGCCTGCTTTCGCCAGCCGGGTGGCCAGCGTTTCGTAATCGAATGCATCCGCCGCTTTCTGGAACAGCGCGAAAAGGCTTTCGCGATGGACGAAACGGTCATGATCGTTGTCGAACCTTACGCCCAGCGTCGTTTCAAGCGCGGCGATTCCCTCGCTTACGCCGAATGCCTCGATCAGTCCGCCCCATTGTTTCGGGGTCAGCGCGGCGACCATGAAGCGCTTGCCGTCGCGGCTGCGGAAATCCTTGCCGAACGCGCCCCAGATCGCATTGCCAAGCCGTTCCCGGTCTGCGCCGCGATACAGCATTTCCGCCATTGCGCCGCTGTTGGCGACAGTGCCCATGGCGACATCGCCCAACGGCACCCGCAGCTCGCTGCCTTCGCCCGACCTGTCTCGATGGCGCAGCCCGGCCAGCAGCGTGAACGCGCAATAGGCCCCGGTTATGAAGTCCCAGGCCGGCAGCAGCTGATTGACCGGCGGCGCGCTTTCCGCATCCCACTCGGCCGGGCCGGTCATCAGCGGATATCCGCTTGCCGCGTGGACGGTGAAGTCCATCGCCTGCCGCCCGTCGTGCCATCCCATGATGCGCACGGAAACGAGGTCGGGCCGCTTCGCCGCCACGGCCTCATGGCTCATGAAGCTGTTCACCGGCAGGTTGGTGACCATCTGCCCGGCCTCTGCCGCCAGTGCGACGGCAAGTTCGCGCCCTTCGCCGCTGCGCAGGTCGAGCGCGAGGCTCTTTTTCGTGCGGTTGAGGTTTTCCCACGAAAGCGAGCGCCCCTCGCGCGTCAGCATATAGCGATCGTAGTCGAGCCCCCCCGCGACGTGGTCGACGCGGATCACATTGGCGCCGAACTGGCCACAATAGAGCCCGACCGTGGGCGAAGCGACGAAAGACGAGACCTCGACAAGGGTCAGGCCGGAAAGCAGGTCATACATCGTTCCAGGTATTCCCTCAGCCGTGTTCCGCCTTCCATTCGCGCAGCATGTGCTTGGCGATCTGGAGGTAGAGGATCTGCGTGGTCCCTTCGTAGATGCGCAGCACGCGCGCATCGCGGAAGAAGCGTTCTGCGTCGTATTCCGCAAGGTAGCCTGCGCCGCCATAAACCTGCACCACGCGGTCGACCACGCGGCCGCACATCTCGCTGGAGAAGACCTTGAATTCGGCGGCCTTGCGAATCACGTTTTCGCCCGCGTCGGCGCGGCGGGTGACGTCCGCCATCGTGCATTCGGCGGCGTAGATTTCCATCTCGCTTTCGGCGAGCATCTGCTGGATCAGCTGGAAATTTGCGATGGGCTCGCCGAATGCCTTGCGCTCGTTGGCGTAACGGATGGCCGAATCGAGCGCACGGCGCGCCATCGCCGCCGCCATCGCACCGACGGAAATGCGCCCGTTATCCAGGCTTTTCATCGCAATCGGGAAGCCCTTGCCTTCTTCCAGACCCAACAGGGCATCGGCGGGCAAGTGCACGTCCTCAAGGATGACATCCGCGATCAGCGCGCCGGCCTGGCCCATCTTCTTGTCGCGTTTGCCGATGGTCACGCCCGGTGTCTCGACGGGGACGAGGAAGGCCGAAACATGCGCGTTCTTTGGCAGGTTTTCCTTCGAAGTACGCGCCATGATCAACGCCATCCGCGCGTTCGGCGAATTCGAGATATAGCGTTTCGTGCCGTTCAGAACCCAGCCGTTGCCCGACCGCGTCGCGGTGGTCTGCATTCCGGCCGAATCCGACCCGGACCCTGGTTCGGTAAGTCCGAAGCAGACAACTTCGCCAGCTGCAAGGCGGGGCAGCCATTCGGCCTTCTGCTGGTCCGTCCCCCCATTCTTCAATGCCGAACAGCCCATGCCGATGTTTATCGAAATCATCGATCGGAACGCGGGCATCGCATAGCTGATCGCATGGACGCAGCGCGCATACTGGCTGATATTCATCCCCGCGCCGCCGTATTCCTCGGGAATGGTAAGCCCGAACAGGCCCATGTCGCGCATTTCCTGCACGATGTCGGCGGGGATATTGTCGCTTTCGATGACTTCGCGTTCAGCGGGGATCAGCCGTTCGCGAACATAGCGGTTCAGCTGCTCCAGGAACTGTTCGAACGTTTCTTCATCCATTCCGGTGTTTATGGGCATTCCGGTGTTCATGCGGCTGTCCTCAGATCGGATCGTAAGGGAAAACGTCGGCACTCACTTCATCGGCACGGGCGAAGCTGGGGCGGAACGCGGGGATCAGTTCTTCGGCGATGGCTTCCGGCGTCCAGCCTTCGAGCTTGGTCATCGACCTTACCGGGCGCGGTTTGTTGAACAGCACGATCTCGTTCTTGCGAACCGAGAATATCTGGTTGGTCACGTCCTTTGACGCATCGGATGCAAGATAGGCGACCAGCGGCGCGATCTTGTCCGCGCTCATCGTTTTCAGCCGCTCGACCCGTTCCTTCTGATCGGGCGTCTCGGCGGGGATCGAAGCGGTCATCCGGCTCCACGCGAAGGGAGCGATGCAGTTCGAGCGCACACCCACGCGCGCCATGTCCAGCGCGATCGACTGCGACAGCGCGACAAGGCCCAGCTTGGCCGCCGAATAGTTTGCCTGGCCGATGTTGCCGATCAGCCCGCTGGTGGACGTGAAATGGATGAAACTGCCCGACTTCTGTTCACGGAAATAGGGCGTTGCCGCCTTGGACACGTTGAACGGGCCGGTAAGGTTCACGTCGATCACCGCCTGCCAGTCGGCATGGCTCATCTTGTGCCATATGCTGTCGCGCAGGACGCCGGCGTTGTTCACCACCGCGTCGATCCGCCCGAAGCGCTGCACCGCGTCTTCGACGATGCTGGCCGCCCCTGCCGGATCGGCCACGCTGGCAAGGTTGGCGTGTGCCTTGCCGCCCGCCGCGACGATGTCGTTCACGGTCTGCTCCGCGGGGCCGGCATCGCCGCCTTCCCCGCCGCCGCCCACGCCCGGATCGTTCACGACGACGGCAGCGCCGTGCTTTGCGCAAAGCAGGGCGATTTCCCGGCCTACGCCGCGCCCCGACCCTGTGATGGCGACAACTTTGCCTTCAAGCATTCCGGCCATGTGATTCTCTCCCGCTTGCAAGCTTGGGTGAAGCCGTAACGCGGCACAAGCGTGTTTTCAACATGGAGAATTGATTTTCAAAATACTGAAAACTATCCTTGTGCCGATGACAGGTCCCGTCCGCTCCGTTTCGCAGGCTCTTGCGATTCTTCGCCTGCTTGCCGCGCGCGGCGATGCGATGACCTTGTCCGATATCGCACGCGAAACCGGCCTCAGCCCGTCGAGCTGCCTGAACCTGCTGCGCACCCTTGTTTCCGAAGGTTTGCTGCTGCGTGGCGGGGAGGGAAGGCGATACCGGCTGGCTGCCGATTGGGCGGCAAGCGGGGTTCTGCGCGGCGCAGCCCAGCGCTTTGTCGCAAGCGTGCGCCCCGCGCTTGCGCGGATGGCAGAAGGCGAAGATGCCGCCATCGGCCTGTGGCAAGTCGTGGCGGGAGAGCGCATTGCGCTTGTCGCGCTGGCGGAAAGCGGCGCGGCAACGCGCATCCACATGGCAGAAGGTCAGCGCCAGCCGCTTGGCGGCGGGGCGACCGGCCGGGCGCTGGCTGCCGCCGATAGCGTGGACGAGGCGGAACTGGCGCGCCGGTTCGCCGCCGTGCGATGGCAGCGGGCGCTGGCGTTCGCCGCCTATGCCGCGCAGGTGCGCGATACCGCAAAGGCCGGTTACGCGATTGACGACAGTTACGGGCACGCAGGCGTTCTCTCGCTTGGTGCGGTTGTGCCCGGAATGCCCGAAGGTCAGCGTTTCTGTCTGTCCGCGTCGATCTTCAGCGGCGGGCGCGACAAGCGTGCCATCGCGGAACTTGGCGCAAGACTGGTGACGCTGGCCAAGGCGATCGGCAGCGACAAATCAGCCGACGAAACAGCCTAGGGATTTCCGCTTGCGGTCGCGGCAGGTGCCTGGGGCGCGGCGCCCTGCGAAGCGTCGCCAGCTTGCGGGCTCGGGGGAAGCTGACGCTTGTCCAGCATCTCCGCCGCTTGGTCCAGCGTCCGCGCTTCACCCACGGTTACGCCTCCGGGGCCGGGATCGGTGTCCTTGCTGCCGCAAGCTGACAGCGCGGCAAGTGCGGAAAGGGCAAACAGGCTGCGGGCGATCTTCATCGGATTACCTTAGGCGATAAGGCAAAGGGGTGGAAGGTTGCGACCTTCCACCCCTTCGAAAATCCGTAATGCGGCGCGCGTGGCGCCGCCGGGCTTATTCGGCGGCCTTTTTCGCGTCGTTGACCGCGGTCTTGGCGGTCTTGGCCGCACCGGAGATGTTGTTCGCGGTGTCGGATACACCGGCCGCGGCTGCCTTTGCCGCCTCTGCGGCGCTGGCTGCGCTGTCCGCGGCCTTCTGCGCGGCTTCGGCGGCCGAATCGGCAGCGGCCGAGGCATCGGCGGCGGGGGCGGCATCGTCCGTCATCGCGGCGTCGGGCGCCGGAGCGTCCATCGAAGCGTCGCCGGCAGGCATGTCGTCAGCGGGCATTTCCACGTTGTCGGCAGTGGCGGAGTCCGATGCGTTATCGGACTTGCCGCAGGCGGCAAGCGCCAGGGCCGCGGTGGCAACGAAAGCGACGGTAGCGATTTTCTTCATGTGTTGACCCTTTTTCCAAACCGGTCCCACCCGAATGTTTCCGGACGGACCAGGGTCCATGCGGCAAGGCGGATGGGCGAGGTTTATCCGTTCGGTACAACGAAAGCAAACGGCGCAATCGGGCAATTCGCGCCGTTTCCGCATAATACTAACAAGAGAGATTGAACGATATAAAGATTTCTTTATATCCCGCTTCCCATGGACACGCTTGACGCCTTTCGATCGCTTGCCGACCCCACGCGGCTGCGCATCATGCGCCTACTGGCGCGGATGGAGCTTGCCGTTGGTGAACTGGCGCAAGTCCTGGGGCAAAGCCAGCCGCGCGTATCGCGTCACGTAAAGATCCTGTGCGATGCCGGGCTGGCGGAACGGCGGCGCGAAGGCGGCTGGGTCTTTCTGCGCGCCGCCGTCAGCGAATCGGCGGTGCAGCCGCTTGGCGCCGCGTTCGCGCGGTTACTGTCGCTGGCAGAGACGGAGGACGGCAAATTCGCGCGGCAATGCGCGGAAGACCGCCAGCACCTCGATGCCATCCGCGCATCGCGCGAAGCGAGTGCGGAAGACTACTTCGCGCGTCACGCGTCCGAATGGGACGAATTGCGCAGCCTGCATATCGAGGACGGGCCGGTGGAGCGCGCTTTGGCCGACATGCTGGGCGAAGCCTCGCTGGGCCAGTTGCTCGATATCGGCACGGGCACCGGGCGCATGGTCGAACTGTTCGCGCCGCGCGCCGAACATGCGGTCGCCTTCGACAAGAGCCCCGAGATGTTGCGCATTGCGCGCACGCACCTGCAGCACCTGCCCGCCGGCACGGTGGACCTGGTGCAGGGCGACTTTTCCAACCTGCCATTCGAAAACGCCGGGTTCGACACGGTTCTGTTCCACCAGGTTCTGCATTATGCGCAGGACCCGGCAGCGGTCATCGCGGAAGCGGCGCGCGTCACGGCGCCGGGCGGGCGGGTGTTCATCGTGGACTTCGCCGCGCACGACCGCGAAGAACTGCGCGAACGCCACGCCCATGCGCGTCTCGGCTTTTCCGATGCGCAAGTCACCGCGATGCTGGATCGCGCCGGCTTCACGCCGGGTGAAGAGCGCGCGCTGCCCGGCCACCAGCTTATCGTGAAATTGTGGAGCGGCCTGCGCCGCGAAGACAGCGTGACGCGCCTCGACCCGCGCCGCGCCCAGACGGGATCCCGACCATGATTGCCAGTTACGACCAGCTTCGCGAGGCGCGAACCGCGCTCGATACGCCGCTGTTCGCCGGATTGCCCGGCGACATCCGCGTATCGTTCGAATTCTTTCCGCCAAAGACCGACGCGTTGATGAGCCAGCTGTGGGAAGTGGTGACAACGCTTGCGCCACTGGGGCCGCAGTTCGTTTCGGTGACTTATGGCGCGGGCGGTTCGACGCGCGACCGCACGCATGGCACGGTCGCGCGGATCATCGGCGAAGCGCGCTTGCCCGCTGCCGCGCACCTGACTTGCGTGGACGCGAGCAAGGCCGAAATCCGCGAAGTCGCGGAAGCCTATTGGGAAGCGGGCGTGCGCCATGTCGTCGCGCTGCGCGGAGACATGGGCGCGCCGGGTGTGCCCTTCACGCCCCATCCCGAAGGCTATGCCAACGCCGCGGAACTTGTGACGGGCCTGAAAGAGATCGCCCCGTTCGAGATTTCGGTTGCCGCCTATCCCGAGACGCACCCGGATGCGGCCAGTCCGCAGGCGGACCTCGACAACCTGAAGCGCAAGCTCGACGCCGGGGCAAGCCGCGCGATCACGCAGTTCTTCTTCGATGCGGAAACGTTCTTCCGCTTTCGGGACCGGCTTGCGGCGGCGGGCATAGATGCACCGGTGATCCCCGGCATCCTGCCCGTGTCCAACGTTGCGCAGACGCGCAAGTTCGCCGCCGCCTGCGGTGCGGCGATCCCGTCGTGGATGGAAGGGCTGTTCGAAGGGCTCGACACGCATCCGCCCGCGCGCCAGCTCGTCGCCGCGACGATTGCGGCCGAGTTCTGCCGCCGCCTCTATGCCGGCGGGGTGCGCGATTTCCACTTCTACACACTGAACCGCGCGGAACTGAGCTATGCGATCTGCCACCTGCTTGGCCTGCGTCCGAAACTACCTGCACTGGAGGCCGCGGCATGACCGGCAAGCGTGAACAGTTATTTGCCGAGGCGGCAAAGCGCATCCTGCTGACCGACGGCGCCTTCGGCACCGAAATCCAGGGCTGGAAGCTGGGAGAAGCGGACTATACAGGGTCGCTCGGCCTGTCGAAGGACCAGAAGGGCAACAATGACATACTGGCCCTGTCGAAGCCCGAAGTTCCGGAATCGATAACGCGCGCCTACCTGGATGCGGGTTCGGATATTGTTTCGACGAACACCTTTTCCGCGAACCGCATCAGCCAGGCAGATTACGGCGCGGAACACCTTGTCGGCGATATCAACCGCGCATCGGCCGCAATCGCGCGCAAGCTGGCGGACGAATATCAGGCGAAGGACGGACGCCCGCGCTTCGTTGCCGGTGCGATCGGGCCGACCAATAAGACGCTTTCGCTTTCGCCCGACGTCAACGATCCGGGCTTTCGCGAGATCGACTGGGATTTCCTTGTCGACGTTTATCACGAACAGGCGGCCGCGCTGGTCGAAGGCGGGGCGGATTTCATCCTGATCGAAACGGTGTTCGACACGCTGAACGCCAAGGCCGGGATCATGGCGGTCAAGCGGCTTGAGCGAGAGCTGGGGCGCGACGTGCCGCTGATGCTGTCGATGACGCTTACCGACCTGTCGGGCCGCAACCTTTCGGGCCACACGGTAGAGGCGTTCTGGTACGCGGTGCGCCATGCGAAGCCGGTGACGGTGGGCCTCAACTGCTCGTTCGGCGCGGCGCAGCTTCGCCCGCACGTGCGCGCGCTTTCCGCCATCGCCGATACGCTGGTCATGGTCTATCCGAACGCCGGGCTGCCCAACGAACTGGGCGAATATGACGAGATGCCCGAAACCACCGCCGCGCTGGTGCGCGAATGGGCCGAGCACGGGCAGGTCAACGTGCTGGGCGGCTGTTGCGGATCGACCCCCGGACACATCGCCGCAATGGCCAAGGCGATAGAAGGGCTGCCACCGCGCAAGCTGCCGCACCCCGATCCGGTGACGCGGCTTGCCGGGCTGGAGCCTTTCGTGATGGCGCAATAGCAATCTCGCATCGTCCCGGCACAGGCCGGGACCGCTGGAAACAGGGTCGCACCAGGCGGCCCGCGATCCCGGTTTGCGCCGGGATGACGATTCAAGGTGAAGAATGACTCAGGAATCCACCGCCCGCCCCGATTCGACGGCAAGATTCGTCAACGTCGGCGAACGCACCAACGTTACCGGCTCTGCGAAGTTCAAGAAGCTGATCCTTGCCGACGATTATGCCGCCGCCGTCGAAGTCGCGCGCCAGCAGGTCGAAAACGGGGCGCAGGTGATCGACGTGAACATGGACGAGGGGCTGCTCGACGCGGTTCACGCGATGACCACGTTCCTGAAGCTGATCGCGGCAGAGCCGGACATCGCGCGCGTGCCGGTGATGATCGACAGTTCCAAGTTCGACGTGATCGAAGCGGGGCTGAAGTGCGTTTCGGGCAAGCCCATCGTCAATTCGATCTCCATGAAAGAGGGCGAGGAAGCCTTTCTGGATCAGGCGCGGCTGTGCATGAATTATGGCGCGGCGGTGGTGGTCATGGCTTTCGACGAGAAGGGCCAGGCCGACACCAAACAGCGCAAGGTCGAGATTTGCGAACGCGCCTATAACCTGCTGACGGGCATCGGTTTTCCGCCGGAAGACATCATCTTCGATCCCAACATCTTCGCCGTGGCGACCGGGATCGAAGAGCATGACCGCTATGCGCTCGACTTCATCGAAGCAGTGGGCGAGATCAAGGAAAAGTGCTCGCACGTCCATTGTTCGGGCGGGCTTTCCAACCTGTCGTTCAGTTTCCGCGGGAACGAGCCGGTGCGCCGCGCGATGCACTCGGTGTTCTTGTACCATGCGATCCGCGCCGGACTGGACATGGCGATCGTCAACGCCGGGCAGATCGACATCTACGATACGATAGACCCCGTGCTGCGCGATGCCTGCGAAGACGTGATCCTTATGCGGCCGGTTGAAGGCGACCAGACAGCGACAGAACGGCTCATAGACCTGGCAGAAAGCTACAAGGGGCAAGACAAGGCGGAGGTAGCCCGTCAGGCAGAGGAATGGCGCGGCTGGGACGTGGTGCGTCGGCTGGAACACGCGCTCGTCAAGGGCATCGACAGCCACATCGTGGAAGACACCGAAGAAGCGCGCCTTGCCCGCGCCGAAGCTGGCGGGCGTCCGATCGAAGTGATCGAAGGGCCGCTGATGGCGGGCATGAACACCGTGGGCGACCTGTTCGGCGCGGGCAAGATGTTCCTGCCGCAAGTGGTGAAATCCGCCCGCGTGATGAAAAAGGCGGTGGCGCACCTGATTCCCTTCATCGAAGCGGAAAAGGAAGAGGGCGCAAAGTCCAAGGGCGTGATCGTGATGGCCACCGTGAAGGGCGACGTTCACGATATCGGCAAGAACATTGTGGGCGTGGTGCTTCAGTGCAACGGCTATGAAGTGATCGATCTGGGCGTGATGGTGCCATACCAGACGATCCTCGACACCGCGAAGGAACATGATGCCGACATGATCGGCCTTTCGGGCCTGATCACGCCGTCGCTGGACGAGATGGTGACGGTGGCCGAGGAAATGCAGCGCGCCGGGTTCACCATTCCGCTGCTGATCGGCGGCGCGACCACCAGCAAGGTCCACACCGCGCTGCGCATCGATCCGGCCTATGAAGGCCCGGTGGTGCACGTGCTGGACGCCAGCCGCGCGGTGGGCGTTGCATCGCAGCTTCTTTCGGACACGCAGGCCGAAGGCTTCGTGGAGGCGACCGCGCAGGAATACGCGCATATCCGCGACGTGCGCGCGGGCAAGACGGGTTCCGTGCTGCTGAGCCTGGAAGACGCGCGCGCCAATTCGTTCAAGGCGGACATGTCGGAAAAGGCGCCGCCGCCCGAAAATCCCGGCATCCACGTGTTTGCCGACTGGGACCTGAAGGATCTGGTGGACTGTTTCGACTGGACGCCGTTTTTCCGCGCGTGGGAACTGGCGGGCACGTACCCTTCGATTCTTTCCGACAAGGTCGTGGGCGAAAGCGCGCGGGCGCTGTTCGACGATGCGCGCGCGATGCTGGACCGGATCGTTTCGGAAAAGTGGCTGACGGCAAAAGGCGTCTGCGGTTTCTGGCCCTGCGCGCGCGACGGCGACGATGTGGAGCTTTACCTGGCAGAGGAAGAACGCCACCTGCGCCTGCCCTTCCTGCGCCAGCAGATCCGCAAGAGCCGTGACCGCGCGAACTTCTGCCTGGCCGACTTCATCGATCCCGCAGGCGACTGGATCGGCGGGTTCGCGGTGGCGATCCACGGGATAGAGCCGCACATCGAACGCTTCCGCGCGAACCACGACGATTATTCGGACATCCTGCTGAAAGCGCTGGCCGACCGCTTTGCAGAGGCCTTTGCCGAACGGTTGCACCAGCACGTGCGCACCACCTTGTGGGCCTATGCGCCGGGCGAGCAATTTACCAACGAAGCCCTGATCCATGAGGAATATCGCGGCATCCGTCCCGCGCCGGGATATCCCGCGTGCCCCGATCACAGCCTGAAGCCGATCCTGTTCGACCTGCTGGACGCCGGTGCCAATGCCGGGATGACGCTGACCGAGAGCAACGCGATGCTGCCCACGTCCGCCGTCAGCGGGTTCTATTTCGGGCATCCCGAAAGCCAGTATTTCGGCGTGGCGCGCATCGGGCGCGACCAGTTGGAAGACTACGCCGCGCGGCGCGGCATCGATCTGGCGACGGCGGAGCGATGGCTGCGGCCCAACCTCGACTGAATTCCCGCAGCCCTGGGGCGGCCAAGCGATTGTATTCCCGCTGCAAAGCGGTAGGTTGCCGTTGAAACGATCACAGGGGGTGAGGTTCATGGAAGGGTTTCAGTTCGGGCGCACGCTTTCGCGCACGTTTTCCATTCTTGGCGCTTCGGTCGGAACGGTCGGCGTTTTCGTCCTGCTGCTTCAGATCGTTTCGGCAGGGCTGAACACCATGGCCACGGGCAGGCTGAAGGTTGCCGCCACGGGCGATGCCGCCAATCCGGCCGCGATCTTCCTGTCTCCGTGGTATTGGGCGATGCTGTTTGTCGGTTTCGCGATCGGCGCGGTGCTGGCCGGCGGCGCGATCTCCGGCTTTCTTTCCGCCGCACGTGGAGAGAGCGGGCCGCTCGGCGATCTGTTTCGCGCCGGGCTGGGTCATGCGCTTCCCGTGCTGGGCCTGATGATCCTGTGGACCATCGGCATTTCGCTGGGCTTCGCGCTGCTGATCGTTCCGGGCCTGATCCTTGTCGCGATGTGGGCGGTTTGCCTGCCTGTCCTGATCGGAGAGGGCGGCGGCGTGTTCGCCAGCTTCGGGCGCAGCCGCGCGCTGACCAAGGGTGCGCGCTGGAAGATCCTGGCGGTCCTGATCGTCGCGGTTGTCATTATCTATGTTCCCATCATGTTTGCCGGGGGCATGGCCGGCGCAATCGGCGGCTCTGCGGGCGCGGCCGGTATGCTGCGCGCGGAAGGAACGCCGGTGGGTTTCGTGTTTAGCGTGATTTTCGGATGGATCATGATGATGGTCGTCTATTCTCTGCTGACGTCGATCTATCTTGAAACGAAGCTGGCGCTGGAAGGCAGCGAAAGCGGCGGACTGGGCGGGGTGTTCGAATAAGGCCGCACCTGTGGACCGTGCGCGCCGCCGCCCTTTCGCGGGGGTGGCGCGGCGGCTAGGGCGGTGGGCGCGATGCTTGCCGACCCGCTCGATGTCCTTCACGCAACTTTCGGTTTCAGCGCCTTTCGCGGGGTGCAGGACCGCGTGGTGTCGCGCGTTCTGGACGGCCAATCGACGCTGGCGGTCATGCCCACCGGCGCGGGCAAGAGCCTGACCTACCAGCTTCCAGCCGTCATGCTGGACGGCACCTGCGTTGTCGTTTCGCCGCTGATCGCGCTGATGCATGACCAGCTTCGCGCCGCGCAGGCCAACGGCATCCGCGCCGCCACGCTGACCAGCGTCGATACGGACAGGGCGGAAACCGTGCGGCGGATGCGCGCAGGTGAGCTTGATCTGCTTTATGTCGCGCCGGAACGCGCCAGCCAGGGCCACTTCCGCGATTTGCTGGAGCAATGCCGCATCGCGCTTTTCGCCATAGACGAAGCGCATTGCGTGTCAGAATGGGGGCACGATTTCCGCCCCGACTATCGCCTGCTGCGCCCGATGATGGACGCCTTTGCGCAAGTGCCGCGCCTTGCGCTGACCGCGACGGCCGATGCGCACACGCGCGCAGATATCCTGGACCAGCTTGGCATTCCGGCCGAGGGGCTGATCGTCGCGGGGTTCGACCGGCCCAACATCCGCTACACGATTACCCCGCGCGATAACCCGCTGCGCCAGATAGAACGCCTGATGGCGGAACAGCCGGGGCCGGGCATCGTCTATGCGCCCACGCGCGCGGGGGTGGAGCGGCTGGCGGAAAAACTTTCGGGCAATGGCCGGCAGGTGCTGCCCTACCATGCCGGATTGCCGCCCGATGTGCGCGCGGCGAACCAGGCGGCCTTCGTCGCCAGTGAGGACATGGTGATGGTCGCCACCGTTGCCTTCGGCATGGGGATCGACAAGCCGGACGTGCGCTTCGTCGCCCATGCGGGCCTGCCAAAGTCCATAGAGAGCTATTACCAGGAAACCGGCCGCGCGGGGCGCGACGGCGATCCCTCGGTCGCCTTGCTGCTGTGGGGCGCGGACGATTTCGCGCGTGCGCGCCAGAGGCTTTCCGAAGTGGACGAGACGCGGCGCACAGGGGAACGCGCCCGGCTTTCCGCGCTGGGCGCGCTGGTCGAAACCGCGGGCTGCCGCCGCGCGGTGCTGCTGCGCCACTTTGGGGAGCGTCCGCCCGAAAGCTGCGGCAATTGCGACAACTGCCTGTCTCCGCCCAAGGCGGTGGATGCCAGCGTGACCGCGCAGAAATACCTTTCCGCCGTGTTCCGCACCGGCGAGATGTTCGGTGCGGGCTATGTGGAAGGCGTGCTCACCGGCCAGCACAGCGATCGCACGCGGTCCAACGGGCATGACGCGCTTTCCGTTTTCGGCATCGTGGAGGGAGACGAGGCAGCGCTGCTGAAACCCGTCGGCCGCGCGCTGCTGGTGCGCGATGCGCTGCGCACGACGGAACACGGCGGGCTGATGCTGGGACCGGAAGCGCGCGGCATCCTGAAAGGGGACGCGGACCTTTCGCTGATTGTGCCGCCCAAACGCGAACGCGCCCGGCGCAAGGGAAAAGGATCGTCCTCCGCGCTCAATCCCGTGGGCGATCCGCTGTTCGATGCGCTGCGCGCTCTGCGGCGCGACCTGGCGCAGGAAGCGGGCGTGCCGCCTTACGTGATCTTCCACGATTCGGTGCTGCGCGAAATCGCCGCAACGCGCCCGGCCAGCCTTGCCGAGATGGGCCAGATGAGTGGTATCGGCGCGAAAAAGCTCGAAGCCTATGGCGCGGCCTTCCTGTCCGTCGTCCGCCAGCACTGAAAGCGGCATTGCCCGGGCCGGGCATCGCGAATCCGATTATCCTTGCGGAAACCCGTTTGCGATATTAATATGATATCATATTGATACATTTTTATCGTTACAGGGGTTTTGAGAATGACCGACACGATCAAGGTTATGAACCCGACGCGGGAACGCCCGGCTTCCACCTTCAACGGCTATGCCATGCTGGCGACCGCGCTTGTGTTCACCGCGCTTACGATCTGGGGTTTCGTGCGTTTCATCGCCGCGGCCAAGGCCGATATGCCGCTTGGCGGGTACGTGCTGTGGATGGTGCTGTGCTTGCTTGTCGCGCTGCTCAGCTGGTCGGGCTTCTACATGATCCAGCCCAACCAGGCGGCGGCGATCACGCTGTTCGGCGCCTATCGCGGGACCGACCGCGAAACGGGGCTGCGCTGGGTCTGGCCGTGGATGATGCGCAAGACCGTTTCGGTCCGCGCCAACAACCTGGTTTCCGAAAAGCTCAAGGTAAACGACCTGCGCGGCAACCCGATCGAGATCGCGACGCAGGTGGTGTGGCGCGTATCCGACACCGCGCAGGCGCTGTTCGATATCGACGACTACCGCGAGTTCGTGGACGTGCAGATCGAAGCCGCGGTGCGCACCATCGGCTCGCGCTATCCCTATGACGACATAGAGGAAAACGAAGTCACGCTGCGCGGCCACCATGACGAAGTGAGCGGCGAACTGAAGCAGGAACTGCAGGCGCGGCTGGCGGTCGCGGGTGTGGCGGTTGACGAATGCGGCCTTACCCACCTTGCCTATGCGCCGGAGATCGCGGGGGCGATGCTGCGCCGCCAGCAGGCCGAAGCGGTGATCGCGGCGCGTGCCAAGCTGGTGCTGGGCGCGGTCAGCATGGTCGACATGGCGCTGACCAAGCTGGCTGAGGACAGCGTGGTGGAGCTTGACGACGAACGCCGCGCGGCGATGGTTTCCAACCTGATGGTCGTGCTCTGCGGCGAATCCGATGCGCAGCCGGTCGTCAACGCGGGCACGCTCTACCAGGGCTGACGCGGCATGGCGGCGAAACCCCGCAAGGCCTTTCCGCTGCGGCTCGACCCGGCGCTGTTCGATGCGCTGGAACGGGTCGCCGCGGCAGACCTTCGTTCGGTCAACGCCGAAGTGGAATTCCTGCTGCGCGACGCGCTGTCGCGGCGCGGCGTGAAGGTTGCGAAGGCGGAGCCGCCCCGGCGCGGGCGGCCGCCGAAGTCAGAAGGAACGGAGAAATGAACAGGCGCGGATCGAAACCCGGCACGGCGAACCCGGTGCCTGACGGCGCATGGTTCGCGCCGAAGCGCTTCGGCATGGGGGCCGGCCTGCCGATCGCATGGCAGGGCTGGGCAATGATGGCGCTTCACGTTGCGGCTATCCTTGGCGCCGCGCGTCTGCTGCACGGTCACCAACCCGCGCAGGCAATCGCCATCGTGTTGGTCGGGCTCGCTCCCCTGCCGCTCTACGCCGCGAAAACGCGCGGCGGGTGGCGTTGGCGATGGGGCCGCCGCGACTGACTTGGGCACGCACACCTAACGGGCAGTTAACCATTCTGCGCTAGGCCGGGCGCAGGAAAATGACCGGGGACTGCCTGATGCCCGAAAGATATGTCCAGATCATTCGCGCCCACCGCGCCTCGCGGCGCGGCCTTGTCGCGCTTGGCGCGCTGTCGCTGGCGGCGATCCCCGCCGGAATCGTCGCGGCACAGGCGCGCGCGCCCGCGCCCTTCACCATTGACGGCACCGGCATGGATTTCGCCACGCTACAGCAGGCGGTGAGCCGGATCGGCACGGGATCGGGCACGATCCGCATCGCGCCCGGCGTCTATCGCCAGTGCGCGGTGCAGGAAGGCGGCGATGTCGCCTATGTCGCGGCAGAGCCGGGGCAGGTGGTGTTCGACGGGGTGACGTGCGAGGGCAAGGCGGCGCTGGTCCTGCGCGGCCGTTCCGCGCGGGTGACGGGGATCATCTTCCAGAACCTGCGCGTGCCCGACGGGAACGGCGCGGGCATCCGGCTGGAACATGGCGATCTGGGCGTTTCGCAATCTTGGTTTCGCGACAGCGAGGAAGGCATCCTGACGGGCGACGATACCGCGCACCAGGTGCTGGTGGAAAAATCGACCTTCACGCGCCTTGGCCGGTGCGACCGCGGCCTTTCGTGCGCGCATTCGATCTATACCGGCAATTACGGGATGCTGACCGTGCGGCAGAGCCGTTTCGAACAGGGCACCGGCGGCCATTATGTGAAGTCGCGCGCCGGCCATGTGGACATCGAAGACAACTCTTTCGACGATTCGCACGGCCACGCAACGAACTACATGATCGACCTTCCCGAAGGCGCGACGGGGCGCATTTCCAGCAACTGGTTCGTCCAGGGGCAGGACAAGGAGAACTACAGCACCTTCATCGCCGTGGGCGCGGAAGGGCATACGCACAGCGCGAACGGGCTGCTGGTGGAAGACAACGACGCCCGCCTTGCGCCCGGCGTCGATCGCAACACCGTGTTCGTGTCCGACTGGACCGGCGACGACATTACCTTGCAGGGCAACCGCCTGGGTATCGGGCTGAAGGCGCGCGACCGCCGCTAGGGTCAAGCCTCCGGTGCGCGCTTGCGCATCGGGCGCGCACATTATAGCGCAATAGCCATGTCTGCCTGTCGCCCAGCGGTTTTGCACTTGCGCCTGTTCGCGGCGCTGGCGCTTGCCGTGATCGGCTTGCAGGCGGCGCAACCCTGGCGGTTGAGCGTCGCGCCGCAGCACGGATCGGCCTTCAGCGCATCCACCGTCGAAGTCGCGCTGGTGACAGAGCGGCGCGGCGAAACCGCACGGCAAACCGTCGTGCCCGAACCTATCGCCGGTGCGCGCACGGTTCCGGTACGCCGCCCGGCGGTCGCGACAGCGATGCAGCCGCGATGGCGCGTCCGTCCCGAATCGACCGGCCCGCCGTTCCCGGACCTGTTGCTGCTGCGGCCGGGGCCGCGCGCACCGCCTGCCTGACCGGAACAGCCCGTCGCGCCGCAATGGCGCGGCGCGTCCCTTTCCGATCAGGAGATCCGATCATGACCGATACGAGCGGCGGACCCTCCGCCGACGATCGCCGCGCGCGCATAGAGGCGACGCTTGCGGCCTATCCCCACGTCGATTCCGAGGCGCTGGAAGAACTGCTGACGTGGTACCGGCAAGAGGCCAGTTCCTACGATGTGGCCATGCTGGCCAGCAACGAACGGCTGGCGGCGGGCTATCGCCTGTTCCGCAAACAGCGCATCGATCCGATCGGCTGGCGCGATGCCGTGACGATGCTGGCATTCGTGGCGCTGGTGGTCGCCGGCATCGTCGCCATGCTGATGCGACAAGGCTGACCGGTATGAGGGCGCGGGGGCGGCGCGGGCTGCCCCCGCCTTTCAGCCGGGCCGCTTTTGCAGCCGCGCGCGGATCGCTTCGCCGTCCTGGTCCACTTCGGGCGCAAGGCCCAGCGTGCGGTCGGGATCGGCACCGTATCGTACCGGCGCGCGCACTTCCGTGAAGCGCCCGGCCAGCGGATGCTCGCGCTCGCGGAAGAAGCCCACCGCCTGCAGATGCGGGTCGTTCGGCAGGTCGGCAAGGTCGCGCACCTGCATCGCGGGGACGCCCGCGGCGTTGAGCAGGTCCATCCATTCCGCAGTGGTCTTCGCGGGGGTGCGCTTGCCGATCTCCACATAGATCTGCGTGATGTTCCTGTATCGGTCCATCGTGGTGGCGAAGCGCGGATCGTCCAGCAGGTCCGCCGCGCCGATCAGTTCGAAGGTCTTCACGATGCTGCCGTCGTGATAGGGCACGATGGAAATATGTCCGTCGGCGGTGGGAAAGGGCTGGCGATTGGGATCGAGCTGGCGCGGATAGCCGAACTCTTCCGGATTGTCCGCAAACGTCCCGCGATAGAAATGCTCGACCATCATGAAGTGGGTGAAGGCTTCGAACATGGGCACTTCCACGAATTGCCCTTCGCCCGTGCGCAGCTTGTGCACCAGCGCCGCCAGCACCGCCTGCGTGCCGTAGTGCCCGGCGATCTTGTCTGCGACGAGCGACGGGAAATAGCGCGGCGCGGGGTTGCCGTCGGCGCGCGGCAGCAGCGTCGCGGTGCCCGATGCAGCCTGGATCACGTCGTCATAAGCCTGGAAATCGGCATATGGTCCGTCGGAGCCGAAGCCCACGCCGTGGACATAGATGATCGCGGGGTTCAGGGCTTTCACCGCTTCGTATCCGAAACCCAGCCGATCCATCGCCTTGCCGCGCACGTTGTGGATGAACACGTCGACCGTGCCGAGCAGTTCGTGCATCACCCGGCAATCGTCCTCTGCCTTCAGGTCGAGCGCGATGGCTTCTTTCCCCCGGTTGAGCAGCATATGGCACGCGCCCATCGTGGGCGTATCCGGATTGGCGCCAACGCGGCGGAAGATCTCGCCGCCCGGCGGTTCGATCTTGATCACCTCCGCGCCGAGATCGGCCAGCATCTGCGTGGCGTGCGGGCCGAACACCACCGATGTCATGTCGGCGATGCGGATACCTTCGAGCATTCGCGGAGCAGGCGTTTCGGTGCGTGTCATGCAGGCGCTCATCCCTCTTCTTCCGGCCTCTGCGGGGCGGATTGCGGGGGTGGATATAACCGCATCGGTGCGAATTGCCACACACCGGCGCGCATCGAGATGCGGGCGCGCGACGGGGGAACGCGCGGGGCGGACCTATCCGGCTTCGGGTGCCTCGCTGTTCATCTGGACATAGTTCTGGATGCCCATGCGCTCGATCATGTCGAGCTGCTTTTCCAGCGTATCGACATGCTCTTCCTCGCTTTCGAGGATGCGTTCGAAGATTTCGCGGCTGACATAGTCGCGAACCGCCTCGCAATGGGCGATCGCCTCTTTCAGCAAGGGAATCGCCTCGTGTTCGAGCGCGAGATCGGCCCTGACGATCTCTTCCACGCCTTCGCCGATCTTCAGGCGGCCGATCGCCTGGAAATTGGGCAGCCCTTCAAGGAACAGGATGCGGTCGGCCAGCATGTCGGCGTGTTTCATCTCGTCGATCGATTCGTGGCGTTCGAATTCGGCGAGTTTCTTCACGCCCCAGTTGTCGAGCATGCGATAGTGCAGCCAGTACTGGTTGATCGCGGTCAGCTCGTTCAGCAGGGCCTTGTTGAGGAAATCGATGACGGCACTGTCGCCCTTCATGGCGTCGCTCCCGTTGCGGTTCGGCCTTTGCCGATTATGCGCGCGCCGAAGCGATGCAGCAAGGGCGCAGCATCAGGCCGGCCGCATCAATCAAGCCCGTCTCACTCAGGCCGCGTCACACAGGCAGGCAGGCGCGCGCGTCCTCTACAACGTCCTGCGCTTCTTCAAGGCACTGGCGGCACTGCGGCACCTTGCCGAGACGGGCATAAAGCGCCTCGGCGTCGCCCGAATACTTCCGCGCGGCATCGCGCAGGTCGGATTCGCGGATGGCATTGCAGATGCAGACATACATTGCGCGTGGTCCTTCGGCTCGCGTTGGAGACGAAGTTAATGCGAATAGATTGCAATAGCAATAGGGGCAGGCTTGTGTCCGTGCCAGCCATCCGCGTCCGCACGCAGGCGCCAGCTCCACGTGAAGCGAGCGCCTGCGCGGCGAGCGCGGGCAGGATAAACCCTATTGTTGCGTGGCTTTCTGCGCGGCGGGTGCGGCCGGTTCCGGCTCAACCTTCTGCCAGACTTCCGAATCGCACATCGACTTGCCGAACGCGCAGCCCTTGATCTTGATGGAGCCGGGGTCGCTGGTAACGGTGCCGTTGAAGGTCATGAAGCCGGGCATGCCGGGATGCTTCATGTGCTTGCCCTGCCACGTTTCCCCCACCGGTGACATGCCGTGGCACATCTCGAAGTCCTTCTTCTTGCCCTGGGTGATCTTGCAGTAGAGCTTGCCGCCATCGATCCACACGTGGACGAGGTCGCCGTTCTTGCGCTTGTAGTTGCCCGAAGGGTCGGTTGCCGAAAAGGCCGGGCTGGCCAGACCGACAGCGACAGCCGCCGCAAGGATCGCGGCGCCATGGAATTTCCCCATTGAATACCTCTCCACTTATGTGTTTATCCGCGAATATTAGCATAAGCTGGAAGAGAGTCGAGGCTCATCGCAGGGGCCGTAGCTTCGCAAAGCCGCCGCCCGGCAGCCTTTTGCGCTTGCCTTTCGCGTCCGCCGGACGTAAGGGGCCGCCCTTCACACGGCACGGAATCGATGACCGGCCTGGCTATCAAGGGCTGCCAGGGCTGGTTGGACGTGTCTCGTAACGCAAGGAGACGAAAATGCCCAAGCTCAAGACGAAGAGCGGCGTGAAAAAGCGCTTCAAGCTCACCGCCAGCGGCAAGGTGAAGCACGGCGTTGCCGGCAAGCGCCACCGCCTGATCAGCCACAACGGCAAGTACATCCGCCAGAACCGCGGCACCGAAGTGATCTCTGACGCAGATGCGAAGACGATCAAGAAGTGGGCGCCCTACGGGCTGAACTGAGGAGCGCTAGACCATGAGCCGTATCAAGAGGGGTGTTACCACCCGCGCCAAGCACAAGCGGATTCTCGACCAGGCCAAGGGCTATCGCGGTCGCCGCAAGAACACCATCCGCGTTGCGCGCCAGGCGGTCGAAAAGGCCGGCCAGTATGCGTATCGCGACCGCAAGGTGAAGAAGCGGAACTTCCGCGCCCTGTGGATCCAGCGCATCAACGCCGCGGTCCGCGCCGAAGGCCTTACCTATTCACAGTTCATGCACGGCGTGAAGCTTGCGGGTATCGATCTTGACCGCAAGGTCATGGCGGACCTGGCCATGAACGAAGGTGCCGCGTTCAATGCCGTGATCGCGCAGGCCAAGGCCGCGCTTCCGGCCTGATCCGGGCCTGTTTCCGAATTGCCTGAAAAGGCATGAAAAAAGGCGTCGTCCCGAACAGGGCCGGCGCCTTTTTTGTGCCGCCCCGACCGCACCTAACGCTTGATAAAATCCGAAATGGCGTATTTATTCGGCCCGTTTTGCGGCATATGTCCGCAGGGGCAGAATAGAACAGGGGCGCAACCAGTGCATTCGGATTGTGAAGTCCGGGTCCGATTTTATCAGCCGTCACCGGCATTGCGGCCCTATTTCACCACGTTTTACCTGACAGAGCTCACCGTTCCCGACGGGAAACGCGTGACGGACTGGCTTCATCCTGAATGGGGCGGCCTGCGTTGCATTCGCGGCGACCTGCCGGATGCGCAGATCGTCGGCACGCCAGAGCAGTGCGGGGTGGATGCGATCCTTGCCGGGCCGACCAGCAACACCACGCGCTTCACGGTGGGCACGACGCGGATCTGGGGCGTGGGCTTCCTGCCGCTGGGCTGGGCAGGCTTCATCGGCGCGTCGGCAAACGGATATGCCGACCGGCTTTACGACGCGCGAATCGAGCCTGCGTTTGTCCATTTCGCCCCCCTGATCGAATCGCTTTTCGACGGTGAGCCGGATGAGGCGGCCGAACTGGAGCGGATGGAAGCCTATTTCACCAAGCGGCGCGATCCCGATCTTCCCGATCGCGAAAGGATCGTCGCCTGCCAGTCCGCGCTGGTGAACGTGGACGTGTCCACGGTGGGAGAAATGTCGGAAGCGACCGGAATCGCACCGCACACGCTCGAACGCCTGTGCCGCCGCCATTTCGGGTTCCCGCCGCGCCTGCTTTTGCGCCGCCAGCGTTTCATGCGCAGCCTTGCGCAATATATGCTGGACCCGTCGCTGAAATGGATCGGCGCGCTGGACAGCCACTATCACGACCAGGCCCAGTTCGTGCGCGATTTCCATCGGTTCATGGGGATGAGCCCCAGCGAATACGCCGCGCAGCCGCATCCGGTGCTGAACGAGGTGATGCGCGCCCGGCAGGAATTCGTCGGGTCCGCGGTGCAGGCGCTGCATTCGCCGAAGGCGGATTGACGGCGATACCGGGGCCGGCGGCGCCGGGGGCGCATCGGGCAAACCTGTCATAAACCGCGCGCCTGCTGGCATCGGGTATTCAAATGCGCGCCATTTCCGGCTAGCGGCAGCGCCATGCAGGAACTGGAAACACAAAAGGCCGAAGCGCTGGCCGCGATTGCCGCCGCCGAAACGGTGGATGCGGTAGAGGCGATCCGTGTCGCCGCGCTGGGCAAGCAGGGCTGGGTCAGCGCGCTTCTGAAAACGCTGGGCGGGATGACGCCCGAACAGCGGCAGAGCGAAGGGCCTAAGATCCATGCCGTGCGCGAAGCGGTGACGGCGGCCATCGCCGATCGCAAGGCCGGTCTTGAGGCCGCCGCGCTCGAAGCGCGCCTTGCCGCCGAACGTGTCGACCTGACGCTGCCCGCGCCCGAAGCGCCGAAAGGCAGCGTGCACCCGGTCAGCCAGGTGATGGACGAACTGGCGGAAATCTTCGCCGACATGGGCTTCGCCGTCGCAACCGGGCCGGAGATAGAGGACGACTGGCACAACTTCACCGCGCTCAACATGCCCGAAACGCATCCCGCGCGCGCGATGCACGATACGTTCTATTTCCCCGAAATGGACGGCGAAGGGCGCGAGATGCTGCTGCGCACGCATACCTCGCCGGTGCAGGTGCGCACGATGCTGGCCGAAGGCGCCCCCTTGCGCATCATCGCGCCGGGCCGCGTCTACCGGTCGGACAGCGACGCCACGCACACGCCGATGTTCCACCAGGTCGAAGGGCTGGTGATCGACAAGGGTATCCACCTTGGCCACCTGAAATGGACGCTGGAAACCTTCCTGAAGGCCTTCTTCGAGCGCGAAGACATCGTGCTGCGCCTGCGCCCCAGCTATTTCCCCTTCACCGAACCTTCGGTGGAAGTGGACGTGGGCTTCACGCTGGTCGATGGAAAGCGCGTGCTGGGCGGCAGCGGTAACGGTCAGGACGGGGGCTGGATGGAACTGCTGGGCAGCGGCATGGTCAACCGCCGCGTGATAGAGATGGGCGGGCTGGACCCCGACGAATGGCAGGGCTTTGCCTTCGGCGTGGGTGTGGACCGGCTGGCCATGCTGAAATACGGCATGGATGACCTGCGCGCCTTCTTCGACGGCGATGCGCGCTGGCTGCAACACTATGGGTTCAACGCATTGGACGTGCCGACCCTGTCGGGCGGGGTAGGAGTGCGCGCATGAAGTTCTCGCTCTCCTGGCTCAAGGCCTGTCTCGATACCGATGCAAGCGCCGACCAGATCGCGGACAAGCTGACCTCGCTCGGGCTGGAAATCGAAGGCGTGGAAGATCCGGCCGCCGGTCTGGACGCGTTCAAGGTGGCGCGCGTGCTGACGGCGGAACGTCACCCCGATGCGGACAAGCTGCAGGTGCTCAGCGTCGATGTTGGCGGAGCGGAGCCGTTGCAGGTGGTCTGCGGCGCGCCCAATGCGCGTGCGGGTATGCTGGGCGTGCTGGGCCTGCCCGGCGCTGTCGTGCCCGCAAACGGCATGGAACTGCGCAAGGCGGCGATCCGCGGCGTCGAATCGAACGGCATGATGTGTTCCACCCGCGAACTGGGGCTGGGCGAGGATCACGAAGGCATCATCGAACTGCCGGAAGATGCGCCGGTCGGCCGGTCCTATGCCGATTATCATGGCAGCGACCCGGTGTTCGACGTGGCGATCACCCCCAACCGGCCCGATTGCATGGGTGTTTACGGCATTGCGCGCGACCTTGCGGCCGCAGGGTTGGGCACGCTGAAAGCCATTGATGCGCCGCACGTGGAAGGCGGCTTCGCCTGCCCGACCGAAATCCGCACCGATGATCCCGAAGGCTGCCCGGCCTTCCATGGTCGCGTGATCCGGGGCGTTAAGAACGGCGAAAGCCCCGACTGGCTGAAAGCCCGGCTGGAAAGCGCCGGACAGCGGCCGATCTCCGCGCTGGTGGACATCACCAACTACGTGATGCTCGGCTATGGCCGCCCGGCCCACGCCTATGACCTGGCGCAGTTGAAGGGCGCGGTCATCGCCCGCCGCGCGAAGGATGGCGAGGGTGTGACAGCGCTCAACGGCAAGCATTATGTGCTCGACAGCGCAATGACCGTAATCGCCGACGATGCCGGCGTGCACGACGTTGCGGGCATCATGGGCGGCGAACATTCGGGGTGTTCCGACACGACCACCGACGTGCTGCTTGAAGTCGCCTATTTCGATCCGGAGCGCATCGCGCGCACCGGGCAGGCTCTTGTGCTGACCAGCGATGCGCGCGCGCGTTTCGAACGCGGGGTCGATCCGGCGTTCCTCGATACCGGGCTTGACCTGCTGACCCACCTGATCCTGGAAATCTGCGGCGGTGAGGCGAGCCGCGTGGTGCGCGCGGGTGCGGCCCCCGCCGCGCAGAAGGTTGTCGGATACGATCCGGCGCTTGCGGGCAGGCTGGGCGGTGTGGACGTGCCGCACGAACAGCAGCAGGCCGTGCTGGAAGCGCTCGGCTTTTCGGTTGTCGCCGAACAGGCGGGCTTCGAAGGGCACTGGGCGGTATCCGTTCCCACATGGCGCGGAGACGTGGACGGCGCGCCCGATCTGGTGGAAGAAGTGATCCGCGTTCACGGGCTCGACGCCGTGCCGTCCACGCCGCTGCCGCGTGCAGATGGCGTGGCAAAACCTACCGCCACGCCCGCGCAGTTGCTGGAACGCCGGGTGCGCCGTGCCGCAGCCGCGCGCGGGCTGGACGAGGCGGTGACGTGGAGCTTCCTGCCCGAAGCGCAGGCCGCGCATTTTGCCGATGGCGAATTCGTGTGGACGCTCGCCAACCCGATCAGCGAGGACATGAAGGCGATGCGCCCCTCGCTGCTTCCCGGTCTGCTTTCGGCCGCGCAGCGCAACATGGATCGCGGCGCAGCCAGCGTGCGCCTGTTCGAGCTTGGCCGCCGCTATCTGCGTGCGGACGACGGATCGAGCGACGAGCGGCTGTCCATCGCGGTCGTCCTGGCGGGCGAAAAACGCGCGAGCGGCTGGGATCAGCGTCTCTTCGGGGGCAAGGCCGCGCCGTTCGATGCGTGGGACGCCAAGGCCGAGGCGCTGGCGCTGCTGTCCGAAGCAGGCGCGCCGGTCGATAACCTGATGGTGATGGGCGACGCGGGATCGCAGTTCCATCCCGGCCAGTCCGCGACGTTGCGACTGGGGCCGAAAAACGTGCTGGCGCGCTTCGGTATGCTCCATCCGGCAACCGCGAAGACGTTCGACCTCGACGGGCCTGTTGCCGTGGCCGAGCTGTTCCTGGATCGCATCCCTGCGAAAAAGGCGGTGCCGGGCTTCGCAAAGCCGCACTTCGCCCCGCCGCCGCTGCAGGCTGTGACGCGCGACTTCGCGTTCCTCGTGCCGGTGGACCTCGCCGCGGGCGATCTGGTCCGCGCGGTGAAGGGCGCGGACAAGGCCAACATCGTTGCAGCGCGCGTGTTCGACGATTTCCGGGGGCAGGGCGTGCCCGAAGGACACAAGTCGCTTGCGGTAGAAGTGACGCTCCAGCCATCGGGCAAGAGCTACAAGGACGAAGACCTGAAGGCGATTGCCGACCGGATCGTTGCGGCGGCAGGCAAGCAAGGCGCGGAGTTAAGGGGATGAAGACGGCACTTGTAACAGGCGCAACCGCCGGGATCGGCGAGGCGTGCGTTCGCAGCCTGGTGCAATCGGGCTGGCGGATTATCGGCACCGGACGGCGCGGCGAACGGCTGGATGCGCTGGCCGTCGAACTGGGCGCGGACAGGTTCCACGGCGCGGTGTTCGACATTCGCGACGAAGCCGCGCGCGACGCGGCGCTGGTCACGCTGCCCGAAGGCTGGGAGATCGATCTGCTGGTCAACAACGCCGGGTTGGCGCTGGGCACCGCTCCGGCACAGAAGGCCGATCTCGACCAGTGGAAGACGATGATCGATACCAACATTACCGCGCTGGTTTCGCTCACCCACAAGCTGCTGCCCGCGCTGATCGAGCGGAAGGGCGCCATCGTGAACCTGTCCTCCGTTGCGGCGACCTATCCTTATACCGGCGGCAATGTTTATGGCGGAACCAAGGCTTTCGTGCGCCAGTTTTCGCTCGGCCTGCGCAGCGACCTTGCCGGGACGGGCGTTCGCGTGACCTCTATCGAGCCGGGCATGGTGGAAACCGAATTCACGCTGGTGCGCACCGGCGGCAACCAGAACGCGCACGACACGCTTTACGGCGGCGCGAACCCGATGACCGCCGAAGACATCGCCGAAACCGTGCGCTGGGTGGCGGACCTGCCGCCGCACCTCAACATCAACACGCTGGAACTGATGCCCGTCAGCCAGAGTTTTGCGGGGTTCCAGATCTCGCGCGAGGGCTGATCCGGTTGCAGTCCCCGCCGCGCGCCCCTAAGTGCGCGCGATGACCTCCAATCGCCGCACGTTCGCGATCATTTCCCACCCTGACGCGGGCAAGACCACATTGACCGAAAAGCTGCTGCTGCAAGGCGGCGCGATCCATCTTGCCGGCGAGGTGAAGGCGCGCGGCCAGGCGCGGCGCGCGCGTTCGGACTGGATGAAGATAGAACAGCAGCGCGGCATCTCCGTCACCTCCAGCGTGATGACGTTCGAGCGCGATGGCGTGACCTTCAACCTGCTCGATACGCCGGGGCACGAGGACTTTTCCGAGGACACCTATCGCACGCTGACCGCCGTCGACTCCGCGATCATGGTGATAGACGCGGCCAAGGGTATCGAGCCGCAGACAAGGAAGCTGTTCGAGGTCTGCCGGCTGCGCAGCGTGCCGATCATCACCTTCGTCAACAAGATCGACCGCGAGGGCCGGTCGCCGTTCGAAACGCTGGACGAAGTGGCCGACGCGCTGGCGCTCGATGTAAGCCCGCAGGCCTGGCCGGTGGGCATGGGCGGGCTGTTCGAAGGGCTATACGATTTCAGGACGGGCGAGATCAGCCGCCCCGAAGGCGACAGCCGCGAATTCCTCGGCAAGCGCGAAAAGGCCGATCTTCCCCCGGAAATCGCCGAAGAGGCCGAACTGGCGCAGGCCGGCTATCCCGAGTTCGACCTTGAAGCCTATCGCCACGGAGACCTGACGCCGGTCTATTTCGGGTCGGCGCTGAAGAACTTCGGCGTGACCGAACTGATCGAGGCGATCGCCAGCATCGCCCCGCCGCCGCGCGCCCAGCCCATCCTCGATTCATCGGGCGAACAGAGCGAAATCAGCCCGGAGCGCGACGAAGTGACCGGCTTCGTGTTCAAGGTGCAGGCCAACATGGACCCGCAGCATCGTGACCGCATCGCTTTCATGCGCATGGTTTCGGGCACCTTCAAGCGCGGGATGAAGCTGACGCCGTCCGGCCTGGGCAAGCCCATTGCGGTGCATTCGCCGATCATGTTCTTCGCGCAGGACCGCGAGATTGCCGATACCGCGCTGGCTGGCGACATCATCGGCATTCCCAATCACGGCACCTTGCGCGTGGGCGATACGCTGTCTGAAAAGAACGATGTGCGTTTCACCGGCCTGCCCAACTTCGCGCCCGAAATCCTGCGCCGCGTCGCGCTGAAAGACCCGACCAAGACCAAGCAGTTGCGCAAGGCGCTCGACGATCTTTCCGAAGAAGGCGTGATCCAGGTGTTCTATCCCGAGATCGGCGCGCAGTGGATCGTCGGCGTGGTGGGGCAGTTGCAGCTCGACGTGCTGATTTCGCGCCTTTCCGCCGAATACAAGGTTGAGGCCGCGCTTGAGGCCGCGCCGTTCGATACCGCGCGCTGGGTAAAGGGCACGGACGCGGCGATGAAGGATTTCATCCAGTTCAACGCGGGCAACCTTGCCAAGGACCGCGATGGCGATCCGGTGTTTCTTGCCCGTTCGGCCTGGGACGTGGGATACCAGGAAGAGAAGAATCCCGACCTTACCTTCAGCGCCACCAAGGAGCGTTGATCGGGCAATCAGGAGACGCCCTCATGCGCATCGCGGTTACCGGAAGCAGCGGCAAGCTGGGCCGTGCGGCGATGCGCACGCTGGCCGAAGCGGGGCACCGCGCGACCGGGTTCGATATCGCCAGTTCCACCTACGGGGACGAGACCGTGCGGCTGGACTGCGCGGATTTCGGAGCGGTGATGGGCGCGCTTTCGGGCGTCGATACCGTGGCGCGAAAGTTCGATGCGGTGCTGCATCTTGCCGGCATCCCGAAACCGGGCGCGACAAGCGACGAAGCGGCGTTCCGGGTGAACACCCTTGGCACCTACAACGTCTTTTCCGCCGCCGCGCGGCTGGGCATAGGCCGCGTGGTCTGGGCCTCAAGCGAGACGCTGCTGGGCCTGCCTTTCAGCGATCCGCCGCAATTCGCGCCGATTACCGAAGCGCACCCGTTGCAGCCCAACTGGTCCTATGCGCTGTCGAAGCTGATGGGTGAGGAGATGGCGGACCAGTTCGTGCGCTGGATGCCCTCGCTTTCCATTGCGTCGCTGCGCTTTTCCAACGTCTATGCCCCACAGGACTATGCGGCTGTTCCCGCGATCCAGTCCGATCCGGCCAGCCGCAAGTGGAACCTGTGGGGCTATGTCGACGCGGCGGATGCGGCCGATGCCTGCCGCCTTGCGCTGGAAGCCTCGTTCACCGGTCATGAGCCGGCGATCATCGCGGCGGCGGACAATATCGCCGGGCGCGATTCGCGGTCGTTGATGGCGGAATTCTACCCCGGCGTTCGGCTGGACGATGCGCTTTCGGGCGAAGCCTCGCTGCTTTCCAGCGACCGGGCGGGAACGCTTTTCGGCTATCGCCCGTGCCGTTCGTGGCGCGAGATGTGCGGCTGATACGCTTGCAATCGCGCGCCCGTCCCGCAATGTCGGGTGAGACGACAGATCGACAATCACGTAACAACGAAAAGACGCAGGGAACACATCTGGCATGACGTTGCTTGGCCCCACATCGCAGAGCTTCATTTCGCAGCGGCTGCGGCTGCACTATGTCGATTGGGGCAATCCCGAAAAGCCGCTGCTGCTGCTGATCCACGGCGGGCGCGACCATTGCCGCAGCTGGGACTGGACGGCCGAGGCCCTGCGCGACGACTGGCACGTGGTGGCCATGGATCACCGCGGCCACGGTGACAGCGAATGGGTGTCCGACGGCAACTATGTCGCGAACGACATGATCTATGACGTCGCGCAGTTCATCCACCAGTTCGACGACCGGCCCGTTACCATCGTCGCGCATTCGCTGGGCGGCAACGTAAGCCTGCGCCTTGCAGGGATATTCCCCGAACTGGTGCGCAAGATGGTGGTGATCGAAGGCCTCGGCCCCTCTCCCAAGCGCCTTGCCGAGTTACAGGAAACCCCGTTTCGCGAACGGATGCGTTCGTGGATCGAAAAAAAGCACAAGTCTTCAGGCCGTGTGCCGCGCCGATATGCGACGATCGACGACGCGCTGGCTCGGATGATAGAGGAGAATTCCTATCTCACCCCCGAACAGGCCCGGCACCTGACGATCCACGGCGTCAACCGCAACGAGGACGGCACCTATTCGTGGAAGTTCGATCCGCACCTCAACAACTGGCCGCCGCACGATCCCGAACAGGTGAGCGTGGAACAGATCTGGGCGGCCATCACCTGCCCGGTCCTGATGCTCTATGGCGCGGATTCATGGGCATCGAATCCGGCAGGCGACGGGCGGCTCGACCATTTCCGCGACGCCAGCGTGATAGAGTTCGAAAACGCCGGGCACTGGCTTCACCATGACCAGTTCGACCGTTTCATCTCTACCGTGCGGGATTTCCTGTAAGGTGCGGCGGGCCGGAACCCGAAGCGGTTCCTCTCGCTTGATCGGGTGACGATGCGCCTCACGTTCGCCAGCTACAACATCCACAAGGGCATCGGGCTGGACCGCAAGCGCGACCCGGACCGGATCGTGTCCGTCCTGCGCGAAATCGATGCGGACGTGATCGCGCTGCAAGAGGTGGACCGGCGCTTCGGCAGCCGTGAGGCGGTGATCCCGCGCCAGACGATAGACGACCACACCCCGTGGCGCACGCTCGCCCCGCCGATGCTGCCCGCCAGCATGGGGTGGCACGGCAATGCGCTGCTGGTGCGGCGCGATATGGATGTGCAATCGGTCCAGGCGGTGCCGCTGCCGACGCTGGAGCCGCGCGGCGCGGTTTGTGCGGACCTTGCGATCGAGGGCAGGTTGCTGCGCGTGGTGGGGATGCATCTTGACCTTTCGGGCCTGCGCCGCCGCCACCAGGTGCGCGCGGTCTGCGATCACGTGGAAAGCGGCCTGCGCGCACCCGCCGTGTTGATGGGCGACCTCAACGAATGGTCCACGCGCGGCGGCGCGCTTTCGGCCTTCGGAGACGCGCTGCGCGTGCTCGCCCCCGGCCGCAGCTTCCCCTCGCGTCGTCCCGTTGCCCAGCTTGACCGCATCGTGGTGAGCGACGAGTGGGAAGTGGAGGAAACCGGCGTCCACCACAGCCCGCTATCGGCCGTGGGATCGGACCACCTGCCGGTCTGGGCGAAGCTGCGATTGCCCAAAATTTAGGCGATTGTATACTTGACAAAGCAGGGTTTGCGAATCACCTTGCCCCAGCGTGACAGGCCGGATTGCTCAAGTGTGGAATTGCCCAATTTTTGGGTGACTTATGGCTGACGCCGCTGAAATTGAGATTACGCCGGAGATGATTGAGGCGGGCGCTCAAGCAGTGGATGATTGCGAGAATTTTTTGCCATCCTCGCTGGCAAGGGAAATTTATCTAGCGATGGAGAAGGTTCGTCGTTCTGAATCGCGAGTGCGGTCCCCTCTGCTAGAAGAGTGAACGCGCCCAGCCATTCGGCCACAGCCCGAAGATCGCCGTCGAGCACATTTTGCGTTCCTATTTTGAAGGAACCTTTCCCGCTCTCAGTGAAAAGCGTGGTCACTCCGTGGCCCATATGATGGTCCTTTCGCGGAATTTCGATGAGGCCGTGAATGACGAAGTTGCGGTAGGCTCTGAGGCGCTCGAATGACTCACAAAAGCGGCGTATGGCTTTGGCTGTTCCTTCGCTCTCAAGGTCTGCCGCGATATTGAGGGCATTGACGAGTTGGACGTTTCCCATTTCGCAACACATAGCGTGGGCCACAGGTGAGTTGCCCAGGATCGTTGCCAGCAGCTTTTGGCCCGCGCGTTCGCAATTGTTCCAATTTACCGCTATCTCGGTGAACCATCTTTGGAAGTTAGCAATGGTTTCATCCATGACAGATACCGATCAAGAGAGAGAAGACGAGGTGCTTCGGCGGATGCTGAAGACCCCGCCGAAACCGCACAAGGGGAAAGGGGGCAAGCGCAAGCCTGCCCCCTCGTCTGCCACTACTGATCGTTGCAAGGGGGATTGAGGCCATGTCGGAGATCGGTCTCAATCTTAAGTCGGGCGTCGAGTCCGCCAGAAACCGCCCTGGTAGCGATATGAGTAGCGCGATGCTTACTGATGCGGGGCCAAGCATTGTGACCCTGCAATGCGGCATTCAGGCGCTGGTTAAGGTCACTGGTTTCACCTACGTAGAGGGCGTTCCATTGGCCTTGTGCGGTCTGGTTGAGGAAGATGTAGACCCCCGAAATCGGCTTATATGTCGTGCCGATGGGGTGGACGAAAAACTCATAATTTGTTCCGCTGATACCGGCAGCAGTCACCGTCTCTGAATTGGCCATAAAGGCTCCATCATTGCAAACGGACCTTGCAAAATGGCGGAGTCTAGCGCATACAGGGTTGTCAACACCGGTGTCGCAAGACTCCAACAATTTTGGGTTTGGCAGGTCCGTCCAAGGAGAAATTTGCCAAACACTACTTTAAGGGGGTGCCCGGCAAGGCGCCCCCTTAACTATATATCTTAGCAGTGATTCGATGGGTTGGCGAGTCCCGCTGTTCCTGTTGCGTTCTTTATGCGATCCAACGCTTTCGACGTTCTCCAACGCGGGGCGCAGGCACAACCTTATTGGGCTGCGACTGCACCAGTCCGCCGATAGGTAAGGCGCTTGCCCTTGCTGCCACGCAGGGCAATCTCGGCACGCTCAAAGTCATTCAGGTCGCGGGTGTTGTAACGGAAATCAAATTCGGTCGTGTAGCGATGCAGGTGGGCTTCGCTCACATGGTGATACACGCCGATGATCCCGCGCTTGAGCAGGGAGAAAAAGCCTTCAATCGTGTTGGTGTGGAAATAGGTGGAGCGGACATACTCGCCGCGTGAGTGCGAGACGACGCCGTGGCCCACGTATTCCTTGCCAACGTTCTTGTAGCCCTGATGCTCGTCGGTCATCAACCAGCTACCGCGATCCGCGTTGGTAACAAGGATGTGGCGCAACGTTTCGCCGGTCACGTTGGCAACATGGAACGAACGGACGCGACCGCCGCGCTCCACAAGGGAGACAACGGGCATCTTGTCACGGAAGGGTGACAGCTTCTTTTCGCCGCGACCGCGCTGCTTGGCATGGCGGTTGCTGATTTTACCGCCGACATAGGTTTCATCGGCTTCAACGGTTTCGCCGTAGCCACCCATAGGATCGCCGCCATCGTCCTTCATGGCTTCGCGGATGCGATGCATCATGAACCAGGCGGTCTTGTAGGTGACGCCGAGCATACGCGCCATCTGATGCCCGCTGATGCCCTTCTTTGAGGCGCAAAGCAGGTGATTGGCGAGAAGCCACTTGTTCAAGGGCACCTTGGAGGACTCGAACACGGTGCCGACCGTCACGGTGTATTGCTGACGGCAGTCGTTGCACTGGACCACGCCCTTGCGGATCATCCCTTCGGGGTGCGCCTTGGTCTTGCGGCCCTTCTGGGGTGGCAGCCGCTTGGCGTTGGTCGAACCACAATGGGGGCAGAACGGACCATCGGGCCAGTGAAGCGCCTCAAGGTGCTCGCGGGCTGCGTCTTCTGACTGAAAGCGGGGGCTGAAAATGTCCATGCCTTTTAATGCGTCAGAAGGTCTGCTTTGTCAAGTATACAATGCCCAAAATTTAGGCACACGCTTTTGCGCTGCACAAGATTCGAGCGAAAGTGCGGATTGCGTGGCGGTCGAATATGCCGCCGAAACGGATAAATCAGCAATTTTCGAATCTGGCACGCCTTTTGCTGAAGGGGTCTGGCCGGCGGGTCGTTCGCCGCCACAGACCACGAAAGGGGGCGTGAATGAAATTCATCATCGCCATCATCAAGCCGTTCAAGCTCGACGAAGTGCGTGAAGCGCTCTCGGGTCTGGGCGTTGCCGGGATGACGGTGTCCGAGGTCAAGGGGTTTGGTCGCCAGAAGGGCCAGACCGAGATCTATCGCGGCGCCGAATATTCGACCAACATGCTGCCCAAGGTGAAGATAGAGATCGCCGCGGGGGACGACCTTGCGCCGCAGATCGTCGAAACCATCCAGCAGACCGCGAGCACCGAGGCCATCGGGGATGGCAAGATCTTCGTGCTCGATCTCGCATCGGCGGTGCGCATCCGCACCGGGGAGACCGGAGACACCGCGCTGTGAGCGGGGCCTTGGACAAGAGGGACACAACTATGATCCGCAAAATCGTTTGCGGCGCGGGCGCAATGGGCCTTTCGCTCCTCGCTTCGACCGCCGCCTTCGCACAGGACGCCGCAGCCGCGGCGCCCGTGCCCAATCCGGGCAACAACGCCTGGATGATGACGTCGACCATCCTCGTTCTGATGATGATCCTGCCGGGCCTCGCGCTGTTCTATGGCGGCCTGACGCGGTCGAAGAACATGCTTTCCACGATGACCCAGGTCGGCGCCGCAGCGGCGCTGGCCATGCTTATCTGGGTGATGTGGGGCTATTCGATGGCGTTCGGCCCGGTCACTTCGGACGGCTTCATCGGTAACTTCCTGTCCAGCGGAAGCTTCTTCCTTTCGTCCGTCACGCCGTCCACCACGGCCGCGACGTTCTCAAAGGAAGTGATCAGCGAATATGTGTTCGTCTGCTTCCAGATGACCTTCGCCGCGATCACCGCCGCGCTGGTTTTCGGCGCGACGGTTGAACGCATGAAGTTTTCGGCCGCGATGGCGTTCGTCGCGATCTGGCTGACGATCGTCTATTTCCCGATCGCCCACATGGTGTGGGCCGGTGGCGGCTATCTGTTCAAGCTGGGCGCGCTCGACTTTGCGGGCGGCACCGTTGTCCACATCAATGCCGGTGTCTCGGCGCTGGTGGCCTGCCTTATCCTGGGCAAGCGCCAGGGCTATCCGTCCGAGCCGATGCCGCCGCACAGCCTGACGCTGACGATGGTCGGCGCCGGTCTGCTGTGGGTGGGCTGGTTCGGCTTCAATGCCGGTTCGGAGCTTGAAGCCGACGGCACCGCGGGCCTTGCGATGATCAACACCTTTGTCGCCACTGCGTCGGCCGGGCTGTTCTGGATGCTGACCGAGCGCGTGATGGGCCACAAGGGATCGGCGCTGGGCTTCGCCTCGGGCCTGATCGCCGGCCTTGTCGCGGTGACCCCGGCGGCGGGCAACAGCGGACCGTTCGGCGCCATCGTGCTGGGCGCGGTCGCCTCGATCGTCTGTTTCTTCATGGTTTCGAAGGTCAAGCCCGCGCTGGGTTACGACGACTCGCTGGACGCTTTCGGCATCCACGGGATCGGCGGCATCATCGGCGCGATCGGCACCGGCATCGTCTATCAGCCGATGTTCGGCGGGCCGGGCGACGGCTCCACCGGAATGGGCGCCCAGGTGATGATCCAGATCACCGCCGTGGTGATCTCCATCGTCTGGGCCGCGATCGGCACGACCATCGCGATCTACGCTGCCAAGGCCCTGACCGGCCTGCGTGTCAGCCCCGAAGTCGAGCGCGAAGGCCTCGACCTGGGCGAGCACGGGGAGCGCGCCTACAACTGATCAACCAGCTTGGCGGGGAACCGGGGGCTCAATCCTCTCCCTCTCGAAACCCCGGAACCCCGCCAGACCATGTTCCTCCTGCGAACAGACTGAAGGCCGGAGCGCTAGCCCGCTCCGGCCCTTTTTCGTTTCGTTCCACGTGGTTGCGCCGGCGCGGTGGCGATTGCCGGGCAAGGCGCGCCATTTTGTGCTATGGTGCGCGGGTCAAAACGAAAAAGGAGAGGCAAACATGTCCGCAGAACTGCAGACCTATCGCGAAAAGCTCCAGTTCGAGAACGCCATGATCCGGCAGGCGCCGGACGAGGAAACGGCAAAGGTGCACAAGGAACGCGCTGCCGGATATGCCCGGCGGATCGACTTCCTGCTGCACAAGCGCGGATAGTCGGAACGCCTTTCAGCCAAGGCGCCTGTCAGGAAAAGCGCGGCGGCTCTGGACAAACTGAATTGTCAGGCTGGGCGGAATTGTCAGATCGTACGCGTTTACCGCTCCGTGCGTTCGCGCCAGCGCTGGCGGATCGCATCGGAGGTGTCGCGGCTGGCATCGTGGCTCCAGCCCGGTTCCCGCCACAGGTATGACAGCTTGTGCCGCCATGGGGCCGACCGCACGTCGCTCGCGATGCCGGCCCATTCGTGGAAGGCGACCCAAACCAGGTTGAAACTGCCCAGTTGCTTCACGATGCCGTATCGGATGCGGCCGACCTGCGGATCGCCCGCCGCTCGCTCTGGTTCGAAGGTGCGGAACAGCCGGTCCCACACGATGAACACGCCGGCATAGTTGCGATCGAGGTAGAGCGGATTGGTCGCATGGTGCACGCGGTGGTGCGAAGGGGTGTTCATCGCCGCTTCGAACCAGCGCGGGAAACGGTCCACCGCCTCGGTGTGGATCCAGAACTGGTAGATCAGGTTGATCCCGCCCACCGTCGCGATCATCGCCGGGTGGAACCCCAGCAGCGCGGGCCATATGCGGAAGATGAAGGACAGCGCGATAAAGCCCGTCCACGTCTGCCGCAGCGCGGTGGACAGGTTGTAGTGCTGGCTGGAATGGTGGTTGACGTGGCTCGCCCAGAACCAGCGCACCCGGTGCCCCGTGCGATGCGCCCAGTAGTAATTGAAATCGTCGAGCACGAAGCAGGCGATCCAGGCCCACCACGCCCAGCCGACGGTCATCACGCGGTGCTGGTAAAGCCACATCGCCGCCAGGAAGACGAGCCCCGCGCTCGCCGCGCCGGCAATCGTGCTGCCCAGCCCCATGGCGAGCGAGACCAGCGTATCCTTCGGTTCGTATTTCTCGGGCGCGCGGCGCCTTGCCCAGGCCATCTCTATCGCGATCAGCGCGATGAACAGCGGGATCGCGAAGGGAACGGGGTCGAAGCCGTGCGTCATTGCCCGGCTCCGGGCCGCGTCGCCCCGTCCAGGTGCCGAAGGCTTGCCGCCCACTCCTGCGCGGCGGGGCCAAGGTCAAGCGTGACGGTGCCGAAGCGCCGCTCGCCGGTGGCGATGGTAAGGGTGTTGCGGTCCAGCCGGACGCCCGAATGATCGGTCAGCAGGCGGCCCGCGAAATGGGCACCGTGGCGGCGCAGCACCATCACACGGCCCCGGCGGTCGCGCAGCATCGCGCCCACGCGCGCGCGGTCCAGCGCCAGGTCGACCGGCTCGAACCCGTCGATCGCCTCATTCGCCAGTTCGCGCGCGTGATCCTCGTCGCGGATGCGCGGGTCTCCGCCCAGCTTCATGCGCCGCGCCGCCCACGCGACGACAAGGATCGCGATCAGCGATGCGACGGCCTGGAGGGCCAATGTCATCCTGCCCCTCTCCCGCGTGCGGTCAGCCGGCCTGCGCGGCCAGCATGTCAAGCTGCGGGCGGATCACCGATACGTCATAACCGGCGGCCGCGGCGGCAGCCGAAATCTCGTCGGGAGAGCGGCCGCCCTGCGCTTCTGCCAGCGACCACAGCAGGGTGGAGCGCGTGCCGGTGCGGCAATAGGCGAGCACCGGCTTGCCCCCGGCATCGGCCATGGCCTTCTGCATCATCGCAACCTGCGGCGCGGAAAAGCCGGTGCGCCCGACGGGAATCGCGACATAGGCAAGCCCCGCTTCCTTCGCGGCGGCCTCTATCGCGTCGCCCGGCGTCTGGTCGGGGCTTTCCCCTTCGGGCCGGTTGTTGACGATCATGCCGAAGCCCTGTTCGGCGGCCTTCTTCACGTCATCGACGGTAATCTGCTCGCTGGCCGAGATTGTATCGTCAAGCTTCTTGAACATTCGCGACTCCTTCGGTTCGTTCGCGTCGCTTCTCCCGGCGTCGGCGACCGATGATATTTAGGATCTCGACGAAGACGGAAAAGGCCATCGCCGTATAAATATAACCCTTGGGGATGTGCATGCCGAACCCGTCGGCCAGCAGAACCACGCCGATCATCACCAGGAAGGCCAGCGCCAGCATCACCAGCGTCGGGTTGTGCTCGATGAATTTCGCCAGCGGATCGGCGGCGAACATCATCAGCGTGACGGTGATGACCACGGCCGCGATCATGATCGGCACGTGGTCGGTCATCCCCACGGCGGTGAGAATCGAATCGATGGAGAATACAAGGTCCAGCGCGATGATCTGCGCAATCGCGGCGCCGAATCCCAGGATGGCGTGCCCCTTGTGGTCCAGCAATTCGCCCGACGGTTCGGGATCGATGTTGTGGTGGATCTCCTTGGTGGCCTTCCACAACAGGAACAGACCGCCCGCGATCAGGATCAGGTCGCGCCCCGAAAAGGCCGTTTCGAATGTCGGTTCGCCATGCGCGCCGGGCGCGCCCGCGATGCCCAGATCGAACAGCGGCGTCTGCAACGTAACCAGCCAGCCGATCAGCGTAAGCAGGCCCAGTCGCATCAGCAAAGCCAGCGAAAGCCCTATACGCCGCGCCTTTTTCTGCTGCTGCGGCGGCAACTTGTTCGAAAGGATGGCGATGAACACCAGGTTGTCTATGCCCAGCACGATCTCGAGCAGAACAAGCGTGACAAGCGCCATCCAGGCGGCTGGATCGGAAAGCAGGGCAATGATGTCCATGGCGGCGTTCTTGCCCAATGGCGCAGGGTTGGGCAAGCCATCTCGCAGGTCTTGCCGAAACCGCCGGAGCGCGCCTGAACCGCGTATGAAGGATTCCGTTCGCACTTTATCGCGCGATCCGTTATAAGACCCCCGCAAAGACGCATCCGACCGTCACACGATGGGGGGAGCCGATTGTGTAGAGCCGCCGGTCTTCCCGCCCGGGCTTGCGGCTGCTTTTGCTTTCTCGGGCGGTGCGAAGGTCTATCGGTTAATATGGGTTTTGACAGAGGGCGGCGCGGTCGCGGACGCGACAAGCGAGATGGATTCGGCGAAGAAGGCTTTGATCCCTACGGCGGCGGCGGCGGTTTCGGTGGCGGCGGTTACGATCGCGGCTTCGGCGGCGGCGGCGGCGGTTTTGGCGACCGCGATCGCGGCGGTTTCGGCGGCGGTGACCGGGGCGGCGGTGGCCGTGGCGGCTTCGGCGGCGGCGGTGGTGGCCGCGGCGGCTTTGGCGGCGGCGGCGGCGGCGGCGGTGGCCGCGGAATGCCGGCACAGGTTGTCGGCACCGGCAAGGGCACCGTAAAGTTCTTCAACTCGCAGAAGGGCTTTGGCTTCATCCAGCGTGAAGACGGCGGCGAAGACGTTTTCGTCCACATCAGCGCGGTTGAGCGGGCCGGCCTTGAAGGCCTTGCCGAAGGGCAGCAGCTTGAATTCAACCTCGTCGATCGCGGCGGCAAGATTTCCGCTGCCGACCTGCAGGTTGTGGGCGATGTGATCCCGGTTGAAAGCCGGCCTGCGGCTCCGCAGCGCCAGCTTACGGGCGAAAAGGCCACCGGCACGGTCAAGTTCTTCAACACCATGAAGGGCTTCGGCTTCATCACCCGCGACGACGGGCAACCCGACGCATTCGTGCACATCAGCGCGGTCGAGCGTTCCGGCCTGAGCAGCCTCAACGAAGGCGACCGGCTGGAGTTCGACCTTGAGGTCGATCGACGAGGCAAGCACTCGGCGGTCAACCTGGTGCCGCGTCAGGACTGATCGCTGGTATCGCCGGCCTGGCCTGTTTGACCGGGCCGGCGCAACGTCATAAACGCGCGCAAATGGCGGCTCCCGCTTGGTGGGGTGCCGCCATTTGTCGTTTGCGTTTCAGGGCCGTCGCCTGATTGGCCCCATCCCGCTTTTCCGGATTGCAAGAGGAACCTGTCCGATGTCGATCACTCCGTTGATGCCCGTCTACCCCCGGTGCGGTGTGCGTCCGGTGCGCGGTGAACATTGCCACCTCATTTCCGAAGACGGGCGGCGATTTCTCGACTTCGCCAGCGGCATTGCGGTGAACCTGCTGGGCCATTCGAACGAACACCTGATCGGCGCGATCCAGAAGCAGGCGGCCACGCTTATGCACGTGTCGAACCTCTATGGCAGTCCGCAGGGAGAAAAGCTGGCCCAGCGGCTGGTGGACCTGACGTTTGCCGATACGGTGTTCTTCACCAATTCCGGCGCCGAAGCGGTGGAATGCGCGATCAAGACCGCGCGCGCCTATCACCAGCACGCCGGAGACGAGCACCGCTATGAACTGATTACCTTCAGGAACGCGTTCCACGGCCGCACGATGGCGACGATCAGCGCCTCGAACCAGGAAAAGATGCACAAGGGCTTCATGCCCATGCTGGCAGGCTTCAAGTATGTCGATTTCAACGACCTTGAAGGCGCTAAGTCGGCGATCGGCGAACATACCGCCGGTTTCCTTGTAGAGCCGATCCAGGGCGAAGGCGGCATCCGCGCGGCCACCGACGCGTTCCTGCAGGGCCTGCGCGCGCTGTGCGACGAACATGACCTGATGCTGGCGTTCGACGAAGTGCAGTGCGGCGTTGCGCGCACCGGTTCGCTCTATGCCTATGAACAATACGGGATTGAGCCCGATATCCTGGCAACGGCCAAGGGCATCGGCGGCGGGTTTCCGATGGGCGCGTGCCTTGCCACCGAAAAGGCCGCGCGCGGCATGGGCTTCGGCTCGCACGGATCGACCTATGGCGGTAACCCGCTGGCGATGGCGGCGGGCGAGGCGGTTCTCGACGTGGTCGCGAACGACGAATTCCTTGCCGGCGTGCGCGAAAAGGGTGAGCGGCTGCGCGGGCGGCTCGAACAGTTCATCGGAAACTATCCGGACCTGTTCGATCACGTAAAGGGGCGCGGGCTGATGATGGGCGTGAAGCTCAAGACAGAACCGCGGCCGTTCGTGGCGCACCTGCGCGACAATCACGGCTTGCTGACCGTCGCCGCGGGCGACCAGACGGTGCGCATCCTGCCGCCGCTGGTGATCGACGACAGCCATATCGACGAATTCATGGACAAGCTTTCGGCCGGCGCCGCAAGCTACCAGCCGGAGGACGCGACCACATGACGCGCCATTTCCTTGATCTGAGCGATGCCGGAGGCGATGCGATCGCCGCGATGCTGGGCGATGCGATCGACCGCAAGCGCGCCCGCGCCACACTGCCCAAGGGGCAGCCCGATGCGGATGCGCCGCTTGCTGGTCGCGTTCTGGCGATGGTGTTCGAAAAGAGTTCCACGCGCACGCGCGTGTCGTTCGATATCGGGATGCGCCAGCTTGGCGGCAGCGCAGTCGTGCTCGATGCGGGCACGACGCAGCTTGGCCGGGGCGAGACGATTGCCGATACCGCGCGCGTGCTCAGCCGCATGGCCGACGCGATCATGTTGCGGACGGACGATCACGCAAAGGTGGAGGAGCTGGCCCGCTATGCCGATGTGCCGGTGATCAACGGGCTGACCGACATGTCGCACCCGTGCCAGATCATGGCTGATCTGCAGACCGTGCTGGAACACGGCAAGGCATTGCCGGGGCTGGAGGTCGCGTGGCTGGGCGATGGTAACAACGTGCTCAATTCGATTGTAGAAGCCGCCGGGCTGATGAAGTTCAACGTCCGTATCGGCGTGCCCGAAGGGTATGACAGCGATGCGGGTTTCATCGATCGTGCCCGTGCGGCCGGTGCGGCGATCACCGTGACGCGCGACCCGCGCGAGGCGGCGGCGGGCGCCGATGTCGTCGTCACCGATACCTGGGTTTCGATGGGGCAATCCGGCGCGGAGCAGCGTATTGCAGCGATGACGCCATACCAGGTGAACGAAGAGCTGATGGGGCTTGCCAGGGCGGACGCCCTGTTCCTCCACTGCCTGCCCGCGCACCGCGGCGAGGAAGTGACCGATGCGGTGATCGACGGCCCCCGCTCCGTTGTCTGGGACGAAGCGGAAAACCGCATCCATGCGCAGAAATCGGTTTTGCGCTGGGCGTTCGGCCAATTGTAAGGTCGAATCTGCCAGAGTGACGCCGTGACGAAAGATCTTACTCCCGACGACGAAACCGGCTTCGACCGGACGCTGATCTTCACCGTACCCGATCGCGATGCGCGCGGGCGTGTGGTGCGGTTGGGCCCGGTGCTGGATCGTATCCTGTCTGCGCACGACTATCCGACCCCGGTGCGCAACCTCCTGGCCGAGGCGCTGGTGCTGACCGCGATGATCGGCACGCTGATGAAGGATGGCGGGAAGGACGGGGATGGCGGCCAGCTGACGATGCAGGCCCAGACCGAAGAGGGCGTGATCGAACTGCTTGTGTGCGATTATCGCGGCGGAGAGCTGCGCGGCTATGTCCGCCACGATCGCGCACGGCTTGACGAGCTTGGCCCCAACCCGTCGCTCTTCTCGCTGTTCGGCCAGGGCTATCTGGCGATCACGTTCGATCTGGCCGCAACAGGGCAACGATACCAGGGCATCGTGCCGCTGGAGGGCGCGTCGCTTGCCGAAGCGTGCGAATCCTATTTTCTCCAGTCCGAACAGGTGCCCACGCTGATCCGCGTCGCGGTGGAACCCGGCGACGAGGGATACGTAGCGGGCGGATTGCTGGTGCAGCACCTTCCCGAAGGCGAGGAAGGGCGCGAGCGCCTTCACGTGCAGCTTGACCATCCGCATTGGGAACACGTTTCCGCGCTGGCCGGGACGACGAGCGGCGCGGAGCTGGTGGATACGTCGCTCAGCCTCGAGGCGCTCGTCTGGCGCCTGTTCCACGAGGAATCGGAAGTGCGCACGCTGCTCGGCCCGCCGCTCGAGCGTGGCTGTCGCTGCACGGTCGAGCATTACCAGGATATCCTCTCGCGCTTTCCCGAAGAAGAGCGGGCATCGATGCGCAACGACGAAGGCCGGATCGTCGTCGATTGTGCATTCTGTTCGCGAGAGTTCGCCATTGATCTCTGATCCTGGCCGGCATGGGTGGAGCCAATTGGGTCCGAAGCGCACGCGAACCACTTTATCGCCGCATTTCCATGCCTATCTTTAAGGAGATGGCGGCTGGCACCCGTGCTGGCCGCGTAGAGGAATAATCACGCCGATCATGACGCCACTTCGTCGCCTTGCCCTTGCCGCTGCCCTGCCCGCACTCGCGGGTGCAGCCATTGCGGTAGGCGTTGCCGTTCCGTCCGGTGAGGCGCGGCCGCAGCAACCGACGTTGCAAATGCTCGACCAGTTGCAGCCCGGCCTGTGGGAACTGCGCGACCGGACCGAGAAGACATCGCGCAAGATCTGTATCGCGAGCGGTCGCGCGTTGATCCAGATCCGTCATCCGGGCGAGGCGTGCAAGCGACTGGTGGTTGAAGACAGCGCACAGGTTGTGACCGTGCAATACACCTGTCCCGGGTCGGGCTATGGCCGCACGTCGGTTCGCATGGAATCGCCCACGCTGGCGCAACTGGATACGCAGGGAATTGCGCAGGGACGGCCATTCGACTTTTCGGCCGAAGTGCGCCGCGTCGGTCCGTGCAACGGGTGATCGTTCGAAACTGACGCTACAGGCAGAGGTGCGATCACGCCCGGAGATACGATCAGGCCCGGAGATACGATCAGGCATTGCCAGCCTACGCGGGTGCGGCTAGCCAATGGCGATGCCTGGTGCACCGGTATCTTCCCATAATCCGCTGGCCGTCGTCCTGCTCTCGGGCGGGCTCGATTCGATGGTTTGCGCAGGCCTTGCGAAAGAGCAGGGCTTTCGCGTGCTTGCCCTGACCATCGACTACAATCAGCGCCATCGCATCGAACTCGATGCCGCGCGGCGCATCGCCGGCAGGCTTGGCGTGGAACGACACGTTATCCTGCCGCTCGACCTGCGCCAGTTCGGTGGCTCTGCGCTGACCGACGCGATCGACGTGCCTAAAGGCGGCGTCGGGGATGATATTCCCGTCACCTATGTTCCGGCGCGCAACCTTGTATTTCTTTCGCTCGCCCTCGCCTGGGCCGAAGCCGCAGGATCGAACGACCTGTTCATCGGCGTCAATGCACTCGATTATTCGGGCTATCCCGATTGCCGGCCCGAATTCGTGCAGGGATTCCAGGATCTGGCGCGGATCGCCACGAAAGTCGGCAGTGAAGGCGGGACGGTGACGGTCCATGCGCCGCTGCAGCATCTCAGCAAGGCAGATATCGCGCGCGAGGCTGCTCGCCTGGGGCTCGATCCCGGCGATAGCTGGTCTTGTTACGACCCGCTGCCCGACGGCAGGCCATGCGGTGAATGCGACAGTTGCCGATTACGGCGCGCCGGCTTTGCCGAGGCCGGACTGGAAGATCGCGGGGATTACGCCCGGACGCCATAAAAAAGAGAGGGATGGGGAGAAGGATGGAAGGCAACAGTCAGGCAAGCGGCGCGGATGACAAGGTTCCCGCCTACAGTTGGTATGCCCTGGGCGTGCTGGTGCTGATCTACGTTCTCAACTTCGTCGACCGGCAGATCCTTTCCATCCTTGCCAACGACATCAAGGCCGACTTGCACGTGGACGATGCCTACCTTGGCTTCCTTTACGGCACGGCATTCGCAATTTTCTATGCCCTTTTCGGCATACCGCTGGGCAAACTTGCGGACAGCTGGAAGCGCGTGCGCTTGATGAGCGCCGGGCTGGCGCTGTGGTCTGTGATGACCGCGTTTTCCGGACTTGCGCGTAACAGCCTGATGCTCACGAGTGCGCGGATCGGCGTCGGTGTAGGTGAAGCGACGGCCAGTCCGGCGGCCTATTCGCTGATTTCCGATTGGTTCCCGGCGCGCCTTCGCGGAACGGCGCTCGCCATCTATTCCTCCGGCCTCTATTTCGGCGGCGGCATTTCCCTGCTGATCGGCGGGTCCATCGTAGAAGCGTGGAACAGAGCCTATCCTCACGGCGGCCCTCTGGGGCTTGCAGGGTGGCAGGCCGCGTTCATCGCTGTCGGCTTGCCCGGGCTGGCCTTGGCACTGTGGGTATTGACCCTGCGCGAACCCGTTCGCGGCGCGATAGACGGGTTGCCCACACCAGAAGATCCCGCTCCGTTCTGCGGCTTTCGTGACGAACTGGTGCAGATCATTCCACCGTTCACATTCATAGGCGCAGCCGCGCGCGGAATAGGCGCGCTGGCCATCAACATTGCTGCGGCGGTGGGATTTGCGCTCGCGGCGATCCTGCTGACAAAGTGGGTTCCGGCCGGTGAGGGCAAGTTCGTTGCCGCCGTCTCCGACCAGTGGCTGTTCCTTGCCATCGGCTATTATGCGGTGTTCAGCTGGGCAAGTGCCTTGCGGTCTCGCGACAAGCCGACTTTCCGCCTGACCTGGGGATCGCCCGCCTTCATGACCACCATCATGGGGTATGGCCTTGTCGCCTTCATGGCCTATGCCAGCGCATTCTTTGCCGCACCTTACGGTGAAGTGACCTTTTCGATCCCCAAGACGGAAATCGGCTGGCTTCTGGGCGCCCCGGCTGCGGTGGCGGGGTTTGTCGGCGTCATCATCGGTGGTCGTGTTGCCGATTACTTGTTCGCACGGCATCCTTCGGGCCGGCTTTACGTCGTGATGTTCGGTCTGATTGCGCCGCTTCCCGTGATGTGGACGATTTATACCACCAACAGCGTGACGGTCTTCTTCATCTGCGCAAGCCTTGCCCAGTTTCTGGCGGCAAGCGCATTGGGCGCAGCAGCGGCGACGAGCCAGTCGCTGGTCCTGCCGCGTATGCGCGGCGTTGCCACGGCCACGTTTTTTCTGGCGACGACGCTGGTTGGCCTTGCGCTGGGACCGTTTACCGCAGGCTGGATTTCAACGGCCCATGGCGGCGACATTTCGCTGGGCGTGCGGTCGGTCTTCTGGGCGGCACCGGTCGGTTTCCTGTGCCTTGTCGCCGCGATCAGGCTTGTTCCCGAAGCGGCCCGCAACGCGCTGGTCCACGCGCAGGCCGCCGGGGAACCCGCCTAGGTAGCTCAGCCGCGCGACACCACACTGCAGGCAATGCGGCCGCCGCTGTTCCCGCTGGGGTCGGTGCGATAATCGTCGGGGCCAGCGTGGATCACCACGGCTGTTCCATCGGCATCGAACAGGTCGGCCTCGATTGCGTCGGCCGGTCCGGGCAATGGAACAGTGAGGCGGCCAGATCCGTCATGACCCACCTCAAGGTTCGGCAGGTCGCCCAGGTGGCGGCCCCGCGGATTGTTCATGCCGTGCCTGCTGCCACCGGGATTGAGGTGCCCGCCCGCCGATGTAAATCCTGGCGCAACACAGGAGCCGGTTGTGTGCAGGTGGATCCCATGGGGGCCGGGCGGAAGGCCATAAGCAGAAACCAGCATTTCCAGCCTGTCACCCGTTCGCATGAATCGCGCTTCGCCGACGCTGGTGCCATTTGCGGTCAGCAAGCCCGCAGCGGCAACCTGCTCTGTCCTTGGGCCGCCGATTGTCGCACAGGCGGCAAACAGGGGCGTGGCGGCAAGGGCGAGGATAAATCCGTTCGGTTTGCGCATCGATAGATCTCCGGTCTGGTTGGTCGCAGGCGGAGCATAACCGAAACGGAAACGAAAAAGGGGCCGGATTTCTCCGGCCCCTTCGATTTCGTTCGACTTGTGTCGAAACTTACATGCCCGAACCCGGACCGTACGTGATTTCCACGCGGCGGTTCTGCAGTTCGCGCACGCCGTCCGCAGTCGGGACGCGCGGGTTGCTCTCACCGAAGGCCTGGCTGGTGATGGCACCATCCGGCACGCCGTGCGAGGTCAGGTACGCGCGGACCGAGGCGTTGCGGCGTTCCGACAGGCCCATGTTGTACTTCACCGTACCCGAACGGTCGGTGTAGCCAGCGAGCATGATCGGCACGTTGTCGCAGTTGCCATAGGCCGTGACCGCGTTGTCGAGGATCGTTGCAGCCTCAGGCGTGATGTCCGACTTATCCCAGTCGAAGAACACGATGTACGGACCCTTGTTGCACACCGGAGCCGGCGGAGGCGGCGGCGGAGGCGGCGGGGGCGGAGGAGGCGGCGGCGGGGGCGGCGGGGGCGGCGGGGGCGGCGGCGGAGCAGCCGGGCCACCGAAGTTATACGCCACAGTCGCCAGCAGCGAGTGCGAGCGGAACGTACCGGCCACATTGCGGCCGTAATCGTCAACGACGTTCACGTCCTGAACATTGAAGAAGCGATACTTCAGCCCGACGTCGACATGGTCGCTCACGGGGACGCGAATCCCGGCGAGTGCCTGCCACGCGAAGCCCGTATCCGAATCGTTGATGTTGGCGTCGATCGGCGTGGCTTTCTGGAGCTTCACGCGGGCAACGCCGACGCCACCGCCAACAAATCCCTGAAGGCCGTCGTCTGGACCGAAGTCCAGCAGACCGTTGGCCATGAAGCTAAGCGCACTCGTCCCGCCGTCCGCACCGTTGCCGTTCGCATAGTTTGCGCCCGACTGATCATTATAATGGTAGGAGGACAGATGCGCACGGCGATAACTTGCTTCGGTTTCCAAGCGGAAACCTCCGAAGTCATAACCTACAATGCCGCCAACGTCATAGCCGGCCTTCGTATCGAGCGTGCCTGCCTTGGGAAGCGAGCCGATGTCGAGATCGATATTCTCGACCAGCATGCCGCCGCCATCGGCTTCGACATACCATGACTTGTCGCGGGCCAAAGCCGGCGTTGCCATGGCTGTAGAAGCCACAGCTAAGCCTAGGACCAGTTTCCGCATTCTCAATTCCCCTTTTTGCGAAAATTGCCACGTCGTGGCGAATGTCTATAGATTCGTGTTTTCTTCTGCAAGCTTGCATACGCCAAGAGTGTTGCCGATTTACAACGCCCTAAAGACATTGCGCCAACAAGTAGCAGCCAAGTCGGTAACCCTCATGCCTTGCTGCAATGTTGCAAGTTCAATTTGGTTCCCGTTACCCGCTTGAAAAAATTCCTGCATTGCACAGGGTTGCAACAAGGTCCGCAATCGCCTGGCGAGCTTGTGAATCCACTACGTCGCCGCCTTGCGGGCCGGCGGGAGCGGCGGTTTCTGTCCAGCTCTGATGGTAATGCCGGAACATTCCAAGCGTGATGTCGAAGACACGCATTCCAGGCTTCGGCGCGGTGAAGCGCCACCCCCCGTCGGTCCACGCTGCCAGATCGCCATCGTGGCTCGCCCAGAGGCCCGTGCCTCCGCTGGCGACAAGCCAAGTTTCGCCGGGAGACGGATTTGCCGGCGGGGTCGCGCTTTCTCCCGCGATGGCTGCATGGAGCAGGGTATCCATGCAGGAAAGCGCTTCGTTTACGGTAACTTCCTTCTGCGCCTGGCCGGCAAATAGCATCGGCAGGCTGTAACGCGGTGTGATTTCGGGGAAGGCAAGCGGATCGGACATGGCTCGGCTCCGTTGGGTTGGCGGGATTCGCGGACGGGATCAGGCTGCAATCTCGATCGTCAGCGGGTGCGATGCACTGACGCTGCCGATCTGGCGGATGGTCAGGCGGCGCGGCGCTTCGCTCCCGAGAAGGGGCTGGGCCGTTTCCGGCGAGAGATCCAGAACCGCTTCGGCCGTTCGCCAGCGCGCCAGCGGTGCAGCCGGATCGCCGAACGCGATATCCCAGATTTCTCTTGTTTCGTTCAGCGGCAGGTCCGCGTAGTCGGGCCAGCCCCATGCGCCGCGCGCGCGCCGTATCCAGCTGGCATGCAGGCTGCCGTCAGGCGCTTTGGCTGCCTTGCCGTGGACCGGGGCCAGCGGGCGGAGCGTTGCGCCCGCCGACCGGATCGCGCTTTGCGCGGGGTTTCCGTCACCCAGCCCGGTTGCAAGGATCGTAGCGACGGTCGCTTCCCCTACTGCCGCCGGATCGAGCGGCACAAGCGCATTGTCGAGCAGCACGAAAGGATCGCCCGACTGGTGGTTGCCGATGGCCCATTCGGTTCCGCCCCGGCCGCGCAGCAGGCCCGAAAGCGCGAAGCAACCGTCGCCAAGCGGTTCGCACCGGGCGAACTGGACGATTTCATCGCCGATCATCGCACGGTTGCCGCCCCGCACCAGCCCGGCCAGATCCGTTGGCGCCAGATCGAGATCCACGGCGGAAAGCCGGACGACAAGACGGCTCGACCGGTCGAGGAGGAGCGGCGACGAAGCAGGCAATGCGCCGAGCGCGGTGCCCGTTATTGCGCGTTGCCTTCCGGTCGAACCAAGGGGCACCAGGCTGTCCGCCGATTGCTGCGCGAACAACGCTGCACCGCGCCAGGCTGCGGAAACGGCGCTGGCTGCCGCGAAAAGGGACGGGGCGTTGCCTCCGCCGGTTCCGTCCCACGGAACCTCGAACGCGTCGAGCACGGTGGGCGGGACGGGTTCGTCCAACGGCAGGTTGGCGCGACCCGGATCGGCGATGGATTTGCCGGAACCGGCGTTGCCCGGCACGGCCCGCAGATCGAGCATTACCCCGCCTGCTTGCCATTCCCAGCTATCCACTTGCCAGGTTCCGGCGGCAACCGGCAGGCGAACGCATGCTCCGGGGCGGATTGCCGGGTCTATGGTGCCGACGCGATAGCGGATGCGGTCTGCCGGGTATGCCGCGCGCCGGGCAACCGTGCCGGCAAGTGTGCGTGCCTTCGCCGCGGACATGGCTGCGGGCAGATCGATGACGGCAAGATCGCCTGGCGCCGCGCGCCCCGGGCTTCGCTGGAGGCCGGGCTGGTAGTCGCGCGCCGGATCGTAATAGCGAAGCCCCGCCTGCCGCGCTTCGGGCAGCGGGCTGCGCTGCCTGCTCCAGCCCGTCTGCTGCACGGTGTCGGCTTGCGCACCGCCGGCCACGGGCATGTCCAGCATCGGCAGGGTATTCGCGGACGCGCCTGCCATCGACACGGCGATGCGGTTGCCATCCAGCGCCACGGCCAGCGCAAATGCGTTCGAAAGGGTTGAAAGCGTGTCCACTGCGCGGCCGGAATCGATGGTGAAGCCCGCAATTGCCGCGTCCATGTTCTCGCAATCGACCTGGGGTGCGATGGCTCGCACGATCCGGGCAAGCGTACAATCGTCGTCGTCGGCGAAAACCTCGAATGTCAGGGACGGAAGCCTGTTCCCGAAATCCGCCAGTTCCAGGTCTTCGAACACGGCATAGGCCGTATGACGGAAGGCAGGACAGTTCGCCGCACCTTCGGCTTGCACGATGAGCGGGTCCACGCGCTGGTCGCCATGGCCGGTATGAACCCGCATGGTTCCGCCCGCTTTCAGGTCGCCCGCTTCGCCGCGCAGCAGGTTGCCATCGGCCCAGACGCGCCCGATCCGTGCGATCGGCCGGCTGGCAAGGGCTACCGCGAATGATGCGGTATAGCTGTAGGCCGTAACCGAAGGGCGGCCCTTGCCACCGCCCTGCCGTTCGCTGTGCTCCACCAGTTCGGTTGCCCAGATCACGGTGCCCGCAGCCCGCATCCTGCCGAAATGGAGCGGCAGGGGCGCGCCATAGCTTGACGTCTGCACGGCAAGGTCTTTCAGGCGCGGTCCTTCGCGATGGGGCGCACCGATGATTGCACTGTCGACCTGGCGCCCGATCAGCGCGCCGATCGCGCCGCCAACCGGGCCACCGATCGCCGTGCCGACGGCGGAAAGGATCAGCGTAGCCATTGTCGTCGGGTCTCCGTTTGGATCGTTTCGGCCGGTGCGGCCCGCCAGCGGCGCTCAACCGGCCAGGGGATCGGGCCGGGCAGGAATGTCGTCCGGCCAAGCCCGGCATGGGCGTGGACGATGCCGCCCGGCACGATCACGGCAAGGTGGGGCTGCAACGGATGCGTGCGCAGCAGGATCACGTCGCCGTCCCGGGCCACGGGAACCAGCCCGCTGGTTGCGGCAAGGCGAAGCCATCGCGCCACCGATTGCACGCGCAGGCGATAGCCTTCGGGAAGGCTGGGATCGAAGCCCGCGCGTCGCATGGCTTCGCCAACCAGTCCCACGCAATCGAGACCGATGGACGGATCGCGCCCGTGCAGCCGGAACGGTGTGCCGACCAGGCCGAGCGCGGCCTCGGCAAGTGCCGGATTCATGCGGCGGGCGAAGGATAGCGGGTCAGCAGGTCGTTGCCGGGCAGGAACGGTTCGCCCTGGAAATTCGCGGCATTGCCGAAACGCGCGCCGCAGGTTTCCAGCGTGTGATCGCAACCTTCCCGCAGGATCAGGCGTGCGCCCGGCGTGGCGCCTGCTTCAACCGGCCTGTCGAGCATCAGCACGTCACCCGAGACGGCCTCTATCCGGCGGGTCATTCCCGCTTCGGGGCCGTCCACCCAACGCAGCGTGCCGAATTCGAGCAGGTTCGCTTCGATCTGCGCTGTAACGGTAACGGCCGACCTGTCGTCCGAGACGGAGGCCAGGCGCCCTTCGTGCGTGAAGCGCCCGGCCGAAAGCGTGCAGCCGCCTGCGCAGAACTCGGCCCGGCAGGTCGGTGCGGTCCGGGGCACGATCTCGCGTTCGAGCGCGGTCTTGGCCGAACGCAACTGTGCTGAAAATCCGGCACCTTCGCGCCCGACCGAACCGATCGTTCCTGCATATATCTGCAAGGTTTCCAGCGATTCCCAGTCCACCAGCCCCATCGCGATGCGCGCGCCGTCGTATCGGCCCGAATCGAGATCGGCTTTGGAGATCGCATCGTGGGTCAGCGCGCCGGTTATATCGGCGCTGTCCGCGTCCAGCCCGCCGGTCAGGCGCACCGCGCTTGGCACCATGCCCGGTGCGGCGCGCAGGACGATTCCCGAAACATACAGGTCGCGGTCGTGGCTGGTGAAGCCGAGCGCAACGCCGTCGGTCCGTTCGATGCGCCACCACGTTGCGACGGTTTCAAGCTCCCGGGAAAGCCACTGCCGCGCCATCTCAGGCATCCTCGCGCAGTTCGACCAGCGGCACGCTGGGCGCTTCGCCCGCCGCGAAAACCGTCCCCGCGATGTCCAGCGTGTCTTCCGCGAAGCGCACCGGCACATCGAACAGGAAGCCCGCCCGTATGGCCGCACCATCGGGCGGCGGCGTATCGAATGCGATCACGCCCAGCGGTTCCAGCACGAAGCCATCCGTCGGGACGCCGTCAACGCTTACCTGCACCGATTCCGCCCTTGGCCGCGTAATGCGGCGGCGTTGCGCGTCGGCGCCTTCGCCATAGAGCTTGGCCAGTTCGAAGCGTGCGGTCGCGCCGTCGCCAATGCCGATTGACTGGTCGATCGGGCCGGGCGTCCCCGTCATCGCACAGGAGCTGAAATCGGACGGGTCGCGCAGGCGGAATCCGCGCGCCTGGCCGCGCCGCGCGCGGAAGAAGGCGATGAGTTCACCCAGTTCTACCTCAGACCGGATGCCCGGCCCGGCATCGAAACGCAGACGGGCATCGGTCCACAGGCTGTTGCGCCGTTCGAACCCCGAAGCGGACACTGTGACGCTGGTTGAAAATTCGGGCGTCACGGAGGCCCTGCTTCCCAGCGCGACCGGAAACAGCACATCGTCGAAGGCTTGCATGGCGTTGTCCTTTAAGGATGGCAGGCGGGTAAAGCCGTCACGTGCGACTTGCGGCAAGGCCCAGATAAAGGTCTGCGCCACACCCAGGCGGCGCGCTTCGCTGGCGGCGGCATCGATGCGCGGCCAGTGCTTTTCGGCATCGTCCGCGGAAAGCACGAAGCCGGACAGATAGTGCTGCCGGTCGCGCGGATAGCCCAGCCGCGCCTCTATCGCCTCGCGCCCCGTCTTGCGCAGTGCATCGGCACCTGCGGTAACCCAGCCGTAATCCTCTGTCTGGAGCACGTCGAACGCGGGGGAGGCCCATCCGGCTGGCAGGTTGGCGCGCCGCGCGTCGGGCATCGCCGGGTCGAGCACGGTCGGCAGGTAGGCGAGCAGAAGCGTTTCCGCCCCCGCTGCTCCCGCCGTCTCGCGCACGGTGGCGCAAAGCGCGGCGGTCGATGCGGAAAGAAGCGCGCCTGCCTGATCGAGAAGATCGCGCTGGCCGGGCGTCAGCGGCTGACCAAGGTCGGCGATGACGGGCGGGCTTCCGCCAAACGCGGTTCGTGCCGCATCGTCGTATAGGCATATCCTGCGGTCGGGCGTGATCCACCACCACGGTTCGCCAACCTGCCAGCGCACCGGCAGGCCCGCATCGGCAAGCCACCCCGCAAGCGTTCCGGCAAGACTGGCCAGCCAGCCCGTCGCATCGGTATTGGCAGGGGAAAGCAATGCGGATGGCGGGGTCCAGCCGGTGCGTGCCGCGTTGCCATCGCTGTCGCGCTGTTGCCACGTCGTGGGGCAATGTTGCGCCAGCACTTCGTAAGACTGCGAGAGGATAACGTCGAAGCCCGCCGCTTTGGCGCGGTCGAGGAAGTCGCGGTGCCACGCCTCGCTTGCGGCATTGACCGGCGTAAGTGCGGGATCGACCGCGAAGCCGCCCGCTCCGTCAGGTGCCAGCGGGAAGAAGTGGCTCATGCCGATGTAATGGTTGATCGTCCCGCGATAGCCGAGGCCGCGGATCTGGCGCAGCAGGCGTGCCGGCGCCTGATTATAGGCGTCGTCATACCCGGTCGCCATCGCAAGCCCGTGCGGCAGCACCATCACGTCGCCGATTTCCAGCATGGGCGCATGGCCTTCGCAGCGGATGTCCGACAATTCGGCCCAGCTTTGGCATTCAGCCGGAAAAGCGCTGTCCGACCCTGGAACGAACCCCGGCGCGACAAGCGATATGAACATCCGGTCGATATCCCCGGGGTGGACGGGATCGGCCTCGCCCGGCAGCAGGAACCCGCCGTCCAGCGCCGAAAACGGCAGGGAAACCAGCGCGTCTTCGGCCGATCCCTGCGCATAGTTCCACAAACGCACATACCAGCTGCGCGGCTGGCCCGCCGCATCGCGGCCCTCTATGGTCAATGTCGGGCCGTTCACCGCGTCGAGCGCGATCACGCCCGACGAACGCCAGCGAAACGAAAGCGTGAGGCGCGAATAGTCGCGCACGGTCTCATAGGACAGCAGCGGATGGTCCCACCGGTCCTCGCTTTCCCAGATCAGGCCGACGATGTCTCCGGCCGAGCGGAATATCGCGTCGACGCGCAGCGCGTCGGGTGCGGTCGTGGTCAGCGCGGCCATGGCCGGACGCGGGAAATCGACCGTCCAGAAGCGCGGGTCGAAGCGCTGGATCGCGTCCGCCTGCTGGACGGTGCGCGTATCGGCCAGCCAGAATGCCATGTCGGTGCCCTCCCTCAATACTCGGCGAGCGCGCGGCGAACCGCCTGCGCGACCTGGCGGCTGGACCGCTTAAGGCTTTCGGGCGTGGAGGAGCCTGCCGGCGCCACCACCTTGATCGCCACGTTCACGTTGCGCGCGGCGGCGGTGGGCGCGCCCGCTTCCACGCGGCCCGCAGACGTGGGCACGAACAGTTCCGGCCCGCGTTCGCCCACCACGTATCCGCGACCGGGTGTAACCGGTCCGCCCGTCGCGCGGCCCGGCAGGCCGAGGATAGAGCCGGCCAGCGCGCCAAGGCCGCCGGCGACGCCGCCCGCTCCGGTCATCGATCCCAACCCCAACGAACCAAGACCGGCCGAAACCGCCCGCGATGCAATGTCGCCCAGCACGCCAAGCGCCACGCGGCGCAAGTCCTCGAAGCCGAGGCTGCCCTTGCGGATTGCCGCCGTCAGGCCGCGTTCAAGCGTGTTGCCGGCGCGCGAGAAACCGTCGACCAGGATCGAATCGAAACTGCCGCGCATCGCCTGCACGTCCGAAGTGAAGCCCTGCGTATCGGCGCGCACACCGATCACCAGGGTATCGAGTTCATCCATCGCTTTCGCGCTCCATCATCTTGTCCAGCGTCCGCCGGTCCATGCTTTCGCCCCGGTCCGGGGCGTGGGCGGACAGGATGCAGCCAAGCTCTTCGGGCGTTGCGGCCCAGAATTCGGCGGGCCGCCAGCCAAGCAGCAGCGCCGCCTGTCCGCACAGCCGCGCGGCGGCGGCGCCGAACGGCAGCGTCACGCGCCGCCCTTCAGCACTTGCGTCATCAGCGTTCGCAGGGCGGGCGTCGCACCCGCCAGTCCCCCGCGCACCACCGCGTCGGCAAATCCGGCGCGCGAAAGCCCATGTCCGTCCGCCAGGCAGTGCCAGAACAGCGCGACCATTTCCGAAAGGCGCAATTCGCCCGCGCTTGCCCGTTCGACCAGCGAGAACAGCGGACCAAGTTCCTGTTCGGCATCGACCAGCGCGGCGAACGTGGGGCGCAAGCGGTACGTGGTCCCGTCCAGAACCAGCGCCGCTTCGCCGCGATGCGGGTTGGGCCGTTCGTGCCCGGATTGGCCAGCGGTCATGCCGCCGCTACCTCGCCTGAACTTTCCAGCGTCAAGGTATAGTTGCGCTCGCCATTGAAGTCCCCGGCATAGTCCAGCCGCTGCACCAGGAACCGGCCCTGCATCTTCTCACCGTCTTCAAAGGCGAGCTGGTATCCGGCGATCGAGCCGTCCAACGCGCATGCGCGGATCTGCGCTTCGGCGGCGGAACCGAGGAATATACCCGCCGCGCTGACCGAAACCGATCGCGTGCCCGCGCCCGACAGCAATTCGCGCCATCCGCCCGAATCCTTGCTGGTAATCACCACGGCATCGCCGTTGATCGACATCTGCGTGGTGCGAAGGCCCGCCACGGTCTGGTACGCGGGCGGCACGGCGCCGTCTGAAATCTTGAGCAGGAAGGCAGAGCCTTTCTGGGCAGCCATGGGTCAGTCTCCTTTTGAACGGAACGCTTGATCGGAAGGGAATGGGAAGGCTCATGCGGCGAGCAGGCGCGCACGGTATTCAAGCAGCATCGCGCGCGATGCCTCGCCGCGCTGTTCTGCGCGGGCGCGGGTGAAGACGAGGCTGGCGATGCGGAACCCGGCTGCCGACTGGTCGGCGGGCAGGCCTTCGATGCGCCGCTCTATCGCGGCGACCAGAGCCGCGTCGGCAAGGGACGTGTCGCCGCGCGTGTGAAGTTCCAGCGCGATGCGCACTTCGCGGCCCGCCACGTCCTTGGTGCCCCAGCCGGTTGACGAACTGGCGGAGATCGCCAGCCACGGCAGAGCGCTGCGCGACGGCGCTTCTTCCGAAATGGTGTTGAGCGCGTCCGGCAGGGCGGCATCGGTGGATAGCCAGTCCAGCAGGACCGCGCGGAAGGGTATCTCCATTGCGCATTACTCCTCGCGGGAAAGCGGCCAGAGCAGGCGGGCATCGCGCCATGTCCGCTGGCTGCCCAGCCGGATTGACGCCGCGCGGGCGCGGGCGATCGCTTCGGCTTTCGCGGTCAGGCGTTGCGTCAGGGCGGCAAAGTCTGCAGCAGCCCGGATCATGCCACGCGCACCCGCCGCCACGGCCGCCACAGCGCGGAAACCGCTGCCGGGGGAAGGGGCGACGCACCGCCGCTATCGCGTTCGCGATGCTGGAACGCGGCCAGGCGGACCAGCCCCTGCCGCAACGCTTCGGGAAGGCCCGCCCAATCGGGCGAAAGCCCCGCCGTATAGCCTGCGACGATCCGGCCTTCGCCGACCGGGGCGAGCAGGCGCAGGCGGCCGGTTCCGTCCGCGCCAAGGTCAAGCTCGTAATCCGTCGGGTCCAGCGGGCGGCGGCTTCCGTCGATGGCCAGCGCGGCAAGCGCGGTTATCGCCTGCACCGGCCGCGCGGACAGCGCCTGCCACGCGGCGCGGGCGGGCAGAACGTCCTCGCAGCCCGCCTCCAGCGGCATCGTTCCGGTAAAACCCTCGCACAGGTCGAGGGCCGCGCCCAGCAGCGCGAGGAGTTCGGCGTCGTCGTGCGCGGTGGTCACGCCCAGCCACGCCTTCAGTTCGCCAAGTGCCGCCGGGGACAGCACCGGCGGCGCGACAATTGCCCGCTTCATGGCAATCTCCGGATAAAGGGAAAGGAAAGCGCCCGCGCGCGGCACGATGGCCGCAGCGCGGGCGCGCGCCGTCGTGCGTGCCGGGGAACAGGGGAAGGGAAATCCCCCGGCACGCGTCCGGCGTCTTGGACGGGATGCGAGGCCTGCCCGCCGCCTTACGCTTCGATCCGCAGCAGCTTGATCGCGTCGCTATCCGTCACCTGCCCGCCGATGCGCCTGGTCGCATAGAAGTGGACGAAGGGCTTGTTGGTGAACGGATCGCGCAGGATCGACGTGGCGGAGCGTTCGGCAACCAGATAGCCGGCGCGGAAGTTGCCGAAGGCCACCGGCACGTTACCGGCGGCAACGTCCGGCATGTCTTCCACTTCCACCACCGGATAGCCCAGCAGGCGGTCAGGCTGGCCTTCCACCAGTCCCGGCTGCCACAGGAATGCGCCGTCGCTGGTTTTCAGCTTGCGGACGATGGCCAGCGTTGCCGAGTTCATCACCCACGATGCACCCTGGCGGTGCCCGGCCTTCATCGTGTGGACAAGGTCGATCAGCTTGGCTTCGGGCGCGGCGTCGAACCCGTTGGCGTCGCCCGAGCCGACATATTGCAGTGTTCCGAAGGTGCGGACGCCGTCCACTGCGGCCGATGCCGGGGCGGCAAGGAAGCCGCGCGGCTGGTTCGCGCCCGATCCGTTGACGAACGCGGCACCCTCGGCGCGGGCGAATTCCACCGCGATTTCGCTGGCCAGCCAGCTTTCAAGGTCGAAAGCCGCATCGTCCAGCATCGCCTGGCTTGCCGCCGGATTGGCATAGAGTTCGCCCGAAGGCGGTGCGATTTCCGCGAACTGGGGCGTATCGGTTTCGGGTCGCGCCGCCACTTCGCTGACCCACCCGCTGGCGGTTCCGCCGGTCGAAACCAGCTTGCGATAACCGCTGGTGCCGGTCTGCACCACCTGGGCCAGCGCGCGGATCGGGCTGATTTCCACCAGCTGGCGGGCAATCATCGCGTCGATCTCGTGCGGGACGGCATAGCCGCCGTCGGACGGGGCCGACGCGCTCATCGATTTCAGCTCCGTCTCGCGGCCGTGGCGCAGGTAACCGTCGACAAAGCCCTTCACTTCGGCGCTTGCGGCGGGGGTCGCACCATCGAGCATCGGGCGCGCGGCGGCGCGGCTGACGCGGTCGAGCCTGCCCTTCACGTCGTCCACATCGGCGCGGATCGCCGCGATATCGGCTTCCTGCGCATCCTGGCGGGCCACGATGTCGAAGCTGGCGGGCAGCGGGTCGGCTTTCGTTTCGGTCTGGTCGATTGCGAAATCGGGAATTGCGTCCATTGGTGGTCCTTTCTGCGAAGAATGGGAAAAACGGGGGGATCAGGCGGTGACGAGGTGGACTTGCGCGAAGGGCTGCATCGGCCGGGTGACAAGGCTGACCTCGACAAGGTCGACCGCCACGATGTCGCGCCCGGCGCGCGTGCGGCGCGCGGCGGTTACGCGGTATCCGAACGACAGGCCGCGCACCGTTCCGTCGCGGACCAGCGCGGCCTTTGCGCCATCGGGATTGGTCAGGCGGGCGACGATCCGCAGCCCGCGCGCATCCTCTTGCGCATGGTCGATCCAGCCGACCTGCTGTTCGGGCCGGTGCTGCCAGAACAGCGGGATCGGCGCGTGCCGCGCGGCGTGGCTGGCCAGCGTGCGCGCAAAGGCGCCGGGCAGGATTGTGTCGCCGCCATTGTCGCGGCGCCCGAAGATCGCGGCATAGCCGGCCAGCCGCGTTTCCGTGGAGGCGAGGGGCGTGGGCGTTGTCATTGCACAAGATCTCCGAAACCGAGCCGGACGGCGATGGCAAACAGCAGAAGCGCCAGCACGCCGCGCACGACCCAGCCGATTGCCGCCTTCCACGCGCTGGCCTTGGCGTCGCGCCACGCGCGCAGCAGTTCGCGCAGTTCGTTCAGGTCGTCGGGCGCGCCGGGGTCTGCCAGGCCCATCCGCGTCAACACGCGCTCCGCGCCGAGGCCGGTCGCTTCCTCCACGATGGCGCGAAGCGTCACCATGTCGCCGCCCTCGCTCTCCGCCTGGGCGATCAGGCGGGCGAGCATCTCCGCGCGGGTCATGGCTGCACCTGCGCGGCGGGTCGGGGCGGCAGGCCCAGCATCGCGCGCTTTTCGCCGTCGGAAAGAAAGTCCGCGCCGCTTACCTGCGCCCACAGCTTCTCGCGGTCTTCGGCAAGCGCGGGCACCCGGTCCAGATCGACCGACAGCGCGGCATCGGTGAAGTCGGCCGCCAGCCCCTCTGCAATCGCGGAAAGCAGCTTGCCCGCCAGGGGCAGCAGCGAAAGCCGCCACAGCGCGCGGTTGGCTTCCTTGTAGTTCGAATAGGTGTTGTCGCCCGGAATGCCGAGCAGCATCGGCGGCACGCCGAATGCCAGCGCGATGTCGCGCGCGGCGGCGGCCTTCAGCGTGGCAAAGTCCATGTCCGCGGGCGTCAGCGCCATCGATTGCCATTTCAGCCCGCCTTCCAGCAGCATCGGCCGGCCCGCGTTGGCCTGTCCGGCGAAGGCGGCGGTCAGCTCCGCCTTCACCCGCTCGAACTGGTCGGCGGAAAGCGCCGCGCCGGGATCGCCGGGATCGTAAACCAGCGCGCCCGAAGGCCGCGCCGCGTTTTCCAGCAACGAAAGGTTCCAGGCGGATGCCGCGTTGTGGATTGCCACCGCTTCGTCGGCGGCATCGAGGCAGCCCGCGCCATAGTGGTCGTCCGCCGGATGGAAGGCGCGCACGTGGATCAGGTTCGCGCGGTCCGCATCGTCACGCGCGGGGATGGTCAGCACGCGCTCTCCCACCTTGTAGCGGAATGCACTGGGCCAGCCGGTGGCATCGGGCAGCACGGTCACGCGTTCGGGGCGCAGCGCGAACAGTTCCGCCGGGTGGCCCGCGGCGTCGCGCAACACCTGGATATAACTGTTGCCGTGCAGCAGCAGGTGGCTGGCCAGCGTTTCCAGCAGCGCCTGCCCGCCGCTTGTGGCAGAGACGAGCGTGCCCAGCGCCGTGTCCGATGCGTTGACCGGAACGCCGCCAATCCCTTCGGCAACGATGCGCACCGCGCGTTGCGCTACCGGATTGCGCAGATAGGCGGCGCGCACGGCGGGTTCGTATCGGAACGGCCGCGCATCGCCGCCGCGCCAGTCGGGCGCGAACCACGGCGATGCGAAGCTGCGCGCCAATGGCGGCCGCTCGGGCGCCGGCACACCCTTGAAGGCGGCCGACAGGGTTTCGAGGAAGGACATCCACGATCCTTTCTGGTTAAATTTCGATATGCCCCCCGCCTCCGGCAAAGGGGCGCCACATCATGCAGGCCGTATGCGCGGCACGTTTGCGCGGCCCAGCATCAGTTCGGTCAGCGCCCATACCGCCGCGTCGGCGCGGTCGGGGGAGCGGGTGGGGCCGCGATATTCGCCGCCCGGCATCAGGCCGCAAAGCTGGTCTTCCAGCGCCGGGAACGTACCGGCATGGCGCACGCGGCCCGCTTCGTAGAGCGCGGCGACAGGCTCTGCCCGCGCGGCCTTTCCACGGCTGGCGTGGACAAGGCGCAGCGGCAGCACGGCGTCGGCGGCGCGCAGCACGCTTTCCACCATCGCGCCGCCCTGATTGGCTTCGGCCACGACACGATCCGCCTGCCACTGGGCGGCCCCGTCCGCCACGGCGCGGGCCCAGGTTTCGGGGCTCGGCCGTTCGACGGAGAGGTCCGCAAGCACGTGCGCCACCCTGTCTTCGCCGAGCCCCACCGCCACGATCCCGCAGGCGTCGCCATCGGCGCTGGCCGGGGGATCGACGCCGATCACCACGCGGGTGAGCGGCGGTGAGCCGTTTTCGCGGGTCCGTTCGATCAGCGCGCGGCTCCACAGCGCGCCTTCGATGTCCTCTATCAATTCGCCGTCCAGTTCCTGCCGGCCCAGCTTCGTTCCCGCGAACTGGCGGCGCACCGCGCGCATGAAGGCGGGCGGAAGGTTGCGACTGTTCGCCCCGGTCGCGCCGCGCGTGACGACGGCGTGCCTGTCATCCAGTATCCGGCGCAGCAGCGGCACGGCGCGCGGCGTGGTTGTCGCCATAACGCGCGGCCATGCGCCAAGCCGCAATCCGAACTGCATGTTGTCCCAGGCCGAACCGGCCCTTCCGCCCGAATTATCCCATTTGGCGATCTCGTCGCACCACGCATGGCTGTGCTGCGGACCGCGCAGGGATTCGGGTTCGCCCGCCGAATAGAGCCGCGCCTCCGCACCGTTGGGCCACACCAGAAGGCGCCGCGAAGGTTCGAACTTCGGCCGCCGCCGCCACGGAGAGACGGCAAGGATGCCGCTTTCGCCTTCCACCTGCACGCTGCGCACTTCGCCAAGCGACGCGCCGACCAGCGCGATGCGCGCCGCCGGATCGCGTTCCGCCACGGCGCGTACCCATTCGGCCCCGGCCCTCGTCTTGCCGAAGCCGCGTCCCGCCATGATCAGCCAGCAGTGCCAGGCGCCGGGCGGGGGTAACTGACCTTCGTGCGCCCACAAGTGCCAGTGATGGCGGATGGATCGGCGCTGGCGCGGGCTCATATTCCAAAGCGCGCGGCGGAGATCTGCGACAGGCAGGTTTTCCAGCCACTCGCGCCGCGATTCAGATGTCATCGCCGCTTTCCGCCGCGTTCTGCTGGCTGCGCTGGCGCATCGCATCGATCATCGCGTCGATCGAATCGAGCACGGCCTGTTCGTCTCCGTCCTCTTCCAGCGCACGCATCCGGGCCACCGTTTCGCGGTGCGCGGCCAGAAGGCGGATGGCGTTGGCAACGTCGATCTTCTTGTCCGGCGCATTGCCGCGCAGATAGGCAAGCACCTCCATCTCAAGGTGTTCGTACCCTTCGTACAGGGCGGCGCGCCATTGCGCGGCGAAGTCTGCGTGTTCGCGCCGGGCTTTGTAGGCGCGGCTGGGCGAAACGCCGGCGGCGGCGGCGCTGGCCGTCACGTTAGACGTCATCGCCAGTTCCTGCAGGAAATAGGTTCGCCAGTGCTTGTTGATCGAACCTTCGCCGCCAGCTTCCTTTTGCGCGGGGGTGATCTTTGTGCGCGCGGCAGCACGCTTCACGCCGGAGGGCGTGCGCTTCGGCTGGGTCATGCTGGGGACAGTCCTTTGGGGGATGACGCTGGAGGCGAGTTGCCCGGCGGCGACTCGCTCTATCGCGATGTTCGTCTTACCTAACCAAACAGTGTCACGATGTCAAGATAAAAGTGCCAAATAGGTTAATACGATTGACGCTGGCGCTTTGCGGCCGGTTCGCCTAAGCAGCGCGGCGCACCGATTTACGGGGAGTTGCCGGGCCTTATGCTGCGCCGCCTATACAATTGGACCATGGCCAAGGCGTCGCACCCGCACGCCGAATGGTGGCTGGCGCTGTTCGCCTTCGTGGAAGCCAGCTTCTTCCCGATCCCGCCGCACCCGCTGCTGGGCCTGATGTGCCTGGCAGAACCGAAAAAAGCGATCCGCTTTGCCGCGATCGCCACGCTGGCCTCGGTCACCGGCGGCCTGCTGGGCTATGCGATCGGGCATTTCCTGTACGACAGCGTGGGCACCCAGCTGCTCGCCGCGCTGCACCTGACCGACAGCTTTCCCAAGGCGGCGTGCTATCTGCGCGAATACGGGGCCGAGATCATCATGATCAAGGGCGCCACGCCCATCCCGTTCAAGCTGTTGACGATCACCGCCGGCTTCATCGCCATGCCGATCGTGCCGTTCATCCTGGCGAGCCTTGTCAGCCGTTCGATCAGTTTCATGATCGTGGGCGTGCTGTTCCGCCTGTTTGGCGCGCCGATCAAGGCCTTCATCGACAAGTATCTCGCGCTCGTCACCGCGGGCTTCGTGGTCCTGGTGGTCGGCGGCTTCCTTGTGCTCACGCTGCTGGGCGGAAGCGGGCACAAGACCGAAGCGAAATGCGAAAGCGCGACGATGGCGACATTGGGGTAACGGGGATGGGGCGACGGGGATGAACGGATCGATCCGCCTTTATCATTGCCGCGATGCGCGCTCGTTCCGCGCGCTCTGGGCGCTGGAGGAAATGGGCCTGCCCTATGACCTGGAACTGATGCCCTTCCCGCCGCGCGCGCGGGTCGACGGATATCGCGACATCAACCCGCTGGGCACCGTTCCGGCGATGGTGGTCGACGGCAAGCTGATGACCGAAAGCGCGGCGATCCCGCATTTCCTGGCCACCCGCTTCGGGCCGAGCGACCTTGCCGTTGCGGCGGACGAGGCGGATTATGCGCCGTATCTCAACTTTCTGCACATGGGCGAGGCGACGCTTACCTTCCCGCAGACGATCCACTTGCGCTACACCCGGATGGAGCCGCCAGATCGGCGCGTGGCGCAAGCGGCGGAAGACTATGCGCAATGGTTCGGATCGCGCCTGCGCAACGCCGAAACGATGATGGGCACGGAATATGCCTGCGCGGGGCGCTTCACGATGGCGGATATATCGGTTGGCTATGCGGTCATGCTGGCGCAGTCGATCGGGCTGGCCGAGCAGGTGACGCCGGGCATGGCTGCCTATTTCGATCGCCTGACCCGGCGTGAGGGATTCCGCCGCGCCAAGGCAGCGCAAGGATCGACCGGAACGGAAACCGATCCACTGGGCTGATTTGCGCCGACGCGGATCACCCGGTCATTCGCGCTCCGCAAGGTCGCGCAGAAGCGCGGGGTCTGTCACTTCGATCACGCGGTAGCCGCGCCGGATGGCGCCGTTCGCTTCCAGCCGGGCAAGCACCGTGCTCACCGTCATTCGCGTTGCGCCGACAAGTTCGGCAAGGTCTTGCTGGGTCATCCGCACCGCGCACGGCAGCGACTTGTCGCGCGACAGGTTGGCAAGGAAATGCGCGATGCGCGCGCCCGCGTCTCCGCGCTGCAGGATGGCGACGAAATCGATGAACTCCTGAAGCTCTATCGAAAGGGTGGCCAGTTGCTTGCGCATCGCCGCGGGATCGGCGGCAAGCTCCGCTTCGTAGGACGGGCCGTCGATCCACAGGAGTTCGGCCTGCCCCACCGCATAGCCGTCCACGATGCGCCGCCGCCCGGCCAGCAGCGCAAGTTCGCCGAAGCTGTCACCGGGGCCGACCTGCGAAACCGCGCTGAACGTGCCGTGCTGCGAAAACTGGCCCAGCCGCACCTGCCCGCGCTCTATCAGCCAGAAGCCCGCGCTTTCGTCCCCCCGCTGCTGCACCAGTTCGCCGTCGGCGAAGCGGCGGCGCGGCGCCGGGCCGCGCAGTCGCGCCTGCGCATCGGGCGGAAGCTGCGCGAAAAGCGTTGGCGCGCTGAACGGGCGCGTGGAGGTTTCGGGGGAATCCAATTGCAAGGTTTTTGGCATTCTGTTGCAAGAACTGACGCTACGGCAGAGGCAAGGCAAGAAAAAATCTTTCGGAGAGACCATGCCAACGTCCACGCTGGTGATCATCGCCATCTATATCGGTTTCGGCCTGCTGGAATTCCTGCGGTCGGATCTCCTTTCAAAACCCGAACAGACGCGCGACGACGCGATTGTCGAAATCGTGGGCGGCGTGATGCTGCTGATGTTCACCCAGCCCGCGATCATCGCCGGTGTCAGCCTGGGCATGGGCGCGCTCGCCCCCGAATGGCAGGGCGTACTTTCGAACCTCAACGTATTCGCGGCGATCCTGCTGTTCGTGATCGGGGACGATCTGACCCAGTACTGGTGGCACCGCGCCAGCCATTCCACGCACTGGCTTTATAACCTCCACCGCGCGCATCACGATGCACGGTATATGAGCATCCGGCTCACCTACCGGAACAACCTGTTCTATTACGCGATGATGCCGGGGATCTGGATTTCGGCGGTGCTGGTCTATCTGGGCCTCGGCTGGGTCTATGCCGGATACCTGGTGGTCAAGCTGGCGGTAATCATCGGCGCACATTCCGATGTCGCGTGGGACAAGCCGCTCTATCGCATCAAGTGGCTCTCGCCGGTGATGTGGGTGGTGGAACGCACGATCTCCACGCCCGCCACGCACCATGCCCACCACGGCCGCCACGCGGACGACCCTGCGGTGAACTACAAGGGCAACTTCGGCAACCTGCTGTTCTTCTGGGACGTGCTGTTCGGCACGGCAAAGATCACGCGGACCTATCCGCAAAGCTTCGGCGTGGAAAACCTTCCGCCTTCGGGCTGGGGCCAGCAGCTTGCCTGGCCGATCGTGCCCGAAAACAAGGAATACCCGGACGGAGAGGAGCCTGCGGCAGCGCCTGCGACGGCGTAAGCCGCGAACCCGGAGGCGGCGGGGGTCAGATGATCCCCACCGCCTTTCCTGCGCGCGTGAACATCCCGATGATCGTCTGCACCTGTGCGGCGGAATGCTCCGCGCAGAGCGAACAGCGCAGCAGCGTCATGTTCGCGGGGGTCGCCGGCGGACGGGCAAGGTTCACGTAAAGCCCTTCCTTCAGCAGCGCTTCCCACATCGCGGCGCCGCGCTCAAGATCGGGCATGATGACAGAGATGATCGCGCTCTGCGGCTCGTCGGTGCCAAGCTGGAAACCCGCGTCGCGCAGGCCCTTGTGCAGAACCTTGGAGTTCTCCCACAGGTGCGCGCGCTTGTTCCCCGCGTGCATCAGCTTGCGGATGGACGTCGCCGCCGTCGCCACCACGCTGGGCGGAAGGCTGGCGGTGAACACATAGGGGCGGCAGACAAGGCGCATGATCTCGAACTTCGGGTGGTTCGAAACGCAGAAGCCCCCCACGGTGCCGACCGACTTGGAGAACGTGCCGATCACGAAGTCCACGTCGTCCAGCACGCCCTGCTCTTCGGCCACGCCGCGCCCGTTGGGGCCGATGAAGCCCATCGAATGCGCTTCGTCCACGAGCACCATCGCGCCATGCTGCTTGGCGATGGCGATCATCTCTTTCAGCGGCGCGATGTCGCCCAGCATCGAATAGACGCCTTCCAGCACCACCAGCTTGCCCGCGCCTTCCGGGATGCGGCGCAGGCGTTTTTCCATCGCCTCTATGTCGTTGTGCCTGAACGGCACCACTTCGGCATCGCCCATCTTGCAGCCGTCCCAGATGGAGGCGTGGCTGTCGATGTCGAGCACGATGTAATCGCCCTTGCCGGCGATGGTGGAGATGATTCCCAGGTTGGCCTGGTAGCCGGTGGAAAAGACCATCGCGTGGTCCATGCCGTAAAAATCGCAGAGCGCCTGCTCAACCGCCTTGTGGCCGGCATAAGTCCCGTTCAGCACACGGCTTCCGGTGGTGCCCGATCCGAAATCGTCGAGCGCCTGCTTGCCCGCTTCGATCACGTCGGGATCGAAGGTCATGCCCATGTAGTTGTACGTGCCCAGCAGGATCGTCTCGCGCCCGTTGCACATGGCGACGGTGGGGCTGATCACGCGCTCCATCACCAGCCCGAACGGATCTTCCATCCCGGTTTCGAGCAGGGCGCGGCGCTGTTCGATCAGCGGGTCGAACTTGCTGAACAGGTCGGTGCCTTCGGTCATCTGGCGCGTCCTCAGGCTGCGAGCTTCGATACGGCGTCGATCAGCTGGCCGTAGGTTTCGATCTCGGCCTGCTGGTTCATGCTGATGATGATGTCGAACTCGTCCTCGATGGCAGCGACAAAATCCATCACGGTGAGGCTGTCCCACTCCAGATCGCCGGCGAAGGTGGTCGTTTCGGTTATGGCGACGCCCTTCTTGTTGAAGGGTTCGATGATGCCGGCGATGCGCTCGGCGGTTTGCGCGCGATCCATTTTTGTCTCCGTTGCGGCAAGAGCCGCTGGCCCTGCACGATGATTGCGGCGGAAAAGCGGCTTTGCGCCCTGCTTGTCAAGGAAGACGATTCTATGGCACCTTACGGATATGGAAAAGCCGCCGCAAACTGCGGAAATCCTGCCGCTTTCGGAAGATACTCCGGACCGCCCCCGCGCGACGCCTTCCAGCATGTCGCCAACGGGCTTTTCCAACCACGCCATCCATCTTGTGCGCACGCTGCAACAGATGACCATGCAACTGTCGCAAATGGCGGATCGCAAGGCATCGATGCTGATGGGCGCCACGTTCCTGGTTTTCACGATCGTGGTCGGTCAGGCGCGCAGCGGGCCGCTTACGCTGTCGATGATGGTCCTGGCGCTGTCCGCGTTCCTTTCGGCGCTTTGCGCGGTCTATTCGGTGCTGCCGTCCATCACCATGAAGAAGACCCGGCTGCCGCCCGGCGCCAAGCCGAACAAGCTGTTCTTCGGCGTTTTCACCCAGTCGCCAGAGGACGAATGGATCGATTCGGTGATGGAAGAGCTCTACGCGGACGAAACCGTTTTCCGCACGATCCTGCGCGATATCTACCAGAACGGCATGGTCATGCAGAAAAAGAAGTACCGGTATCTGGGCTATGCCTACCGTATTTTCGTGGTCGGCCTGTGCGTTACCGTCGTCCTGTTCGGCGGGGAGCAATTGATCGAGGATTTCGGCAGGCTCTCCGGTTAGAGCAGGGCCTTCACCGCCGTCATGAACGGGCCGATCGATACCGGCTTGGCAAGGTATCCCTCCGCACCGGCGTCGCGGATGCGTTCCTCGTCTCCCTTTCCGGCATAGGCGGTAACGGCCAGCACCGGGATCGTGCGCAGGTCCGTATCGGCTTTCAGCGCCTCTATCAGTTCAAGCCCCGAGATATTGGGCAACTGTATGTCCATGATGACAAGGTTCGGCACGAACAGCCGCGCGCGATCCAGCGCCTCGCGCCCGTCAGGAACCGGCTCCACGGCGAAACCGTTGGCTGTCAGCAGGTCGCAGAACAGCTTGCGATTGAGGTCGTTGTCCTCGACAACCAGAATTCTTTTTGCCACTGACGCTTCCGCAAGCCCGATCCGACACCACCTATGTCATTACTGGCTCTATTGACCCGGGAAGGCCCTGACAATCATTCGTGAACGATCCATCGCTCCTGATCCGCAGGCGTTGGCGCTGTCGGCGCTCGGCTGGGTGCTGGCCGACGCGCCGCGCGCAGACCGCCTGCTGTCGTTGACGGGCCTCACGCCCGACGCCTTGCGCGGCGGGCTGGACGATCCGTCTGTGCTGGGCGCCGTGCTCGATTTCCTGGCCGCGCATGAGCCGGATCTTGTCGCCGCCGCGCAAGCGTTGCAGGTGGAGCCAGGTGATATCGTCGCCGCAAGGGAGAAACTGGCATGAGCCGCCCGTTGGTAATCAGCGATTGCGACGAAGTGATCCTTCACATGGTCGCCCCGTTCCGCGCGTGGCTGGACGAAGCGCACGGCATCGACTTCACGATGAATTCAGCCGATTTCGGCAAGGCGCTGACCCATCGCGACACCGGCAAGCTGGTGGAGCCCGAAGAGATCTGGCGGCTGCTGAACGCCTTTTTCGATACGGAGATGCACCGCCAGCAGGCGATTGCGGGCGCGGTTGAAGGCATCAACGCCTTGTCCGATCATGCCGACGTGGTGATCCTGACCAACCTCAACGACCACCGCCAGCAGACCCGCGCGCAGCAGTTGCGCGATGTGGGCGTCGATGCGCGCGTGTTCACCAACCAGGGGCCGAAAGGCCCGGCGCTGAAGGCGATCCTGGACGAATACGCGCCCAGCCGCGCGGTGTTTATCGACGATCTGCCGCAGCATCATGCCAGCGCGGCGGAAGCGACGCCGCACGTCATGCGGCTGCACTTGTGCGGAGAGCCGATGCTGGCGCCGCATATCGATTGCGCGCATGAGGCAGGCCATGCCCATGCCCGGATCGACCAGTGGGAGCGCGCGCTGCCCTGGCTGCTCGAACGCATAAACGGAGACAAGCGATGACTGATGCGGTTTCGGCCCGCCTCGCCGAACTCGGCCTGATCCTGCCCGAACCGGCGGCGCCGGTCGCGGCCTATGTTCCCACGGTCGAAGCGAACGGGCTTGTTCACGTTTCGGGACAGGTCTCTTTCGTCGACGGCAAGCTGTTTCGCGGACGGCTGGGTGAAGACGTTACGCTTGAACAGGGCATCCTTGCCGCGCAGGGCTGCGGATTGATGATCCTTGCGCAGGTCAAGGCGGCGCTTGGCGGTTCGCTCGACCGGGTGGAGCGGATCGTGAAACTGGGGGCCTTCATCAACTCGACGCCCGACTTCACCGATCAGCCAAAGGTCGCCAACGGCGCTTCGGAACTGATGCTGGCGGTGTTCGGCGATGCCGGCCGACATGCGCGCAGCGCGGTGGGTGTGCCGGCCCTGCCGCTGGGCGTGGCCGTGGAAATCGATGCCGTTGTCGCCGTTCGCCCTGCTTGACGGCTGGTTTGCACCGGCGCCCCGGCCGGCGCGCGTGCGCTGGATGGCGGGGGTGACCTATGCCCATCGCGGGCTGCACGGCGCGGGCGTACCGGAAAACTCTCCGGCCGCGTTCGGCGCGGCGATTGCGCGCGGCTTCGGGATAGAGTGCGACGTGCAGCGCACCAGCGACGGGCAGGCGGTCGTGTTCCACGACTGGGAGCTTGACCGGCTGACCGGCGAAAGCGGCCCGGTGATCGACCGCAGCCTGTCGCAGCTTTCCGCGATCGCGCTGTCAGGCGGTTCCGACACGATCCCCGGCCTGCACAAGGTGCTGGGGCAGGTTGCCGGAAGGGTGCCGCTGCTTATCGAGATAAAGTCCCGCGCGGACGTGCGCATCGTTCCGTTGTGCCTGGCGGTGCGCCGCGTGCTGGAAGGGTATCAGGGGCCGGTTGCGGTGATGAGCTTCGATCCGCGCGTCTCGCGCTGGTTCGGCAAGTATTCGCCCCACATCGTGCGCGGCCTTGTGATGACCGAGGACGCAAGGCCAACGCTGGCGCGCCGGTTGCGCCTGCGCTGGGCGTTGTGGACCGCGCGGCCCGAATTCCTGGCCTATGACATTCGCGACCTGCCGAGCCGCTTTGCCGCCGCGCAGCGCCGACGCGGCCTGCCGGTCCTCACCTGGACGGTGCGCAGCGACGAGCATCTTGAACGCGCGACACTTCACGCCGATGCGCCCATTGCCGAGGGCGCGGTCCTGTCGTGAGCCTGGTGGCGCGCATCGGCCAGTCGGTCGGCGCGATCCCGGCCGCGGACTGGGACCGGCTGGCAGGCCCGGACAATCCTTTCGTCAGCCATGCCTTCCTGACCGCGCTGGAAGATTCGGGCAGCGTCGGCGGCACAAGCGGATGGACGCCGCTGCCGATCGTGATCGAGGACGATGACGGTGCGCCCGCCGCGGCCATGCCGGCCTATCTCAAGGGGCACAGCCAGGGCGAATACGTGTTCGACCATTCATGGGCCGATGCGTGGGAACGCGCGGGGGGAAGCTATTACCCCAAGTTGCAGGTCAGCGTCCCGTTTACGCCGGCAACCGGCCCGCGCCTGCTGGTGGGGGACCGTCCCGATCTGGGCATTCCGCTTTTGCGGGCGGCAGAGCAGCTTTGCGAAGGCAACGATCTGTCTTCGGCCCACGCCACGTTCATTGAGCCGGCACAGCGCCCGATGTTCGAGGATGCGGGCTGGCTTCTGCGCAGCGATATCCAGTTCCATTGGGAAAACCGCGGATACGAAAGTTTCGAAGATTTCCTTGCCGCGCTCTCTTCAAGGAAGCGCAAGGACATCCGCAAGGAACGCGCAAGGGCGCAAGACGGTGTGGAGATCCGGGCGTTGCGCGGCGATGTGATTCGGTCCGAGCACTGGGATGCGTTCTGGCTGTTCTATCAGGATACCGGCGCGCGCAAGTGGGGCCGGCCCTATCTGACGCGCGAAGCCTTCGACCTGATCGGTGAGCGTATGGCGGACCGCATCCTGCTGGTGCTGGCATTCGATGAAGACCGTCCGGTGGCGGGCGCGCTCAACTTCATCGGCGGGAATACGCTGTTCGGCCGCTATTGGGGCGCGACTGTCGACAAGCCGTTCCTGCATTTCGAGCTTTGCTATTACCAGGCGATAGACGCGGCGATAGCGCTGGGCCTGGACCGGGTGGAAGCAGGCGCGCAGGGCCGGCACAAGATGGCGCGCGGCTATGAACCGGTAGAGACCTGGTCGGCGCACTGGATTGCCGATCCGGGGTTCCGCGCCGCCGTTGCCGACTTTCTTGAGCGCGAGCGTGCGGGCGTTGCGCAGGATCGCGATTGGCTGGGCGGGCATATGCCCTTCAGGAAGGGCTGAAGCCCCTGTCAGTTGCAGGCGCCGCCAATGCGGGCGGCGCGAATGTGGATGTCAGGCGGCCGCCCTGCGCGTGGCGGCAATCCATTCGCGCGCGCGGCGCTGCGCTTCGGCGATTTCGCGCGCGGTCATCTCGTCCGAAATGTCGGCGCGGCAAAGCGCTGCTTCCTCGTGCCCGCCCACGGCTGCCAGGTTGAACCACTTGTGCGCTTCCACAAGATCGCAGGCAACGCCGTGGCCGTCCGTCGAATAGGCGACGCCAAGGTCGAAATAGGCATTGTGGTCACCCTGCGCGGCGGCGGCCAGGCAAGTGGCGATCATCAGGTTGGCCGCATCGCTGTGCGCGGCGTGGTCGATTTCGGTCCGTTCGGTTTCGACCAGTTTGATCCAGGCTTGTTCCATTGAAAGAGCCCCCCGTCTTCGGGCGTCCCCCTTGGCTGCCCGTAAGCACAAGGTCACCAAACAAGGTCAACAAATGGTTAACGCGCCTTTCGCCGGTGCGCGCGGGCGGAAGCGTTACAAATGCAACCGTTCGGCAACGCTTAATACGGAACTGTGTATCAACCGTGGGGAAGAGCTTGTGCGGCCCGCCGTGCATCCCTATAGGCGCCGCAATCCAAGAGCTTGCACCGCGTCGATCGGGCGGAAGCAGGCCGGGTTTGCAGGCGGACGATCTTCGACCTTGGAGGGCCTTGTGGCATCGATGATTGCCGATGAAATTGACGTACTGGCCAAGGCGCGCCGCGCCATGCCGGGCGACTATGTTCCCAGTGACGACGAAACCTATATGTGTGAGGCGCAGCAGGATTATTTCCGGCGGCTTCTGCTGGAATGGAAGAAATCGATCCTTTCCGCATCGGCGGGAACGCTGGCTTCGCTCCAGGACGGCCCGTTGCGCGAGCCCGATCTGAACGACCGGGCATCGAGTGAAACCGACTGGGGAATCGAACTGCGCACGCGCGACCGCCAGCGCAAGCTGATCGCCAAGATCGATTCGGCCATGCGCCGCATCGACGAAGGTGAATACGGCTTTTGCGAAGTGACGGGCGAACCGATCGGCCTTGGCCGCCTTATCGCCCGCCCGATCGCGACCATGACGGTGGAAGCGCAACAGGCGCACGAACGCCGCGAAAAGGTTTCGCGCGACAATTGACCGGGCGCGGGCGCTGCCCGGCCTATGGAATCCGCGCGACGACGGGCCCGCGCTTACCGGCAATCGTTCGCCGCCGCGCCGCGTTTAACCAGTTATTTGCGACTGGCGTATAACAAGCGTGGAGAGCGCTCTGCGATATGTGGCGGGCGCCCGGTGCAGTCCGGAAGGTTGAAAGCCTGACAGGCTGTGAGCGGTATCACGTTTGGGGAAAGCGGAATTCTTGAGGTGACTGGTCTCGATCATCGGCAACTGGGGCGCGAAAGCCTGTTTCTGATGGCGGACCTGCGCGTCGGCGAGAGACAGGACGATCATCGCGTAAAGGTTCGCAACCTGTCGGCCGGCGGCATGATGGCCGAAGGGTCTGTCAAGGTGATGCGCGGTTCGCAGGTGCACGTGAACCTGCGCAATGTCGGCTGGGTGGATGGCGTCGTCGCCTGGATTCAGGACAATCGCTTCGGCATCGCCTTTGTCGAGGATATCGATCCCAAGGCTGCACAGTCGCAAGTCTCTTCGGCCTGAAGCTGGGCCGACCGGCACCTTTTAAACCCATCCTGAAGCAGCGCGGAGCAGGCCACCTGCGCAAGATCTGATCCTGGCATCGCGCGATTTGCGAAAACGCGCATGTCGCGCCTGTCCTGCGCTGACCCGGCCCGATCATGGTGCTAGGAAGGCGCGATGGTCCGGTTTTTTCGCTTCGTCCTCCCGCTTGTCGGGATCGCCCTGGCGGCGTCATGTTCGCGCGGCGCACAGGGGCCGCTGCCGATTGCCGTCGTGGGCAGTGAAAAGGCGGTCAGTGAAAAAGGCGTAAGGCTTTCCCCCGCCGGACAATTGCTGCGCGCCGCCACGGTCGAAGGACTGGTCGGCTTCGATGCGCAAGGGCGCGTCATCCCCGCCATGGCGGACCGCTGGCTGGTTACCGACGACGGCGAGAGCTATATCTTCCGCCTGCGCGACGGGAACTGGCCCGACGGCACCGCCGTCACGTCGGAAAACGCGGCTGCCGCGCTGCGCAGGGCGCTTTCCGCGTTAAAGGGAACGGCGCTGGGCCTCGATTTCGAACCGGTGGAGCAAGTCCGCGTCATGGCCGGGCGCGTTATCGAGATAGACCTCGAAAGCCCGATGCCGGACCTGTTGACGCTTCTGGCGCAACCCGAACTGGGGCTGCTGCGCAAGGGACAGGGATCGGGTTCGCTTTCGGTGGCGGTCAAAGGGGAAGGTGTGCTGCTGGCGCCCGTTCCGCCAGAGCAGCGCGGCCTTTCGCCCGAGGAAGACTTTTCCCGGCGGCACCGTAGCCTGAACCTGGAACTGGAAGGGGCAAGCCGCGCGGTCGAACGGTTCAACGATGGCTTTGTCGATGTTGTGCTGGGCGGCGATGTCGACAGCCTGCCGCTTGCCGGAATTGGCGGTTTGTCGCGCGGGAACGTGCGCCTCGATCCGGTGATCGGGCTTTACGGTTTCGTGGTGGCCAATGATCGCGGATTTCTGGCAAATCCCGCCAATCGCGAGGCGCTGGCCATGGCGATAGACCGCGATGCCCTGATCGCGGCGTTCAACGTGGGTGGCTGGAAATCCACCACGCGCGTCGTCTCGCCCGATGTGGAAGACGATCTGGGAACGATCGGCGAGCGCTGGACCGGGATGTCCATGGAAGAACGAAGGCGGGCAGCGGCCGCGCTGGTGACCAAGTGGAAGGCGACGGACCATGCCGCGCCGGTCTTGCGGATCGCGATTCCGGGTGGTCCCGGTTCCAAGCTGGTGTTCGACCGGGTCCGGTCGGATTTCGCGGCGATCGGCGTGGACGTGAAGCAGGTTGCGGAAAACGAATCGGCGGACCTGCGACTTGTCGACATGGTGGCACGCTATGGCCGCGCTTCTTGGTTTCTCAACCAGCTCAGTTGCGCGGCGGGACGCGCGGTATGCAGCCTGGATGCGGACGCCCGGCTGGCCGAAGCGCGGGCGGCGACCGATCCGCGCCAGCGCGCCGCCCTTCTGGCAGAAGCGGAAGCCGAAATCACGGCGACAAACGGCTATATTCCTATTGCACGGCCCTTGCGCTGGTCACTGGTGCGCAGTTCCGTAACCGGGTTTGCCCAGTCGCCTTGGGGATGGCATCCCTTGCCGCCGTTCTCTGTAATCCCCAGATAGGGTGTATGACGCAGACAAGACAGTCTTCGGCCCGGCCGGAGCGGATGAAGATGGATATCCCCTCGCTCGGCAATGATCCCGCATCGGTGCGCCAGCGGCTGGAGATCATGGAACAGTTGCTGGAGAATGCGTTCGCGATCCCCGGCACCACTCGCCGCGTGGGCCTTGACGCGATTGTCGGCCTGATCCCCGTGGCGGGTGACCTGATCACGGCGGCGATGGGCGCGTGGATCGTATGGGAAGCGCGCAACCTGGGCCTTCCGAAGTGGAAGCTGTTGCGCATGGCCGGAAACGTGGGTTTCGACCTTGCGATCGGCGCGGTCCCGGTGATCGGCGACGCGGCGGATTTCCTGTTCCGCTCCAATACCCGAAACATGAAGATCGTGCGCAAGCACCTCGACAGGCATCATCCCGAAACCGGGATTATCGAAGGCTAGGGACTTCGGGGATTCAGCCCATGCGGGCCTGCGGTGCGCCTAGAAATCGACGGCTATCCCGTTCTTCACCCAGTCGCCGAAACGTGTGGGATCAAGACCGTCGGGATCGGCATTCGGCCTGGCCTTTTCCGGTTCGGGCGGTGGCTCGTTCGTCCAGTGTTCCGGCCGCTTGAAGCCGGATGGGCTCGACGTCCTGCTTTTGGTCGGCTTTTTCATGGGCACAAGATGGGGGCTGAAGGCGCGCTGCGCAATTGCCAATGTCGTGTCGCTTGCCCATAGCGCGGCGATGAGCCGTTCCCGCCGCCCTGACGATGCACCCGGTGTCCCCGCCCGCCGCGCCGCGCTGCGCCTTATGGACGCCGTGCTCAATCGCGGAGAACCGCTCGACCAGGCGGCGCCTCCTGCGCTCCGGCCGGTCGAGCGTGCGGACGACCGTGCGCTGGCGATGGCTATCGCGCAGGAATCGCTGCGCTGGATGCAGGATCTTGACGCGCTGATAGATGGCGCAACGCGGCAACCGCTTCCGCCCGATGCGAAGGCGCGCAACGTGCTGCGGCTTATGCTGGCCCAGGCGCTGCGGCTCGAACTGCCGGGCCATGCGATCGTGGCGACCGGCCTCCCCCTGCTGGCAGGCGGCCCGCGGCGACTGGCGCATGGCGTGTTCTCCGCCGTCACCAAGGCGCGGCCGGCCTTGCCTGCATCGCCAACCTTGCCCGCACCGGTTTTGCAACGCTGGCAGGCAGCATGGCCGGATCGGATAGATGCTATTGCCGCCGGAATCGGCGCGCCTCCACCGCTTGACCTGACATTGCGCGATCCCGATGCGACAGGTGAATGGACCGCAAGACTTGGCGGCACGTCGCTGATGCCGGGTCACGTTCGCCTGCCGCGCGGTATCGCGGTCGAAACGCTGGACGGGTTTGCCGATGGTGCATGGTGGGTGCAGGATCTGGCCGCATCGCTCCCCGCGCGCCTGCTGGGTCAGGGCAATGGCCGCCGCGCGCTGGATCTGTGTGCCGCGCCCGGCGGCAAGACCATGCAACTGCTGGCGGCAGGCTGGCAGGTTACCGCGCTCGACAAGTCGGCGCGGCGGCTCGATCGGTTGGCGCAGAACCTTGCGCGCATGGATTTCGAAGCCGAGGTCGTGGCTGCCGACTGTCTGACATGGGAAGCAGATCGAACCTTCGACGCGATCCTGCTGGACGCGCCGTGCAGCGCAACCGGCACGTGCCGCCGCCACCCCGATGTGTTGCACCGGCATCCCGCGCTTGCCGAACTCGCGGAATTGCAGGCGGCGATGCTGGAGCGCGCGGCGCGTTGGCTCTCGCCCGGCGGACGGCTGGTTTACGCGACCTGCTCGCTTGAACCTGTCGAGGGCGAAGACCAGGCCCGGCGCTTCGATGCGCTGGCGCCCGTGGCCGTTACGCCGGAAGACCTGCCGCAGGGCGTTGTCCCCACGGCGGAAGGCTGGCTTCGCACCGATCCGGGAATGCTTGGCGCGGCGGGCGGGCTCGATGGCTTCTTCGCCACGCGATGGACCGCACCCGCCTGATCGCCGGCCCGCGTCAGGCCGGCTTCATCTTGTCGCCGTATCCCTTTTTCAGCTTGGCCAGCTTTGGCGGGATCACCGCCAGGCAATAGGGGTTCCGCTGGCCTTCGCCGTCCCAGTATTCCTGGTGATAGTCTTCGGCCGGATACCATTCGTGCGGCGTTTCGATCGCTGTCACCACCTTGCCGCCGTGCACCAGGTTGGCGCGGTCGATCGCTTCCTGCGCCTCGGCGCGCTGGCCTTCGTCGAGAGGGAATATGGCGGAGCGGTACTGTGTTCCCACGTCGTTGCCTTGCCGGTTCAGCTGCGTCGGGTCGTGCGTGCCCATGAACACGTCGAGCAGGTCGGCATAGCTGACCACGGCATCGTTGAAGGTGATGCGGATCGCTTCGGCATGGCCGGTCGTTCCCGAACAGACCTGCTTGTAGGTGGGATTGGCCGTCGTGCCGCCGATATAGCCGCTTTCCACGCCGTTCACGCCTTCGACCATGCGGAAAACCGCTTCGGTGCACCAGAAGCATCCGCCCGCGAAGATTGCCGTTGCCATAGCTTTTGGGTTCCTGTTTCGCCTCTGCCGCACAGATAGGAAGCGCAAGCCGCGATGTCACCCGCTGGCGCGGCGGCGCGTGCTTCGATATGAGGCGCGGATGACCCGAATTACCGTTTCCGCTTTGCAATTGCCGCTCGGCCTTGAGGACGAGGCCGAAAACATCGCCGCCGTTGCCGCGCTGGTCGAACAGGCCGCCGGCCGGGGCGCGCAGGTCGTCCTGCCGCCAGAGCTTTTCGCCGGACCCTATTTCTGCGTGACAGAGGACGAGGCCCGCTTCGCGCTTGCCCGCCCGCTCGACGAAAGCCCGTCGGTGGCGGAAATGCGCAAGCTGGCGAAAGGGCTGGGCATCGCAATCCCGGTCAGCTTTTTCGAGCGTGACGGACAGCACTATTACAACACGCTGGCAATGGTCGGCCCCGATGGGGCGGTGATGGGCACCTACCGCAAAAGCCACATTCCGGACGGGCCGGGCTATGAGGAAAAGTATTATTTCCGGCCCGGCAACACCGGCTTCAAGGTGTGGACCGTGTTCGGCGCCACGATCGGCGTCGGCGTGTGCTGGGATCAATGGTATCCCGAATGCGCGCGGGCCATGGCGCTGATGGGGGCCGAAGTGCTGTTCTATCCCACGGCGATCGGATCGGAGCCTTATGACGAGAGCTTCGATACCAGCCGCATCTGGCGCCGTGCGATGATCGGTCACGCCGCCTCCAACTGCATGCCGGTGGTCGCCGCAAACCGCATCGGTTCGGAAGAAAACGGACAGGCGTTCTATGGCCACAGCTTCGTCTGCGACCAGTGGGGCGATTACCTGGCCGAATACGGTGCGGATGAAACCGGCGTGCTGGTCGCAACGCTCGATCTTTCCGAAGCGCGCAGGCACCGCGCCGGCATGGGCTTTTTCCGCGATCGCCGGCCGCAGCTTTACGGACGCCTGTGCGAAGACATCTGAACGGCGGGGAATACGGGGCGGACCTCTATCTGGTCGCGTTGGGGGCGAACATGCGCCACCCGCGCTTCGGTCGGCCGCGCGCCGTTCTGGAAGCCGCGCTTGGCGCGTTGGAGCGCTGTGGGATCGATGTACTGCGCGCCTCCCCGGTGATCGACAGCGCACCGGTGGGGCCTTCGCTCAGGCGTTATGCCAACGGCGTCGCAGTGGTGCGTGCCGCGATGGAGCCGCCCGCCCTGCTCGCCATCCTCCAGTCGATTGAGCAGGCCTTCGGGCGCAAGCGCCGGGGCAGCCGCTGGCGGTCCCGCGTTCTGGACCTCGATATCGTGCTGTGGGGCGGCGGCGCGTGGTGTTCGCCGGGCCTCGTAATCCCGCATCCGCACTTTCGCGAACGCGACTTTGTGCTGCGCCCCGCGCTTGCCGTGGCGCGGGACTGGCGCGATCCCCTGACGGGCCTTTCGCTTGCCCACCTCGCAGCGCGCTTGACCAGCCCGAAACGCGCCCCTAGGTGACGCATCCGGTGAGGGCCCTTAGCTCAGTCGGTAGAGCAACTGACTTTTAATCAGTAGGTCGCTGGTTCGAACCCAGCAGGGCTCACCATTTCCCGATCCGTTGCCTTGGCAGGGTGCGGTTATTGTTCGTGCGGGCTTGTGTCCGGCGTGGTGCTGCGGGCAACATGCGGTCATGGACGATCCTGGCAATCAGCAGGCGACGATAGATTTCCTGTCCCGGCCGGAATCCCATGGCTTCGATGGCCCCGTGGAGTGCGTCGAAACGCATGGGGCGATCGTTTTCCTGGCGGGTGACCGGGCCTTCAAGCTGAAGCGCGCCGTCGATCTTGGCTATCTCGATTTCTCGACGCCGGAAAAGCGCCACGCCGCGTGCGAGGCAGAACTGGCGCTCAACCGCCGCACCGCGCCGGATCTCTATCTGGCCGTTCGGAGCATCGGCAGGGGTGCGGACGGCTCGCTTGGTTTCGACGCGGGCGATCCGGTTGACTGGGTGGTGGAGATGCAGCGCTTTCCGGGCGATGCGCTTCTTTCCGAAGTCGCGGCACGCGGCGAACTGACACCTGCGCTGGTTCGCGAGCTCGCCGATGCGATCGCGGCGTTCCACGAAATCGCGAAGCCGGTGCGCCGCGATGGGGCGGCGCGCATGGCACGGGTTATCGACACAAATCGTGCGGCGATGGCGGCGGCGGAAATGGACGCTGCTGCCTGCGACGAATGGGAACGCAAGGCGCGCGCGGCGCTGCGGACCGTGGCGGACCTGCTGGATGCGCGCGCTGCGCAGGGCCACGTGCGGCATTGCCACGGCGATTTGCACCTTCGCAATATCTGCCTGTGGAACGGGCATCCGACACTGTTCGATTGCCTTGAATTCAATGCAGACCTGGCGACGACCGACGTCCTGTATGACGTGGCCTTCCTTGTGATGGACCTGCTCCACCGGGGCTTTCGCGACGAAGCCTCGCTCTTGCTCAACCGCTATCTGGATATGCGCGCGGAGGGCGGGGGGATGGCGGCCTTGCCGCTGTTCCTGTCCGTCCGTTCGGCGGTGCGCGCCCACGTGACCGCGCAGGCGGCGCTGCAGCATGGCGAGGACAACGAAGATGCGCGGGCCTATCTGCGGCAGGCGATCGACTGGCTTTCTCCCCAGCCGCCCCTGCTGGTGGCGGTCGGCGGGTTGAGCGGGACGGGAAAATCGACGCTGGCGGGCGCGCTCGCCCCTGATCTTGGCGCGGCTCCGGGCGCGCGGTGGCTGCGCAGCGATGAGCTGCGAAAGCGACGGGCAGGCGTGAAGCCGGAGCAGGCGCTGCCCGCTTCCGCCTATACACCCGAGGAAAACGCGGCCGTTTACGCGGCCCTGATCGATGAGGCAGCGGCAATGCTTGCGGCAGGACGCGCGGTGATCGTCGACGGTGTGTTCGCGCGGGAGGATGAGCGAACACGGATCGAACGGGTGGCCGGCGACGCCGGGGTGCCGTTCATCGGGCTATGGCTCGAAGCGCCGCGCGAAGCCTTGCTGGCGCGCGTGGGCGACCGGCGCGGCGATGCGTCCGATGCCGGCCCGGCGGTGGTCGAAAGGCAGCTTGGCTATGCGCTTGGCGACCTGTCTGGCTGGCACCGCGTGGATGCCTCCGGCGCGCCCGGCGACACACTGGCCGCCGCGCGCGCGGTAATCACGCGATAATCAGACGTCCAGGTTCGCCACGTTGAGCGCGTTTTCCTGGATGAAGTCGCGCCGGGGTTCGACCACGTCGCCCATCAGCCGGGTGAAGATCTCGTCGGTGACGTCAGCGTCTTCCACTTTCACTTGCAGGAGCGAGCGGTTTTCCGGGTCGAGCGTGGTTTCCCAAAGCTGTTCGGCGTTCATCTCGCCCAGCCCCTTGTAGCGCTGGATCGAAAGACCCTTTCGCCCGCCGGCGAACACCGCATCAAGCAGTTCCGACGGCCGCGTGATCGCGTCCTTCGCAACGGCACGGCTGGCCTGTGCGGCCTCTTCTTCCGCTTCGGTTTCCGCGTCGCCTTCCTGCACCGCGCTGGCGCGCACGAGCCGCGTGACACCCGCATAGACGTCTGCATGTTCCAGCGCGAGGCGCGAGAGCTTGCGCGCTTCTGCGCTGTCGAGGAACCCGGCTTCCAGCATGTGATGGTCGGTCACTCCGCGCCACAGGCGCTGGACAAGGTAGGCGCCGTCTTCGGCGGGCTGCGCGGTCCACGTCGCTTCGGTATCGCCGCGGTCGAGCCACTCCGCCGTGCGGGCGAGCGCTTCGTCACGCTGCTGCGGCGTCATGCCGGGGGCCAGTGCGCCGGCCAGCGCCAGCGCTTCCACGATTGCCGGATCGTAACGGCGCGGCACGAAGCCCATCAGGTTGCGCATGCGCAGCGCGTGTTCGACCAGCGCTTCCAGTTCTGCCCCGCCGCGCGCGCCGCCAGCGGTTTCCAGCACGCGGCCGTTGAGCCCGGCTTCGACCAGGTATCGGTCGAGCGCGGCGTTGTCTTTCAGGTAAACCTCGCTGCGGCCCTTGGCGACCTTGTAGAGCGGCGGTTGCGCGATGTAGAGGTGCCCGGCCTTGATGATCTCGGGCATCTGGCGGTGGAAGAAGGTCAGCAGCAGCGTACGGATGTGTGCGCCGTCCACGTCGGCGTCGGTCATGATGACGATCTTGTGGTAGCGCAGCTTTTCGAGGTTGAACTCGTCGCGGATGCCGGTGCCCATTGCCTGGATCAGCGTGCCGACTTCCTTGGACGAGATGATCCGGTCGAAGCGCGCACGCTCGACATTCAGGATCTTGCCCTTCAGCGGCAGGATCGCCTGGTAGTGGCGATCGCGCCCCTGCTTGGCCGATCCGCCGGCGCTGTCACCCTCGACCAGGAACAGTTCGCACTTGCTGGGATCGCGTTCCTGGCAATCGGCAAGCTTGCCGGGGAGGCTGGCGATGTCCATCGCGCCCTTGCGGCGGGTCAGCTCGCGCGCCTTGCGCGCGGCTTCGCGCGCGGCGGCGGCATCGATGATCTTGTGCACGATGGACTTGGCGTTGGCGGGGTTTTCTTCCAGCCAGTCTGTCATCTTGTCGGCCATCAGGCTTTCAAGCGGCTGGCGCACTTCGGATGAAACCAGCTTGTCCTTGGTCTGCGAAGAAAACTTGGGATCGGGCAGCTTGACCGATACGATCGCGGTCAGCCCCTCGCGCATGTCGTCGCCCGAAAGCGAAACCTTTTCCTTCTTCAGCAGGCCCGAGCGTTCGGCATAGCCGTTCAGCGTGCGGGTCAGCGCGGCGCGGAACGCGGCGAGGTGGGTGCCGCCGTCACGCTGCGGGATGTTGTTGGTGAAGCACAGGACGTTTTCGTAATAGCTGTCGTTCCATTCTAGCGCGACGTCGATGCCGATCCCGTCGCGATCAGCAGAAATGGCGATGGGATCGGGGATCAGCGCCTGCTTGTTGCGGTCGAGGAACTGCACGAAGGCCGCGATGCCGCCTTCATAGAGCAGGTCGTGCTCAACGATCTCCTCGTGCCGCCGGTCGCGCAGCAGGATGCGGACGCCCGAGTTCAGGAACGCAAGTTCGCGATAGCGGTGCTCCAGCTTGTCGAAATCGAACTCGGTTACGTTCTTGAAGGTTTCGTGGCTGGCCTGGAAGGTGACGCGCGTGCCCTTCTTGCCGTCAGGCGCCGGCCCCTTGACCTCGAGCGGGGAGACGGCGTTGCCGTGCTCGAACCGCATCCAGTGTTCCTGCCCGTCGCGCCAGATGGTCAGTTCCAGCCATTCGGACAGCGCGTTGACCACGGAAACGCCCACGCCGTGCAGCCCGCCCGAAACCTTGTAGGCGTTGTCGTCGCTGGTGTTCTCGAACTTGCCGCCTGCATGGAGCTGGGTCATGATGACCTCTGCCGCCGATACGCCCTCTTCCGGGTGGATGCCGGTGGGGATGCCGCGCCCGTTGTCCTCGACCGAAACCGAACCGTCGGGGTTCAGTTCGATCAGCACAAGGTCGCAATGTCCGGCCAGCGCTTCGTCGATCGCGTTGTCGGAAACCTCGAACACCATGTGGTGGAGGCCCGAACCGTCGTCGGTATCGCCGATATACATGCCGGGGCGCTTTCGCACCGCGTCGAGGCCCTTGAGAACCTTGATCGATTCCGCGCCGTATGCATTGCCGTTGGGGCTGTTTTCGTTGTCGCTCGCCATAGTCAGCATATAGGGGCGCGGGCGCTGTTTCCCAAGCGTTTTGGCACCCTTTTGCACAGGCGGGGAGCCGTCTGTCCGCATCGCCGGTGGCTGCCTCTTTCCTTTGCCCGCGAAGGATGCTCAATTCGCGGGCGGAGTAAACGAAACCGGGGTCCATTCATGCGCAAGTCCATCGCCTGCGCGGCAATTGCCGCGCTTGCCGCCGTCACACTTCCCGCAAGCGCCGCGAGCGCGCAGACAATGCAGTTGCGGCCAGACCAGCAGAGCTTCTTCGGGCTCTACAAGGAACTCGTCGAAACCGACACTACCGTCACCCACGGAAGCTGCACCCTTGCCGCGCAGCGCATGGCCGCGCGGCTGAAGGCGGCGGGTTACAGCGATGCCGATATCACGCTGTTTTCCGTGCCCGAACATCCCAAGGACGGCGGGCTTGTCGCCATCCTGCCGGGCACGTCGAAGGCCGAGAAGCCGATGCTGCTGCTTGCGCACATCGACGTGGTTGAGGCCAAGCGCGAAGACTGGGTGCGCGATCCGTTCACGCTGATCGAGGAGGATGGCTTCTACTATGCGCGCGGGACGGTCGACGACAAGGCGATGGCCTCGATCTGGACCGATGCGATGATCCGCATGAAGCAGCAGGGTTACAAGCCGAAGCGCACGATCAAGCTGGCGCTGACCTGCGGCGAGGAAACGAGCGGCGCGTTCAACGGCGCGGAATGGCTCGCCAACAACCGGCGCGGCCTGATCGATGCTGCCTTCGCGCTGAACGAAGGCGGTGGCGGCCGCACCGACGGCAAGGGCCACCTGCTGGTGCAAACGCTGCAGGTGGGCGAAAAGGCCTATCAGGACTTTACCCTGACGACGACCAACCCCGGCGGCCATTCTTCCCAGCCGGTGCGCAAGAACGCGATCTACGAATTGTCGGAAGCGTTGCTGAAAGTGCGCGATCACGAATTTCCGATCGAGTTCAACGAAGTGACGAAGGCGTTTTTCCTGAAGGCCGGCGCGATGCGCAAGGATGCGACCGGCGCGGCGATGCTCGCACTGGCGAACGACCCGTCCGACAAGGCGGCACTTGCCGTGGTGGACAAGGACAAGATGCTGCATTCCATGCTGCGCACGACTTGCGTCGCGACGCTGGTCGATGCCGGGCACGCGCTGAACGCGCTGCCGCAACGGGCGGAGGCGAACGTCAATTGCCGCATGTTCCCCGGGCGCACCGGTGAAGAGACGATGGCCGCGCTTGAACAGGCGATCGGCGATCCGGGCGTGAAGATCGAAATGCGCGTGAAGGACAAGCCCATCGCCAAGGCGCCGCCGCTCGATCCGCAGATCGTGAGGCCGGTCGAAAAGCTGGCGGCGAAGTATTTCCCCGGCGTTCCGGTGCTGCCCACGATGTCCACCGGTGCGACCGACGGGGTCTATCTCGAAGCGGTGGGAATCCCGGTCTATGGCGTGCCGAGCGTGTGGGTCGAACCCGACGGCAACGGCATTCACGGCCTTAACGAGCGGATAGAGGCCAGGGCGCTCTATACCGCGCGCGATTACCTGTTCGATCTTGTGAAGGTTCTGGCGAAGTAAGTCCGGTGCGATTGCCCACCCCGCTGCGACTAGGGCCTGACCCTGGCCTTGCCTTCGGCTCGGCAAGTCTCGCTCCCCTCCCGCCTGCGGGAGGGGTTGGGGTGGGCAGCCATCGCGCAACGGCAATGTGGAAACCCGGCAACCGCACTTGACCTCCAGCCGCCTACGTGATTCTCTCCCTGCCACGATGCGTCACGAAGCGGTCATGCAAGTCTTCCAGAAGGCCCGGCGAAGGAGCCCGAAGATGCACGTGATGGGAGGACGGACCGGAGCATGCTTCATACGGAGCTGATAGAGCGGGCGCGCGCCGCGCGGCCCCACAGCGGCGACGCCGCGCGTCATCTGTCGAGTTGCCCGGCCCTGGTCCTCAATGCAGACTACACTCCGTTAAGCTACTACCCGCTCAGCCTCTGGCCCTGGCAGACCGCGATAAAGGCAGTGTTCCTTGAGCGGGTGGACATTGTGGCGAGTTACGACCGCAAGGTGCATTCGCCCTCGCTCGACATGCAGATCCCTTCGGTGATCGCGCTGCGGCAATACGTGAAGCCCAGCGAGTATCCCGCCTTCACCCGCTTCAACCTGTTTTTGCGTGACAGGTTTTCCTGCCAGTATTGCGGCGCGCTGCAGAACCTTACGTTCGATCACGTCGTCCCCCGTCGTCTGGGCGGGAAGACCACCTGGGAGAACGTCGCCACCGCCTGTTCCCCCTGCAACCTGCGCAAGGGCGGCCGCACGCCCGAACAGGCGCGGATGAGACTGGCGGTGGAACCCACGCGCCCGACCAACTGGCAGTTGCAGGAAAGGGGGCGCGGCTTTCCGCCCAACTACCTGCACGAAACCTGGCGCGACTGGCTTTATTGGGACGTAGAGCTGGAAAGCTGAGCTTGCTGCTCTATCGCCGCCCCAGCGCCGCTTCGCTTTCCGCCAGCAACTCCGCGATAATATCGGCGACGGGTTCTTCCTTCGTCACCATGCCGACAGACTGCCCGGCCATGACCGATCCGTTTTCCACGTCGCCGTCGATTACCGCGCGGCGCAGCGCACCGGCCCAGTAGTGTTCAATCTGGAGCTGCGCCTCGCCCATCTCGACCTCGCCCGAATCGAGCGCCTTGGCCACTTCCACCTGCTTGGCGGAAAATGCCTCTGTGCCCTTGTTCTTCAGCGCGCGCACCGGAATCACCGGCAGGCGCGGGTCGACCTGAACGCTGGCGATCGCGTCGCGTGCCGAAGCGCGGAAGAAGGCTTTCTTGAAGTCGGGATGGGCAATCGATTCGGTCGCGCAGGCAAAGCGCGTGCCCAGCTGCACGCCGCAAGCGCCCATTTCCAGATAGCCCGCAACCAGTTCGCCGCGCCCGATGCCGCCGGCCACGAACACAAGGTTTTCCTCCGCCAGCGCGGGCAGGATTTCCTGCGCCAGCACGCTGGTCGAAACCGGGCCGATGTGCCCGCCCGCTTCCATCCCTTCGATCACGAGCGCATCCGCACCGGACCGGAGCAGCTTCTTGCCCAGCGCCAGCGTGGGCGCGAAGCAGATCACTTTCGCGCCGCCCGCCTTGATCGCTTCCACGCTGCCCTTGGGCGGGATTCCGCCTGCCAGAACGACGTGGCTGACGCCGTGCTTCACGCAGACATCGATCAGGTCGAAAAGCTGCGGATGCATGGTGATAAGGTTCACGCCGAAGGGCTTGCCGGTCATCGCCCTGGTCGCCGCGATCTCTGCATCCAGCAGGTCGGGCGTCATCGCCCCGCAGGCGATCACGCCGAAACCGCCCGCGTTGCTGATTGCCGAGACCAGGTTGCGCTCGGAAACCCAGCTCATCGCGCCGCACAGGATTGCATGTTCGCTGCCGAGGAACTCGGCGCCGCGCCGCATCAGGGCGGCGGTCTTGGGATATGTCGTCATCACTGGCGCGATTAGAACGGGCTGCGGCGAACGGCAAGTGCGCGACCGGCAGTGTGCTTGCGGCGACGGGACGATTGATCGAATTTATCTCTTTTTGTGTCCAAACTTAATTGCTTTGGCGATGATGAGTCGAGGCGTATCGTGCGATTGTTGTTTTGACCAGCTGACCCGCGAAGGAGAGGACAAATGGACGTAGCATCAGGTTCCATGCAAGGCGGCGCGTGCCCGTTCCACGAAGGTGGCGGCAATATTCGCAGCCTGCTCGGCCGCACCAACGAGGATTGGTGGCCGAATACCCTCCCGCTGGAGATGCTGTCGCACGGTGCGCAGCCGGTCGACCCGATGGGGGACGATTTCAACTACGTCGAAGCGTTCAACACGGTCGATTACAAGGCGCTGAAGGCGGACATTACCGCGCTGATGACCGATTCCCAGCCGTGGTGGCCCGCCGACTATGGCCATTACGGCCCGTTCTTCATCCGCATGGCGTGGCACGCGGCAGGAACCTATCGCATCTCTGACGGACGCGGCGGCGCGGGTGAGGGGCAGCAGCGTTTCGCGCCGCTCAATTCCTGGCCGGACAACGCCAGCCTCGACAAGGCGCGGCGTCTGCTTTGGCCGGTAAAGCAGAAATACGGAAAGGCGATCAGCTGGGCCGACCTTTTCGTGCTGACCGGCAATGTGGCGATCGAATCGATGGGCGGGCCGACCTTCGGCTTCGGCGGCGGCCGCGCCGACGTTTACCAGCCAGAACCCGTATACTGGGGCACAGAGAGCGAATGGGTGAACACGGGTGCCGAAACGCGCATCCAGCCCAAGGAAGACCTTGACCTGGAAAACCCGCTGGCGGCGATCCAGATGGGGCTGATCTACGTCAACCCCGAAGGGCCGGGCGCCAATCCGCACGACATGGAAGGCATGGCCCGCGACATCCGCGAAACCTTCGCCCGCATGGCGATGAATGACGAGGAAACCGTGGCGCTTACCGCGGGCGGGCACACGTTCGGCAAGTGCCACGGCAACGGCGATGCCGGCAAGCTCGGCCCCGCGCCCGAGGGCACCCCGATCGAGGCCATGGGCATCGGCTGGGCCAATCCGGGCGGCACCGGCGTTCTGGACGACGCGATCACATCCGGAATCGAGGGGCCGTGGACCAACACGCCGTTCGAATGGTCGAAGAACTATTTCCGGCTGCTGTTCAAGTACGATTACGAGCTGACCAAGTCCCCCGCGGGCGCCAACCAGTGGACGCCGGTCAACCCCGATCCCGAAGATCTGGCGCCTTCGGCCGGCGATCCTTCGAAGAAGGTGCCGACAATCATGACCACGGCCGACATGGCGATGAAGATGGACCCGGACTATCGCAAGATTTCCGAGCGCTTCATGAACGACCATGAAGCCTTCCGGGACGCTTTCGCCCGCGCGTGGTTCAAGCTGACGCACCGCGATATGGGGCCGAAGGCGCGCTACCACGGGCCGGAAGTGCCGGCGGAAGACCTGATCTGGCAAGATCCGGTGCCCGACGGTTACAAGCCGAACGCCGCCGAAGTTGCCGAGATGAAGGCGAAGATCCTTGCCAGCGGTCTGACCGTAAGCCAGCTGGTGAAGGCCGCGTGGGCCTCTGCCTCCACATTCCGCAAGTCCGACTATCGCGGCGGCTCGAACGGTGCGCGCATCCGCCTTGCCCCGCAAAAGGGCTGGGCCGCGAACGAACCGGCCGAGCTTTCGAACGTGCTGGCGAAACTGGAAGAGCTTCGCGGCGGCAGCAAGATGTCGATGGCGGACATGATCGTGCTTGGCGGCACCGCCGCGGTGGAAAAGGCGGCGAAGGATGCCGGCTTCGATATCGCGGTGCCGTTCCGCGGCGGGCGCGGCGATGCGACCGACGAACAGACCGATGCCGACAGCTTCGCCCCGCTTGAGCCCAAGGCCGATGCCTTCCGCAACTACCTGGGCGGCAGGCTGAGCGTGAAGACCGAAGACCTGATGGTGGACCGGTCCAACCTGCTTGGCCTGTCGGGACCGGAGATGACCGTTCTTGTCGGCGGGATGCGGGTGCTGGGCGCCAACCACTGCGGCCGCCCGCACGGCCAGTTCACCGCGCGGCCCGGCCAGTTGACGACGGATTTCTTCGTCAATCTGCTCGACATGGGTACCGTCTGGAAGGCGATGGACGGCAGCAATGACGAGGAATTCGTCGGAACCGACCGCGCCACCGGCAAGGAAAAGTGGAAGGCCACGCGTGCCGATCTGATCTTCGGGTCGAATGCGCAGCTTCGCGCGCTTGCCGAAGTTTACGGTTCGGCCGACGCGGGCGAAAAGTTCGCGCGCGATTTCGCGGCCGCCTGGACCAAGGTCATGGAAGCGAACTGCTACGCGCTCGCTTGATGACCTGACGGGTGCGGCGCCGGTTCTCCCTCCCGCCGGCGCCGCACCCTGACAGCTTGCAGGGTTTCACCCCGCAAACCCGGACCGGCCGGAGATTCCCATGACCGGTCCGCAAACTGCCCCGACCCTGCGTGGTTGCCGGGTCGGGGCTTTTTACTGCTTTCTCCGGCTATCGCTGCGATAAGCCCGTGCCTAGGATGACGGCTGTAATTCGCAAGTGCCGAGCAAGGGAGTGCGCGAGGTGAAGAAGGGATTTGTCGACGACATCGACAAGCTGACGGAAGAAAACGACGACTTCCGCCGCGTTCTCTATACCGGGCACAATCTCCAGCTCGTGCTCATGGCGATCCAGCCGGGCGACGAGATCGGTGAGGAAGTGCACGAGGACAGAGACCAGTTCTTCCGCATCGAAGGGGGAACCGGCGAAGTGTGGATCGATGGTGCCTGCAATCCGGTGAAGGCCGACGACGGAATCGTCGTTCCGCAAGGCTCGCTCCACAACGTGAAGGCCACCGGCACAGAGCCGCTGCGGCTGTACACGATCTATGGACCGCCCGAACATATCGACGGGACCGTTCACAAGACCTGCGAAGAGGCTGCCACCGCGCACGAGCATTTCGATGGCGTGACGACCGAGTAGGCTCAATCCACCCAGCGCAACAGGTGCGATCGGCAGCGCGGACAATCGCTGCTGCCGAAGCCCTTCAGCGCGTGCGCGAAGCGCCCCGTGCCTTCAAGCCCGCGCACGATCGCGCATTCCGTCCCGTCCGGCAGCGCCAGCGCGGCGAAGTCTGCGGCGGCAACGGTCAGCCGGTCCACGTGCCAGTGGATGCGTTTGTCCTTGCGGAAATGCCGGGCAAGGCGCGCGCCGATACCGCCCGGCCCTTTCGCGCTGCCGGCATAGGCATACCAGCCGGGCGCCAGTGTTTCCGCGCGCCGCGCGTGGACAAGCGCCAGCGATGCGTCGAGCCGGATAAGCAGTAGATAGGCTCCCGCCTCACGCGGGGCGCGGTCTGCAAGGTCGGGCGTAATCGTCTGCGCCGGCGCGAACAGGGCCTGCGCGAAGGGAAGCGGGCCGGGCGTGGCGGTCAGGCCGCTTCGTCCGCGGCGTCGAGGCCATAGGCGGTGTGCAGGATACGCACCGCCAGTTCGGTCTCATCCTCGTCGATCAGCACCGAAACCTTGATCTCGCTGGTGGTGATGGCAAGGATGTTGATGCCGCGATCGGCCAGCGCCTTGAACATCATGGCGGCAACGCCCGCGTGGCTGCGCATGCCCACACCGACAACGCTGATCTTCGAAACCTTGGAATCCGAAATCAGGCGGTTGAAGCCGATATCGTCCTTGCGCGCTTCCAGCATGGCAAGGCCGCGCGCCAGGTCCGCGCGGGGCAGGGTGAAGGTAACGTCGGTCTCGCCCTTGTCCTTGGAAATGTTCTGGATGATCATGTCGACGTTGATTGACGCCGCTGCCAGCGGGCCGAAGATCGTCGCCACGATGCCCGGCTTGTCGGGCACGCGCGTCAGCGTGACCTTGGCTTCGTTCTTGTCGGCGGCGATGCCGGTGATCAGCTGGCGTTCCATTTCCAGTTCCTCAAGTTCCTCGTCGGAAACGATCATCGTGCCGGGCAGCGTATCGGCCGCGGGCGCGTCATCGTCGATGAACGAGCTCAGCACCTGCACGCGCACGCCTTCCTTCATGGCAAGGCTGACCGAGCGGGTCTGCAGCACTTTCGAACCGACCGATGCCAGTTCGAGCATTTCCTCGTATGTCACGTGGCTCAGCTTGCGGGCCTTGGCCACGATGCGCGGGTCTGTGGTGTAAACCCCGTCCACGTCGGTATAGATGTCGCAGCGGTCCGCTTCCACCGCCGCCGCCACCGCAACGGCCGACGTGTCGGACCCGCCCCGGCCCAGCGTGGTGACGCGGTTATTTTCGGTCAGCCCCTGGAAACCGGGGATCACCGCGATCTCGCCCGATCGCATCGAAGCGATCAGCCGGTCCGAATCGATTTCCTGGATGCGGGCCTTGGCATGCGCCCCGTCGGTGTGGATCGGAACCTGCCAGCCCAGCCACGATCGCGCCTTGCAGCCCAGCGCCTGCAAGTGCATCGCCAGCAGGCCGGACGTCACCTGTTCGCCGCTCGCCACCACGACGTCGTATTCGGCCGGATCGTAAAGCGCGTTCGCTTCGCGGCAGAAGTTGACGAGCCGGTCGGTCTCTCCGGCCATGGCGGAAACGACAACCGCGACTTCGTGCCCGGCGGCCTGCTGGCGCTGGACGATTCGCGCCACGCGGCGGATGCGCTCGGTCCCGGCCATCGACGTGCCGCCGAATTTCATCACGATCCGGGCCAATTCGGGCTCCTGTCCACGCATGAAACGAAACATTCTTGCGCGCGATGGGCCTCGCGGCGCAGCGGGCGTCCTGTTAGGGAGGTGGCATGGGTAATGCAACAACGAACCGGCCGGCCACGATCCGCTCGGACGAAGCCGAACATTTCGGCCGCCTCGCCGCCGACTGGTGGGATCCGAAGGGTTCTTCGGCCATGCTGCACAGGCTGAACCCGGTGCGGCTCGGCTTCGTGCGCTCGGCGATTGACCGGCACTGGGATGCCGATGCGCGTTCGGTCCGCCCGCTGGCGGGCAGGCGGGCGCTCGACGTGGGCTGCGGGGCGGGCCTGCTGTGCGAGCCGCTTGCGCGGCTGGGCGCGGCGGTTACCGGGGTCGATGCGGCGGCGGAGAACGTGGCGGCGGCGCAGGCGCACGCTCAGGGCGGCGGGCTGGCGATAGACTATCGCCACGGCGAGATCGGCGAACTCGGCCTCTCGGGCTTCGATCTGGTTACAGCGATGGAAGTGATCGAACACGTGGCCGACAAGCGGGCTTTCGTCCGCGAACTGGCCGCGGCGCTGGACGATGGCGGGCTGATGGTGCTGTCCACCCCCAACCGCACCGCGCGGTCGCGCCTGCTGATGGTGGAAGGGGCGGAACGTATCGGCCTGATCCCGCGCGGCACGCATCACTGGGACGATTTCGTCACGCCGGACGAGTTGTGCGATCTGCTGGCGGATGCCGGGCTAGAGACGGGCGCGCCGGAAGGCATCGCGTGGTCGCCCTCGAAAGGGCTCCACCTGTCGGACGATCTGGCGCTGAACTATATCGTCAGCGCGACGAAGAAGGCGGCCTAATCGCCCTGCATGATGATCAGCGCCCAGACCACGCCAAGCGAGCACAGGAACGTGGACCACGACCAGTAATAGCCATAGTCGTAGATATACTTGTGCTGGATACCCATGACGCCGCCGGTCGAACCCTGACTGCCGATGATCCCCGAAAGAATCAGCGTCAGGATCAGCGCAGGGCTGATCGACTTGAAGAATGCCATGTGCCGCTCCTCGCGAAGTTCTGTTGCACGGTCAGGCGCGATCTTATTGCGCGGAGAGGTTAATTTCAGGTTATGGCGCGCATGGTCCCGCGCCATCGCCGCCGCACTGGAAAATCGCGGAAATCGCCTGTGCCTCGCGCGCGGCCCAGTCGCCTTCGATCCGGATGAAGGCAACGCCGGTGCGCACCAGCATGTCTTCGGCAATCGCGGCGAAGCGGGCGCGCGCCTTGTCGCTGCCGAAGAAACGCGTGCCGTCCGCGATCCACGGCACGTCGGGTGCGAACAACAGGTAGAGATCGGCCTTTTCGTATTCGAGCAGTTCGGGCGGAACATTGGCGAACAGCATCTGCGCCCAGGCCGCGGTCATCAGCGGGTCGGTGTCGAGGATCAACACGTCGGGGTTGCCGGCCGCCGCCGCGCGCATCGCCGCGTCCTGCCCTTCGGCGATAGCCAGCAGGTCGTCCATCGCAAGGTCGGTTCCACACGTTTCGCAGTATTCGCGTCCGTATTCGGGAACCCAGGGCCAGCCGAAACGCGCGTGCAGCCGCCGGGCGAGCGCGGACTTGCCGGTGCTTTCAGCGCCGTGGAAGCATATGCGCTTCACGGCTGCGCGGCCTTTCGCGCGGCGCGGCTCCATTCGATCAGGCCCATCACCGATATCACCAGGAACCCGGCATAGAGAACGGCGGTGAGGTAAAGCCCGCGGATCACGAACAGTTCGATAGAGACGACGTCGATCCCGACCCACAGCACCCAGTTTTCCACCCGGCGGAACGAGAGCAGGAACTGCGCGGCGATGCTGGCTCCGGTTACGGCCGAATCGGCGAAGGGCATCGCCGCGTCGGTCAGCGCGTGCATGATGGAACCCAGCGAGAGCGACAGCACCGCCGTCGCCACGCCCCAGGCGATGCGCGCGCGGGCGGGAAGCCATGACACGGCCACCGCGTGCTCTTCCCCGCCGGCGCGGTGCCACAACCACCAGCCGTATCCCTGCACCACGAAGAAGAAGACCTGCAGGCCGGCTTCCGAATACAGCTTCGCGCGGAACAGCACGAAGGCCAGCACCGCGACCATCGCCATGCCGAACGGGAAGTTCCAGATCGAGCGGCGGACAAGCAGGATGATGTTGGCGAAGCCCAGGACTAAGGCTGCCGCCTCAAGCGGATTCATGACGCGATACCTTCCCCCCTCGCGCCGGTCAGGCCAGCGCGGCGGCCCATTCTTCCGGCCGGAAACCGACAAGAAGCCCGCCCGGATGTTCGACGATGGGCCGCTTTATCATGCTTGGATTGGCCAGCATCAGCCGCGCGGCCTTTTGCGCGTCGATATCCGCCTTGTCCCCGTCTGGCAGCTTGCGGAATGTCGTGCCCGCGCGGTTCAGCACCTTCTCCCACCCGGCGGCATCGATCCATGCGGCCAGCTTGCCCGCATCCGCGCCCTGTTTCTTGTAGTCGTGGAATGCGTAGGGCAGCCCTTGTCCGTCAAGCCACTTGCGCGCTTTCTTCACGGTGTCGCAGTTGGGGATTCCGTAAAGCGTGATGGTCAAGGCTCGTTCCTTTTGAAGCGGCGCACCTCAGGCTCGGCGCAGGAATAGACGGTGTAGCTTTCGTAATAGTCCGCGCGCCCGCGCCCCTGCACCGCGATGTGCGCGGCGTGGCGCTGCCATGCCCGGGCGTGTTCCTCGCTCTCCCATTCGGACATCGAAAGCGTTTCGCCGTCCGGTGCGGCAAAGCTCTTGAACGAAATGAACCCCGGCTGCGTTTCCGCCAATGCCCGCATCGCTTCGGCATCGGCGGCATAGCGCGCGGCGTCATGGCCTTCGTGTTTGTGGCTGCGGAATACGTTGACGTACATGACCGCGCTCAATAGCCGCGTCTGGACAAAGCGCCAATCCCGCGACAAGGCCCGATCATGAGCTTCAACACCTTCGGCCACATGTTCCGCTTCACCACCTGGGGCGAGAGCCACGGACCCGCGATCGGCGCGGTGGTTGACGGGTGCCCGCCGGGCCTGCCGCTGAACGAAAGCGATATCCAGCCGTTCCTTGACGCGCGGCGCCCCGGACAATCGCGCTTCACCACGCAGCGGCAGGAACCCGACCAGGTGAAGATCCTGTCCGGCGTGTTCGAGGGCAGGACGACCGGAACGCCAATCAGCCTGATGATCGAGAATGTCGACCAGCGATCCAGGGACTATTCGGAGGTCGCGAAGGCGTACCGTCCCGGCCATGCCGACTATGCCTATGACGCGAAGTACGGCTTTCGCGACTATCGCGGCGGCGGCCGGTCATCCGCGCGCGAAACCGCCAGCCGCGTGGCGGCGGGTGCGGTGGCGCGGCTGGCGATTCCCGAAGTGGCAATCCTCGGCTGGGTATCCGAAATCGGCGGCGATGCGATCGACATGGCGAATTTCGACGCGGAAGAGATCGGCCGCAACCCGTTCTTCTGCCCCGATGCCGCTGCCGCCGCGCGCTGGGAAAAGCTGGTGGACGGTGCGCGCAAGGCGGGTTCTTCGCTGGGTGCGGTGGTCGAATGCGCGGCAACCGGCGTTCCGGCTGGCTGGGGCGCGCCGCTCTATGCCAAACTGGATGCCGAACTGGCGCACGCGATGATGGGAATCAACGCGGTCAAGGGCGTGGAGATCGGCGACGGTTTTGCCGCCGCGCGCAATACCGGCGAAGGCAATGCCGACCCGATGCGGCCCGCCGAACCGGGCGGCAGCAATGCAGGTCCGGCGTTCCTTGCCAACCACGCGGGCGGGGTTGCGGGCGGCATATCCACCGGTCAGCCGGTGACGGTGCGCGTGGCGTTCAAGCCGACCAGTTCGATCCTCAAGCCGGTTCCCACCGTTACGCGTGAGGGCGAAGCGACCGAGCTGTTCACCAAGGGCCGCCACGATCCTTGCGTGGGCATTCGCGGCGTGCCGGTGGTGGAAGCGATGATGGCGCTGGTGCTGGCCGACCAGAAGCTGATGCACAAGGCCCAGTGTGGCTGAGAAAAGCGCGCAGCTGAGAAAAGCGTGCGGCTGAGACGATAGCAACAGCGCAATCGCAACATCCGCTTTCCTGCGATAGCGAAATCCGATCTGTCGCGACGATGGCCGGTTTGCATCCCGATGCGCGCCGGGCCGGGGCAACTCGGTCCGTTTCGGTTATACTTTGAAAAGATGCAGAAACCCCATCATCGCCGAAGCGGTTGCCGATGTCGAGTCTTTAATCCATGATATCGATCAAATTTCGATGATTGATTTACTCAATCGCAAAAATCGGATTTCCCCATTGGCGTTTTCGCAGACGCACACCTATTTCCGGATCGTCAGTTTCAACCCCGTAACAAGCGGAGCAAAAAGTCATGGGAATCATCGGTAGCGAGATCAAGCCGTTCGTCGCGCAGTCGTTCAAGGAAGGGAAGTTCCTGGAAGTCACCGACGGTGACGTTCGCGGCAAGTGGGCCGTGTTCTTCTTCTATCCGGCCGACTTCACGTTCGTCTGCCCGACCGAACTGGAAGACATGGCCGACCAGTACGCCACGCTGCAGCAGATGGGCGTGGAAGTCTATTCGGTGTCGACCGATACGCACTTCAGCCACAAGGCCTGGCACGACAGCTCGCCGGCAATCGGCAAGATCAACTATCACATGCTGGGTGACCAGAACCACACGATCAGCAACAACTTCGGCGTTCTGCGCGAAGGCCAGGGTCTTGCCGACCGCGCGACCTTTGTGGTCGATCCGGACGGTGTGATCCAGGTGATGGAAATCACCTGCGAAGGCGTTGGCCGCAACGCCGCCGAACTGGTCCGCAAGATCAAGGCCGCCCAGTACGTTCGCGAGAACCCCGGCCAGGTCTGCCCGGCCAAGTGGGAAGAAGGCGCCGAAACGCTTGCGCCTTCGCTCGACCTCGTCGGCAAGATCTGATCGCGCCAACCCGCAGGCGCCCGTAGCGCATCCCTTTACAGCTATGGGCGCCCCAGTGCGGCCCGGGCGGTTCCCCCCTCCCGCCCGGGCCGTTTTGCTGCCCGCCATCCTCATTTGAGAGAATCCGCCATGCTCGACGCAAACCTTTCGACCCAGCTCAAGACCTATCTCGGCCACGTGAAGCAGCCGATCGAGCTTGTTCCCTCGCTGGGGGACGATGCGAAGTCGCGCGAGCTGGCCGATCTCCTGAACCAGATCGCCGGTTTGTCGGACATGGTTACGCTGGCCGATCCGGCGGACGATGCGCGCAAGCCCAGCTTCCTGATCCGCCGCAAGGGGACGGACGTCGGCGTGCGCTTTGCCGGCTTGCCCATGGGGCACGAGTTCACGTCGCTGGTGCTCGCGCTGCTGCAGGTCGGCGGCCACCCGCCCAAGATCGATCCCGCCACCGCAGAGGCGATCAAGGCGCTGCCGGGCGACTATGATTTCGAGGTCTATTTCTCGCTTTCCTGCCAGAACTGCCCCGACGTGGTGCAGGCGCTCAATACGATGAGCGTGCTCAACCCGCGTATCCGCGCGACCGCGATAGACGGCGCGCTGTTCCAGGACGAAGTGGATGCGCGCAAGGTCATGGCCGTGCCGTCGGTCTATCTGAACGGGGAGCCGTTCGCACAGGGGCGCATGGAACTGGAACAGATCCTTGCGAAGATCGACACCGGTGCTTCGGCACGCAAGGCCGAGGAGATCGCGGGGAAGGATGCGTTCGACGTGCTCGTCATCGGTGGCGGCCCGGCGGGTGCGGCCTCTGCGATCTATGCCGCGCGCAAGGGCATTCGCACCGGCGTTCTGGCCGAACGCTTCGGCGGGCAGGTGCTCGACACGATGGCGATCGAGAACTTCATTTCGGTGCCGCATACCGAAGGGCCGAAGCTCGCCGCGCAGCTTGAGCAGCACGTGCACGACTATGACGTGGACGTGATGAACCTGCAGCGGGCGGAAAGGCTCGTTCCCGCCAGCGAGGAAGGCGGCCTGCACGAAGTGGTGCTGGAGAACGGCGCTTCGCTGAAGACGCGTGCGCTGATCCTTTCCACCGGCGCGCGCTGGCGCCAGATGGGTGTTCCGGGCGAAGACGAGTATCGCAACAAGGGTGTCGCCTATTGCCCGCACTGCGACGGCCCGCTGTTCAAGGGCAAGCGCGTGGCGGTGATCGGCGGCGGCAACTCCGGCGTAGAGGCGGCAATCGACCTTGCCGGCATCGTTGCGCATGTGACGCTGATCGAATTCGACAGCGAGCTTCGCGCCGACGCGGTGTTGCAAAGGAAGCTTGCCAGCCTGCCCAACGTGAAGATCATCACCTCCGCGCTGACCACCGAAGTGCACGGCAATGGCGAGAAGGTGACGGGCCTGACCTACAAGGACCGCAATTCTGACGACGTGCACCAGGTCGAACTGGAAGGCATCTTCGTGCAGATCGGCCTTGTCCCCAATACCGAGTGGCTGGGCGATACCATCGCGCTGACCAAGCGCGGCGAGATAGAGATCGACGATCGCTGCGAAACCTCGCGTCCGGGCATTTTCGCGGCGGGCGATGCCACGACCGTGCCCTACAAGCAGATCGTTATCGCTATGGGCGAAGGATCGAAGGCCGCGCTTTCGGCGTTCGATTACCTGATCCGTCTTGCCCCGGCCGAAGCGGAGATGGCCGCTGCCTGAATCAGCGCGCGCCTGAATCGGGCGGGCGCATCAGACAGGGATAACGAGCGGGAATGCAATTTCCTCGCATTGCCCATAGCGTTTTCCGACTCTAGTCTCCCCGGCAACTTTCGGGTCGTCGGGGAGAATTTCGTTGGCGCGTCGCCTTACGCTTTACATCATTATCGGCATGGTGCTCGGCCTGGTGGCCGGGGCCGTGATCAACAACGTCTATCCGGCCGGCGATCCCGCGCTGGCGCAGTGGGCCGATTACCTGAAGCTTCTGCCCGACGTATTCCTGAAACTGATCAAGATGATCATCGCGCCGCTTGTCTTCGCGACGATCGTGACCGGTATCGCCAACATGGGCGATGCCGCCGCGCTGGGCCGGATCGGCGGGCGTGCGCTCGCCTGGTTCATCAGCGCCAGCCTGATTTCGCTTACTCTCGGCCTGTTCCTGGTCAACCTGTTCAAGCCGGGTGTGGGCCTATCGCTGCACGCCGGCGAAAAGCTGGGAGAGCTTGCGACGGGCGAATTCACCCTGCGCCACTTCGTTCTCGAGATATTCCCGACCAGCGCCTTCGATGCGATGGCGCAGAACCATATCCTGCAGATCCTGGTATTTTCTCTCTTCGTCGGCGTGGCACTTTCAGCCATCGGCGAGAAGGGCGAACCCATCGTGAAGGGCAGCGAGGCGCTGGCCGACCTGATGCTGCAGATCACCGATTACGTGATGCGCTTTGCGCCCTTCGCGGTGTTCGGCGCGATCGGCGCGGTGGTGGCGACCAAGGGGCTGGGCATCATCGCAGCCTACGGCGTGCTGATGGGCGAGTTCTATTTCGGGCTGCTGCTGCTGTGGACCCTGCTGTTCACGATCGGCGCGGTGTTCTTGCGCGGGCGCATCTGGCTGCTGATCCGTTACATCCGCGAACCGCTGCTGCTGGGTTTTTCGACCGCGAGTTCCGAAGCCGCGCTGCCCAAACTGTTCGAGCAGCTTGACCGCTTCGGCGTTCCGCGCCGCATCTCCGGCTTCGTGCTGCCGCTGGGCTACAGCTTCAACCTCGACGGTTCGATGATGTACATGAGCTTTGCGACGATCTTCATCGCGCAGGCCTATGGCATCCACATCGATATCGGCACGCAGATACTGATGCTGCTTACGCTGATGGTGACGAGCAAGGGCATCGCCGGTGTGCCGCGCGCCAGCCTGGTGGTGATCGCCGCCACGCTTACCCAGTTCGGCCTGCCGGTCGAAGGGATCGCGCTGATCCTTGCCATCGACCAGTTCCTCGACATGGGCCGCACCGCGACCAACGTCGTGGGCAACGCGGTGGCGACGTCGGTCATCACCAAGTGGGAAGGAATGCTCCAGCCGCCGCTGGACCCGGATGCGGAGCCGGTTCACGCGCCGACCCGCACCGTGGCGCACGGGCGCGCGCATCTGAACCTCGATCCGGACAACTACGAAACGTAAGCGTCCGGATCGCGGCCGGCTTCAGCCGCGGGGCTTCTTCTCCAGTTCCACCGGCTGGAACTGGCCTAGCCCGCACGCAGCAGCGGGCTGGACCCGGCCGCCCACGGTCTGCAACACATGGATGATGTCGGTGCTGCAAAGCTGCGAGAGCGAGGTGGCGTAGGAAAAGGCCCGCTCGAACCCCAGGCCGCTGCACGAATAGGGCAACACATTGCGATAGACGCGGCCGCCGGTCATGCGGAAGTCTATCGTCCGGTCGTCGCGCACGATGCTTTCGCGCAGCTGCGCCAGCGGAATGCAGCTGACCGCTTCACCGACCGATCTGGCCGCCGGAACGCGGTCCGCGCGCGCGGCCTGCTTGTCCATCCCGTCTTGCGCTGTGCACCCGGCGAGGAGGGCGGCGGTGAGAACGGAAGCGAAAAGGAACGAACGTTTCATGACGATCCTCAACCTGTTGTTGTCTTCCCTTGCGCGGCGACCTTACCCTTTTTGGGCGCGGGTGTCTTCGATTTGAAGGAGCACAGGTCCGCCACCGGGCAGCGCCAGCATTCGGGCGTGCGCGCCTTGCACAGATAGCGTCCGTGCAGGATCAGCCAGTGGTGCGCGCCGACACGGAACGGTTCGGGCACCCGCTTTTCCAGCAGCGCCTCTACCTTTTCGGGGGTCTTGCCCCTGGCAAGGCCGGTGCGGTTGCAGACGCGGAAAACGTGCGTATCGACCGGGAAGGTTTCCGCCCCCAGCGCGCAGTTCAGCACCACGTTCGCGGTCTTGCGGCCCACGCCGGGCAGCGCGACCAGCGCATCGCGGTCCATCGGCACCGCGCCGTCGTGATCGCGCACCAGGATTTCGGACAGGGCGATCACGTTCTTCGCCTTGGAATTGAACAGGCCGATGGTCTTGATGTGCTGCTTCAGGCCGTCTTCGCCCAGCGCGACCATCTGCGCGGGCGTCTTCACCTCGGCAAACAGCGCGCGGGTGGCCTTGTTCACGCCCGCGTCGGTCGCCTGTGCCGACAGCACGACCGCGACGAGCAACTGATAGGTATTGCCGAATTCCAGCTCGGTCTGCGGATCGGGGTTGAGTTCGCACAGGCGGCGGAAGAATTCGAAGATCTGGTCCTTCTTCAAAGCCCCAGAACCTCCGGCATCGTATAGCGTCCCGGTTCCCGGCCCATCAGCCATTCGGCCGCGCGCACCGCGCCGCGCGCGAAGATGCCACGATTCTCGGCCATGTGCGACAGGCTCAGCCGTTCGTTGTCGGCCAGGAAATGCACGGTGTGGTCGCCCGCCACGGTTCCGCCGCGCAAGGACGCAAAGCCGATCGTCCCCGAAGCGCGCGCGCCGGTTATGCCGTCGCGCCCGCGCACCGATGCTTCGGCAAGGTCCACGCCGCGCCCGCGCGCCGCCGCTTCGCCCAGCAGAATCGCGGTGCCCGATGGCGCGTCCACCTTCATGCGATGGTGCGTTTCGACGATTTCGATGTCCCAGTCCTCGCCCAGCCTGCCGGCTGCTTCGCGCACCAGGTGCGCCAGCAGCGTGACACCCAGCGAGGTGTTTCCCGTCTGAAGCACCGGGATGCTTTGCGCCGCATCGTCGATCAGGAAGTGGTGGCGTTCCTCAAGCCCGGTGGTGCCGATCACAATCGGCGTGCCTGCGGCAACCGCCGCGTCCAGCGTCGCTTCCAGCGCGGCGGGGGCGGAAAAATCGACCAGCACGTCGCTGTCCTTCGCCAGCGGTGCGGGATCGTCACCCTTGTCTATGCCGCCCGATACTTCGTGCCCCGCTGCAAGGATGGCGCTTTCCAGCGTCTGCCCCATGCGCCCCAACTTTCCGATGATTCCGATTCTGGCCATTGCTCACCCCATTACCGGCGTGCTTCATGGGCGCGATGGACGAGACGCGCAACATCGTGATCCTTACCGGCGCGGGGATTTCCGCCGAAAGCGGGATCGATACGTTCCGTGGCGGCGGGGGATTGTGGGAACAGCACCGGGTCGAGGACGTGGCAACGCCCGAGGCCTTCGCGCGCGATCCGAACCTTGTGCTTCGCTTTTATGACATGCGGCGCGAAGCGATCCAGACAAAGCGGCCCAACCCCGCGCACGACGCGCTTGCCCGGCTGGACGCGAACTGGAAAGGCGGGTTGCTGATTGTCACCCAGAACGTGGACGACCTGCACGAGCGCGCGGGCGCGCCCTATGGAATAGAACCGCGTGTGCTCCATATGCACGGCGAACACCTCAACGCATGGTGCACCTTTTGCGACGCGCGCAGCCGCTGGTCCGGCCCGCTGGCCGACAGGCCCGAATGCCCCAGGTGCGGCGCGCGCGCCTTGCGGCCCGACGTGGTGTGGTTTGGCGAGATGCCCTATCGCATGGACGAGATACATGCCGCCCTGCGCATGGCGGATCTGTTCGTTTCGATCGGCACGTCCGGTGCGGTCTATCCGGCCGCCGGTTTTGTGCAGACCGCGCGCGACCTGGGTGTGGAGACGCTGGAGCTGAACCTTGAACGCAGCCAGGGTTCGCACTGGTTCCACGAGACGCGGCTGGGGCCGGCGGGGGAACTTGTTCCCGCCTGGGTGGACGAGGTGCTGGCGGGCTGAAGCGGCCGCCTCCCCGCAGGGCCGGGCCGTCGATTACTGCTGGCCGCCAGAGCAACCCGAACACGCCGCGTCCTTTGCGATCCGCATCGTGCGCATTGAAGGCTTCAACCCGTCGAACAGGTGCAACTGGCCCCATTGCGGATCGCCCAGCGTCGTAACTCCCTCCAGCAGCGCGCGCAGGCCGTGCATCGCCGCGAACGATCCGACCATGCCCACCATCGCGCCCAGCACGCCGTCGTCCGCGCACGTGTCGCAATCCTCGGCATCGAAGGCGTCGCCCACGAAGCAGCGATAGCAGGGCTGCCCTTCGCGGTGCCCGGCGAAGTTCGCCACCTGTCCCTGAAAGCGCCCCAGCGCCGCGCTGGTGAGCGGCACCTGTTCGGCCACGCAGGCATCCGACACCGCAAGCCGCGTGGCGAAGTTGTCGCACCCGTCCAGCACAAGGTCCGCCCCGCGCACGATCTCGCGCGCGTTCGCGCCGGTTATGCGCAGCACATGCGCTTCGGCGTTCAGCGCGGGATCGAACCGCCCCACCCATTGCGCCGCAACGTTCGCCTTGGCCCGGCCCACGTCCGCTTCGCGGAACAGTGTCTGGCGCTGGAGGTTCGATGCCTCGATCGTGTCGCTGTCCACCAGCGTCAGTCGGCCCACGCCCGCTCCGGCCAGGTATTGCAGCGCCGGATTGCCGATCCCGCCCATACCGACCAGCACCACATGCGCGCGCGCCAGCCGGTCTTGCCCCATTCCGCCCACTTCGGGCAGCACGATGTGGCGGGCAAAGCGGTTGAGGCGGTCGGGCGTCATGCGCGGGGATTTAGGGAAGGGGGGCGGGTTTTGCGAGCGCTATTGTCCAAGCCGCCTGCCGCTTTCCGCCATGTCGGAGCGAACGGAAGCGGCGCGCGGCCAAGGCTCAGGCAATAAAAAGGAGCGCAATGGCCAAAGCCCCAGCGCCCCCCAGTGCTTTTGCTTTGTTTGCGACCCTTTTTCGGGCTCAGTCTTCGAGTTGTCTCAGCAGCGTGCGCACGTCGCCGTCCATTTCGGCGTCGCGGCTGCGCAGTTCCTCTATCAGGCGCACCGCATGGATCACGGTGGAGTGATCGCGTCCGCCGAACTTGCGTCCGATTTCCGGGTAGGAACGCGGGGTCAGCACCTTGGCCAGATACATTGCCACCTGCCGCGGGCGCACCACCGCGCGGGCACGGCGCTTGGACGACATCTCGGTGCGGTCGACGCGGTAGAACTGGCACACTGTGCGCTGGATCTCGTCGATCGTGATGCGGCGGCGGTTGGCCGAAAGGATATCGGTCAACTGTTCTTCGGCAAGCTGCAGCGAAACCGGCTGGCCGGTAAGCTGGGCATAGGCGATCAGCTTGTTGAGCCCGCCCACAAGCTCGCGCACGTTGCGGTTGATGGTCCGCGCCAGGAACTCGATCACGTCGGCCGGCACATGCGTGCTGAAGCGCTGCAGCCGGTGCTCGAGGATCTTGCGGCGCAGTTCGATGTCAGCCGGCTGGATATCGGCGACAAGCCCCATCGACAGGCGCGACAGCAGGCGCTGTTCCACCCCGTCCAGTGCCTGCGGCGCACGGTCGGCGGCAACCACAAGGCGCTTGCCCGCGGTCAGCAGCGCATCGATCGTGTGCAGGAATTCCTCCTGCGTCGATGCCTTGCCGATAATGAACTGGATATCATCGACCAGCAGGAGGTCGAAGCCGCGCAGGCGCTGCTTGAACTCAAGCATCTCGTTCTGGCGCATCGCCTGGACGAATTCGACCATGAAGCGTTCGGCCGAACAATAGAAGATGCGCGCGCCCGGACGATTCGCCGCATAGGCGTGGCCGATCGCGTGGAGCAGGTGCGTCTTGCCCTGTCCGGTCGATGCCTTGAGGTAGAGCGGCGAGAACTGCGGCGTATCGGTGGCCGCCATGCGTTGCGCCGCGTTGCAGGCCAGCACGTTGGCGCTGCCGGTCACGAATTCGGCAAAGGTCAGCGATGCGTCGAGCCCGCTGGCCAGCGCTTCGGCCATGGTCGGCGTCATCGATGCCGGTGCGACCGGGTGCAGGCCGGACCCCGCCGCCGCGCCTTCGCCATTCAGGCGCAGCTCGGGCAGCGCGCGGCGGCGCGGGTGCACGGTGATGCGCACCTGGCGCACTTCGCTGCGCGCGATCTTCCATGCGAGCGAAAGCCGGTCTGCGAATCGGTCCGCAACCCAGTTCGCCGAAAACTCCGTCGGCAGGAACAGGTCGAGCGTTCCGGTTTCCTTGCAGAACGTGCCAAGCTGAATGGGCTTGATCCACTGGCTGTGCAGTTGCGGGCCCAGGTCCTTTTTCAGTCCCTGGCTTATGTCGGCCCAGTCAGCAGCAAGATCCAATGCTTCCTGGTCCTCTACCATCCTGTCTTCGCCACCCTTTTTTCGTTGTGCCGCCCCACCGGCAGCGGACCTAGAAACACCGCGGGCCGAACCGGCCCCGCCTCCGCCATCGAATTTCACGTCGTTTTCCGTCCTGTTTCTTGCAGCCGCAAGCGCTCGCCCCCGCGCGGACAATACTTACCCACTCCTGCCGAACATGGTTGGCAGGTCGATAAAACGAATGTTCAATGCGACACCGGTCCAGATGAACCCCGCGACCGGCAACGGGTGTTTTATGGAGCAGCCAGCG